>DATEPP010000113.1:0-6799 GCA_035273165.1 Gemmatimonadaceae bacterium
AGTCGATCGGGGGTGCGACGGCGGCTTCATGCCAAATTTGGCATGTGCGCATCCGGCCTCCCTGGGAGCATCATTGCTGCATCCCAAATTTGGCATGAAGCCGCCGTCGCACCCCCGATCGACTGCTCGTGAGTGGCGCACCGTAGCGTCCCGATACCGCGCGTGGCCCTTTGCCACTCCCCAGGGCCGGGTCGCGTTCCTCCGCTGGACAGTGTCGCCCTCTGCTTCCACGTTACGCGCACTAAACCGGAGATCTCTCGTGGAACGCTTGCTCCAGGACCTCAAGTACTCGCTGCGTGTGCTCCGCCAGCAGCGCGCATTCACCATCGCCGCCGTGGCTGCTCTCGCGCTCGGCATCGGCGCGACGACGGCCGTCTTCTCGGTGGTCAATGCGATCCTGCTGCGACCATTTCCATATCCCGATCCCGGTCGGATCGTGATGTTCATGAACGTCACGCCGAATGGATCCGGGCCCGGTGCGTCGCCGGCGAAGTTCGCGCACTGGCAGCGGCAGACTCAGGTCGTCCAGGATCCGTCGGCGTTCCGGAACGTGCTGCTGAATTACACCGGGGGAGAGCTCCCCGAGCAGGTCAATTCGGGGAATGTCACGGAGCACTTCTTCAAGCTCTGGGGCGCGACGACGCTGCTCGGCCGCACCTTCTCGCACGAGGAGGCGCTGCCGAACGGGCCGCGCGTCGCCGTACTCTCGTATGGCTGGTGGACGCGGCGCTTCGCGTCGGATCCGGCGATCGTCGGCAAGACCATTCTGCTCAGCGGCGATCCTTATGTCGTGATCGGTGTGCTCAATCGCAGCTTCGATCCATCGGAGTTTCTCGACCCGCCGGAAGTCTGGACCGCCTTCCAGATCGATCCCAACACGACCGACGGCGCGCACTACTTCCGGGCCGCGGCTCGGCTCAAGCCAGGCGTGACGCTGGCGCAGGCGCAGGCGAAGCTCAAGCAGTCGGCGGACGAGTACCGCGCGCGCATCCCGAACGGGATCGGCCCGCAGGCGAGCTTCAGCGTCGAGCCAATCGAGAATGTGTTCGTCCGCAACTCGCAGTCGCTGCTGCTCGTCTTGCTCGCCGCGGTAAGTGGCGTGCTGCTCATCGCGTGCGCGAACGTCGCCAATCTTCTCCTCGTTCGGTCGACGGTGCGCAAGCGGGAGATGGCGATCCGTGCCGCGATGGGCGCGGCGCGGAGCCGGATCATCCGGCAGTTGATCACCGAGAGCGTGCTCCTCTCTGTCATCGGCGGCGCGCTCGGCCTCGCGTTAGGCTTGTTCGGCATCCGGTCGCTGCTCTCGATCAATACCGCGGGCTTGCCTCGCGTTGGTGAGAATGGCGCGGCGGTGCAGCTCGACTGGCGGCTGCTGCTGTTCACCGCGGTCGTGTCGATCGGGACCGGGCTGCTCTTTGGCGTCGCGCCGGCGCTGCACGCGGCGCGCGATGACCTGAGTGGTACGCTTCGCGACGGCACGGCCGCGTCGGGCACGCGCAACGCGCGTGTTCGGTCAGCACTCGTGGTGCTCGAGGTCGCGCTCGCGCTCATGCTCGTCATCGGCTCCGGATTGTTGATCCGGACGTCGCTGGCACTGCGCTCGGTCGCGCCCGGCTTCGACGCGAATAACGTCCTCACGATGAGCATGTCCTTCACCGGTCCGCGATTCCAGACGGCGGCCTCGGTCGAGCAGGCGATCCGCGCCGGTGTTGAGCGTTTGCAAACCATTCCCGGCGTCGTCTCGGCGAGCGCGGCGTGCTGCGTGCCACTGTCCGGCGGCTATGGGCTTCCCTTCAAGATCGTTGGCCGGCCTCTCGACCAGGGACCGTTTCACGGCGGTGGCGACTGGACGACGGTGTCACCCGGGTACTTCGAGGTGTTCAAGATCCCGGTGATTCGCGGCCGCACCTTCACGGTGCTCGACGACCAGTCCGCGCCGCCGGTGGCGATCATCAACCAGGCGATGGCCAAGCAGTACTGGAAGAACGGTGATCCGCTCAACGATCGTCTCGTCATCGGCCGCGGCGGAATGAAGGAGTTCGCAACGGAGCCCGATCGGCAGATCATCGGTGTCGTCGCCGACAGCCGCGACGACGGCCTGAATCAGGAGCCGCAGCCGAAGATGTTCGTGCCACAGGCGCAGGTGCCCGATCCGGTCAACGCGCTCAACACACGCATCTCACCGATGATCTGGGTGATGCGAACGAAAGTCTCGCCGCTCTCCCTCAGCGCGCAGGCGCAGGATCAACTGCGACAGGCGACCGGTCTCCCCGTTGCCGACATCCGCTCGATGAGCCAGATCGTCGCGCGATCGACATCGCGCGAGCGGTTCAACACGCTCCTCATGACCGTCTTCGCGCTGTCGGCGCTCGCGCTCGCGTCGATCGGCATCTACGGCGTCATGGCGTACGCGGTGCAGCAGCGCACGCGCGAGATCGGCGTTCGCATGGCGCTCGGCGCCGAGCCGGGCGTCGTGAGGCGCATGGTCGTGCTGCAGGGAATGCGGCTCGCGGCGATTGGCGTCGTGCTCGGCGTTGCGGGCGCGTACGGCTTGGCGCGCTACATGAGGAACTTCTTATTCGGGGTCGAGGCGCGCGATCCGATGGTCTTCATCGGCGTGCCACTCCTGCTCGGCATCATCGCGCTCATTGCCGTCTGGGTTCCGGCGGCACGGGCGAGCCGGATCGACCCGTTGGGAGCGCTTCGCGCTAGCTGAGTGGCGCGTGGCGCGCGGCTGACGTCAGATCTGCGAGTAAGCCGTCGGCTGGAGAATGATATCGGAGATGGCCGAGACATTATCGCGGTACTGCGGATCGCTGGAGAGTGTCTTCCACTCCGGATCCTTCGAGAACGCACTCCACGCGCGATCGCGTGCCGACATGTCGGTGAAGCCGAGCATGTAGGTGAGGCTCGGCATTCTCGTGCCAATGACGGTCTCGCCGAAGAAGATCGGCGTGAGACCCGCTCGCCGAAAGATCGGGATCTCGCCCGCGTTGAACATCCTCAGCTTGTTGACGGCGGCACGATTGCTGTGACTCTCGTAGGTGCGCAACTCGCAGATGCGCGGGGTCGCGGTGCCGGCGGTTGAGAAGGGTTCGATCACCGGCATCGACTCGAAGGCACGAAGCAGCGAGCTCTCGACGCGCACAAACGCGGGATCGGAGAGCGGCGCGTCGAGGATCGCCGCGCCGGCACGCGCATACTCGGCGTCGTTCGCGAGCCGCTCCCGGAGCGAGGCGACCGTGTCCAGCGTCTGGTGAGCGAGGACGAGCAGCAGCGTCGGCGCGTTGTCGCCGTAGACAACGGTGAACGCGCCGACTTTGCCGACGCCCGCGCGATTCATCGCCGGGATCGCGACGTCGCCGACGAAGGCGATGAACGCACGTTGCTTCGCGCCTGGCAAAAGGTGATAGCGGCGCAGCTCGATGTATTGCCGCGTCGCGGCTTCTGCATGCCGTTCGAGCGCCGGCAGCGGCGCTACAGCGGCCGCGGCGGTCGCCGCGACGAATTCACGTCGGTCCATGAGCACCTCGTCGGAGTGTCTTCACGAAATCAGCACGTCCTTCACGATGCTGATGCAGGGCGTGGCGGGAAAGAAGCCGGTCACCACCAACGCGGCCATCGCTCTTCATGATGTCGTGAAGTCCTGAAAGCACATCGGCGGTGAGGGCAGACGAGCACGTCGCAACAGGAAACATGCCGACATGCGCCTAACGTGCATCGGTCGGCACGGAGCGCAAATATGCTTCCCGTCCCGGGAGCCGGCCATCCGGGCCGCAGGTTGCCATGCTTTGTAGTGTAGAGTACTTTGAGTCTCCACCGATCAGCCGCCCATTTCCCGCCGCCGCATGCAGCTCACCATCCGCAACCTCTCCAAGACCTACTCCAATGGGACGCGAGCACTCACGGACATCTCCCTCGACATCCCACCCGGTATGTTCGGACTGCTCGGCCGCAACGGCGCCGGCAAGTCAACGCTCATGCGCATCCTCGCCACTCTCCAGGAGCCCGACCTCGGATCGGCGCTGCTTGGCGAGATCGACGTCATCCGCGACAAGAACAGAGTCCGGCAGACGTTAGGCTACCTGCCGCAGTCGTTCGGATTCCATCCGCGGGTGACGGCCGAGCGACTCCTCGATCATTTCGCGGTCCTGAAGGGCATCGGCGACGGACGCGCCCGCCGCGGCGCCGTCGAATCACTCCTCCAGCGAACGAACCTCTGGGACGTCCGCAGGCAACGAGTCGGCACGTTCTCCGGCGGCATGCGGCAACGCTTCGGCGTCGCCGTCGCCCTGCTCGGCAACCCCAGGCTCATCATCGTCGACGAGCCGACGGCCGGTCTCGACCCGGAAGAGCGTGTGCGTTTCCTCAACCTGCTGAGCGAGATCGGGCAGGAGAGTGTCGTCATACTCTCGACGCACATCGTCGAGGACGTCGAGGAGCTCTGCACCCGACTCGCGATCATCGACCGGGGCGAAATCCTGTTGACGGCCGAGCCCTCGCAGGCAATTGGTGAGCTGCGCGGAAAAATCTGGCGTCGCTCGATCGCGAAGGAGGAGCTCACCGCGCTCGAGGCACGCGTGCCCGTCATATCCACGAAGCTGCTCGCTGGCCGCACGATCGTCCACGTGCACGCGGATTCGTCACCAGGCGCCGAGTTCGAGCTCGTGGAGCCTGACATGAAAGATGTCTACTTCAGCGTCGTGTCGCGCCGGCGCGGTGCGGCGAAGGAGTCGGCCGCGTGAAGCTGCGCGAGATCTTCCGCTATGAGATCCAGCACCGCCTGCGGAGTGCCTCCACCTGGATCTACGCCGTGGTCCTTTTCCTCATCGGCTTTGCGATGATTCACGCTGATGCCGATGGCAATTCAGCCACACACGTGAACGCGCCGATGCGTCTCGCGCTGCTCGGAATCATCGCCGGGATGGTCGGTTTGCTCGCATCGTCCGCGTTGTTCGGCGATGCCGCGATCCGTGACTACGAGACGAGGATGGATCCGCTGCTCTTCACCGCGCCGATTAGAACGCTCGACTACCTCGGCGGTCGCTTCCTCGCCGCGCTGACGATCAACGCGGTCATACTGCTCGGCGTGCCCGTCGGCCAGGCGATCGCGACGACTATGCCGTATCTGCCGCGGGAGGCGTTCGGCCCGTTCGTCGGCGCGGCGTTCGTGCAGAACTATCTACTTTTTCTTCTTCCAAATCTCATTTTCACGGGCGCGATTCTCTTCGCGATCGCCGCTCTCGCGCGGCAGATACTCCCCGTGTATCTCGCGGCGATCGGCGTCTTTGTCGGCTACGTCGTCGCTCTGAATCTTCTGTCGGGGAGCGGAGTGACGAACGTGCTCACCGATCCGCTCGGCGTTCGCGTGCTGAACGACGTGACGGAACGCTGGACTCCCGTGGAGCGAAACGCGCGGCTGCTGGCGTCGTCGAGCGCTCTCCTCTTGAATCGCGCCGTCTGGCTCACGACGGCGATCGCCGTTTTCGCTGTGTTGTGCCGACGCTTCTCGTTCGCGCACGCGAGCGACAACTCAAGGGACCCTGTCGTTCTGGACGATATCCCTGTCGTCCTGGACGATACCTCTGTCATCCTGAGCGAAGCGAAGGATCTCGCTCTTTCCTCGACAGCGACACAAAGCTTCGGGTGGCGCACCGCGGTGCGACAGACTCTCGCCATCGCGCAGCGCAGCATCGGCGAGCTCGTCTCGAGTCCGGTGTTCCTCGTGATCTTCGTCGGCAAGATCGGCCTGACGATTCTATTCGGGTGGGAGGCAGGAGAAGGAGTCTTCGATACGTCGACGACGCCGTTGACGATTCTCGTCCTCGAGCGGCTCGCCGATACGCCGCTGCTGCCGATCACCTTTCTTCTCGTGGCGATCTTCGCCGGTGAGCTGATCTGGAACACCAGGGCGTACGAGACGGCCGAGATTGTCGATGCGGCGCCGATATCGGAGAGCGCCGCACTCTTCGGACGCTTCGCCGCGCTGGTCGCGATCCTGGCGATTCTCCAGCTCTCGGTGCTGCTCGGCGGGATGCTGGCGCAGCTGCTCCAGGGCTACACGCGCCTCGAAATCGGTCTCTACATCCGCATCCTCTTCGGGCTCCAGCTCGCCGATCTGGTGCTGCTCTCGGCACTGGCGATCCTGATCCAGGTGATCGTCGATCAGAAGTATCTCGCCACGCTTGCCATCGTCGTGCTCCTGATTGTTCGCACCGCGTTGCGGATGTCGGGATGGGTGGAGCATCATCTGCTGCTCTACGGCACCGATCCAGGCTGGAAGTACTCCGACATGAATGGCTTTGGGCCATTCATTCGTCCGGTGGTGTGGTTCAAGCTCTACTGGGCCGCGTGGGCCGCGGTACTGCTCATCGTCGCCGTGCTTTTCCTGGTGCGCGGGCGCGAGCATGGTCTTCGCCGACGATTGTCTTTGGCACGCACGCGATTCGTCGGACCCGTGGCGCGCACCATCGGGACGGCAGCGCTGCTCGTCGCCGGCCTCGGTGGGTTCGTCTTCTACAATACGAATATACTAAACACTTACCGAAGTACGGCCGAACGCGGCGAGCCCGACGCGGCATACGAGAAACGGTATCGCCGCTACCTGGACATTCCTCAACCGACCATAGTCGGGGTCACACTACGCGCCGAGATCTATCCCGATCGTTCGGCCGCCGAGCTGCGCGGGAGCTATCGGCTCGTCAATCGCACGAACACGACGATCGATTCGGTGCATGTCTTCGTCAATCGTGACATGGAGGCGCGATCGCTCTCGCTCGATCGCGCGTCGCGGCTGGTC
>DATEPP010000114.1:0-6657 GCA_035273165.1 Gemmatimonadaceae bacterium
GATCCTCGGCTTCTATATCTCGGGGCACCCTCTCGAGCCATATCGTCTCGAGTGTGAGCTCTTTGCCACCTACAAGGTGGCTGATCTCGGCCGATGGCACGACCAGCAGATCGCGTTGGGGGTCGTGGTCACCGCGATCAAAAAGCAGATCAGCAAACGCTCCGGCGCCGAGTTTGCGCGGTTGACAGTCGAGGATTTTTCTGGATCTTCCGAGGTATTGGTCTTCCCGGAAGCCTGGGGGCTTCTCTCCGAGCGCATCCGGACGGACGTTCCAGTGTTGTTGAAGGGCGGGTACTCGCGACGTGATCAGGATGCCGAGAACCCGACGTTCATCGTCGAATCAGTCAGCCCCTTTGCCGAGTTGCGGCTCAACGGCCAGGTGGCGGTTGCGATCGATCTGACGATGGGCGATGGCCTGGCCGCGGACGTCATGCACGACGTTCGCGCTGTGGTGGAAGCCCATTCGACGTCACAGTCGAGCGCACCCTCGCTCGAAGTGCAGTGGAGCGACGGCAATGGCGGGCGCGCGCGTCTGCGATCCCGTTCGCTCCGGCTGGCGGCGACGCAGTCGGCGTTGAACGAGTTGCGAGCATTGCTTGGCAGCGAGCGTGTTCGTCTCGTACGCGGGGCGTGACAGCCGAGAGGACTCTGGATGGCGACTGCGACATTGGACTTCGAAAAACCGTTGGCCGAGCTCGAGAAGCAGATCGACGAGCTGAAACGACTCGCCGGCGATCAGCAGCTCAACGTCACCGAGGAGATCGCTCCGCTCGAGAAGAAGCTCACGGAGCTCCGCGAGGAGATTTACAAGAATCTCACGCCGCTCCAGCGCGTGCAGGTGGCGCGGAGTAACAAGCGGCCCCTCTGCGAGGACTACATTCGCCTCTGCTTCACCGATTTCGTCGAGCTGCACGGCGATCGCCTCTTCCGCGAGGACGCCGCCATCATCGGCGGCTGGGCCCGGCTCGATGGCGAGACGGTGATGGTCATCGGTCACCAGCGCGGACGCGACACGAAGGAGAATCTGCGGCGCAATTTCGGTATGCCCCACCCGGAGGGCTACCGCAAGGCGCTCCGCCTGATGAAGCTCGCCGAGAAGTTCCACGTGCCGGTGTTGACCTTCATCGATACGCCGGGGGCGTGGGCAGGCCTTGGCGCTGAGGAGCGCGGACAGTCCGAGGCGATCGCCCGGAACCTGTTCGAGATGAGTCGCCTCGAGGTCCCGATCATCGCCACGGTGATCGGCGAGGGGGGTTCGGGCGGCGCACTGGCGCTTGGGGTCGCCGACCGGGTTCTGATGCTCGAGAATTCCGTCTACTCGGTAATCACGGTCGAGGGCTGCGCCGCCATCCTCTGGAAGGACGGCAAGAGCCCGGAGATGCGTGAGCGGGCCGCGACGGCGCTCAAGATCACTGCTCCGGACCTTTATGAGCTGCGCGTGATCGACGAGATCATCCCCGAGCCCCTGGGCGGCGCGCACGCGGACCACGAAGCCACGGCGAAGTCCGTTCAGGATGCGCTCTGCCGGCAGCTTGACGAGCTGCGGCGCTTCAAGCCAGACAAGCTCGTTAGGCGCCGCCGCGAGAAGTTCCAGCGCCTCGGCCAGTTCGTGGAATGAGACCGGTGGGCGGAGTCGCGTCCCGCGTCTAGCGTCCCGCATCCCGCGTCCCGCCTCTGCTGCCCCCCTCCCGCGCCGGTCCGCGCCGCCGTACTCTACGACAGGATGTCGCAACTCATCGAAGTCGCCTTCAAGGGCAATCGCAAAGAGTTCTTTCTCTGGGAAGCGGACGATTCCCCGTCGCTCAAGGCGCCGGTCATCGTGGACGCGGACCGGGGCGAGGATCTCGGCCACGTCCACGCGTTTGGTGAGCTGGCCGAGAAGCGGAGCGCTGGCGCCGCGCACGGGCTTGGCGAGGCACAACCTTCGAGAAAGATCAGGCGCGTCGCGTCCGACGATGATGTTCGTCGCTTCGCGGAGGTCCGCGCCCAGGACGAGGACGCGCGCAGGAAGGCGATGGAGCGCGTCAAGGCGAATCAGCTCGTCATGAAGATCACGGATGCCGAGTGGCAATGGGATCGGAAGAAGCTGACGTTCTACTTCACCGCCGAGAAGCGCGTCGATTTCCGGAATCTCGTGCGCGAGCTGGCGGCGATGTTCCGCACCCGCATCGAGCTGAAGCAAATCGGCGTCCGTGACGAGGCGAAGCGGCTCGACGGGATCGGTCGCTGCGGGCGTCAGTACTGCTCCAGCTCGTGGCTTCCCGAGCTGCGTCCGGTGAATCTTGGTGTCGCCAAGGATCAGCGGCTCTCACTCAACCCGTCGCAGATCTCGGGTGCCTGCGGCCGGCTGATGTGCTGTCTTCGCTACGAGCACGAGTTCTACGTACAGCAGCGAAGGCGCTTTCCCAAGGAGGGGAAGCTGATCCGCACTACCCGCGGCGAAGAGAAAGTCGTTGCGAACGACATCTTCCGGGAGCGGGTCACGCTGCGCGGGACTGACGGCGAGATACGCCTTCTCTCCCTGGAGGAGCTGCGCGGCGAAATGAGCGCGGATGGCAATGCTTCGTTAGGCGGCGCGCGCACGGAAGAGCCGGATGCGGCCGAATCGCGGATCGACATCGACGAGGACATCGATCTCGTTAGCGCGGTCGAGACGATCGTCGCCGAGGAGCCAGCATCGTTGTCGACGACCACCGCTGCGACCGCTCTTCCCGCCGCACCCGCCGGGGGCGCGCCCGTCGCTGAAGCAGAGCGCAAGCCGCACCGGCGCCGCGGACGTCGCGGCGGACGTCGCAACCGCGCTGGACGTGAGCGCGGTGAGGGCGGCGACAGCGGCGACGACGGCGGCGACTCCTCCTCCTCGGAAACCTGACGAAAGCTCTGTTCGTTAGGCACCCTCCGCACCCGCAAGGTCCAACTTGGCGAGATTCTTTCTCACGACGGCGATCGACTACGCGAACGGCGATCCCCATCTCGGTCACGCGCTGGAGAAGATCGGCGCCGATGCCATCGCCCGGTATCGGCGCCTCGCCGGCGACGACGTGCACTTCCTGATGGGGATGGATGAGCACGGGCAGAAGGTGAAGCAGGCCGCCGATGAGGAAGGCATCTCTCCCCAGGCGTTCGTCGATCGCGTCGCCGCGACCTTCGAGGATGCCTGGCATCGCCTTGGCATCTCCAACGATCAGTTCATTCGCACCACGGATCCCGCCCACAAGCGCGGTGTGAAGGCGCTCATCGAGCGCATCCACGAGAAGAACCCGGACGACTTCTACGAGAAGACGTACGAGGGGTGGTACTGCGTCGGCTGCGAGTTGTTCAAGCGCGAGAATGAGATCGTCGATGGCCGGTGCGTGCTCCACCCGACGCGAGAGCTACAGTGGACCGAGGAGCGCAACTGGTTCTTTCGCCTCACGCGATACCAGACGTTCCTCGAACGGCTCTTCGAGGAGCGCCCGGAATTTCTCCGGCCCGACACGCGACGCAACGAGATTCTCGCTCTGCTCGGCCAGGGCCTCGAGGACATCTCCATCACGCGATCGCGCCTGTCCTGGGCGATTCCCTTTCCGATTCAGTCGAGCAACGGCGAGGAGCAGGGCACGTGGGTCTGGTTCGACGCTCTGCCCAACTATCTCACGGCCACCGGCTTTCCGGACAAGTCGTATCGTGACCTCTGGCCCGCGCAGTTGCACGTGATCGGCAAGGACATCACGCGGCTGCATTGCGTCGTCTGGCCGGCGATGCTGCAAGCGGCGGAGATCGCGCTCCCGCAGCAGGTCTGGGCGCACGGCTTCATGACCTTCGGCGGTGAGCGCTTCAGCAAGTCCGCCGGCGTCGCCTTCTCCCTCCAAGAGGCGATCGACCGGCATGGTGCCGACGCGCTCCGCTACTTTCTTCTCCGCGAAATTCCATTCGATGGCGACGGCGACTTCTCGTGGGAGCGGTTCGACGAGCGCTACAACGCCGAACTCGCCAATGCGTGGGGCAATCTCGCGAGTCGCGCGATCGCGATGGTCGAAAAGTATCGCGAGGGAGTCGTACCCTCGGGCGAGCGCACCACCCTCGATGGTTCCGACCTCGCTGATCTCGTCGAATATCACGCGGCGCTCGACGGATCGCGCGGCTATTTCCTGCAGGAAGGGGTCAAGCGCGCTCTGGCGAGCGTCGGCCGCGGAAACGAGTACGTGCAATCATCGCAGCCGTGGGCACTCGCGAAGGATGAAGCGAAGCACACCCAGCTCGACGATGTGCTGTCCGCGGTGATTCGCGCCCTCGCGCGGCAATGCGTGCTTCTGCACCCATTCGTGCCGGCAAAGACGGAAGAGCTCTGGCGCCAGCTCGGTGCGCCCGGCCGCGTCTCGGATCAGCGTTTCGACGGACTCGCTGGCCTCGATGCGGCCGGTTGGAAGGTGCGGAAAGGCGCGCCGCTCTTTCCGCGAACGCCTAACGAGCGCTAGGGCCGCTTCGTTCCCGTCGTCGTCCCGGCGGCTGGTGCGTTGGGGGCCGGTGTGGCGCCTCCCGCCGGTGCCGACGCGCCCGGCTTCGAGAAGTCCACCGTCGGTGCCTCACGAGCGCCCGGGTTGGTGACATTGAAGTAGTTGCGCGATTTCGCGCCCGTCACCTTCGCCGTGAGCGCCTGCGGAAATTGGCGGATGTAGGTGTTGTACTCCTGCGCCGCCGAATTGTAATCCCCGCGGGCGACGGCGATCCGATTCTCCGTTCCCGAAAGCTCGTCCATCAGTCGCGTGAACTGCGCGTCCGCCTTGAGCTGCGGATACGCCTCCGCGACCGCAATGAGGCGGCCGAGGGCGGTGGTCATCTGCGCATTGGCATCAGCCATCTGGGCGGGATCGTGCGTCTGCACCGCGCCAAGCACGCCCGCGCGCGCCTGCGCCACCTGCGTGAAGACGTCCGACTCGTGCTGCGCGTAGCCCTTCACCGTGCTCACGAGATTCGGAATGAGATCGGCGCGCCGCTGCAGCTGCACCTCGATCTGTCCCTGAGCTCCGTTGGCCTGCTCGTCCAGCTGCTGAATGCGATTGTAACCGCAACCGGCGCTCGTGAGGAGCAGGGGAACCGCGAGCCAGATTCGTTTCATCGAGAGCCCCGTAACTGGTGACTGGTGGCTAGTGATTGGTGACTGGTGACTAGCTGCTGGTAAATAACGCTGTGATTGCTCACTTACCACCAATCACCAGCCACCAGTCACCAGTCACGATTCACCGCTGCCCGCTGAAGCTGAGTTGCACCACGTACCGCCCCGGCTTCACCGCACCCGGAGCGACATTCCACGCCTCTTTTGCCTTCTGGTCCAGACAGCGATTCACGGCGCGCCCCGCGGCCGCGGTGCCGGACCACTTGGCGTCACCGACCTTGGCATCGGTCACCCCCGAGCTCCCGATCGTGACCACCATCGCCACGTTCCCCCGGAGCGACGGATCCGCCTTCTGGCCAAACTCCGTGTAGCAGAAGCGTGTCGCGCTCTGCTCGCGCTCGACGGCATCCACCAGCGGCGCCGGTGCGTCGGCGAATGACGAGCGGCCCGCATCTCCAACACCGGACGGCTTGAGCTTTTGCTCATGAAACGTATCCGGCGCCGCCTTGGGGAGGTTCGCCTTGATCTGCCCCAGGTCCGTCGGCGTTGTGTCGGCGGCCGCCAGCGTCTTTGTCGTATCCGCCTTCAGCGAGTCGACCGGCAGCTGCGCCGTGTCCTTCTTCTTGTCACCCGGGCAGGCGAGCGCGATCGCAAGCAGCGGCAGGCACGCCAGGCGTTTCACTACGGTCTTCATCGTCGTTCTACCCTCTCGAGAAAGGTCCTCTTGCTGCGCCATTCACAAGTTCTCATCCGCCAAGCCGGTCGAGATGTGCGACCAGCTTCTCCATGCCGGCGAGATAACCCGCGACGACGCTCCGTACATCGCCCGCGGCGATCGTCTGCTCTCCGCGAACGTGACGCACCACGCGTTCGAACGGCGCCGGGTCGAATCCCGCATACCGGCCGACGCTCTGGGCGAGCGC
The DNA here is from genome assembly GCA_035273165.1 of Gemmatimonadaceae bacterium. Classification (GTDB taxonomy): domain Bacteria; phylum Gemmatimonadota; class Gemmatimonadetes; order Gemmatimonadales; family Gemmatimonadaceae; genus AG2. Next base: position 6,019 of record DATEPP010000114.1, read on the forward strand.
CAGGTTGTCCTTGGGCGGCGTCTCGCCTTGCAGCCGTGCAACCGAGCGGAAGATCACCATGATGGTGCTCAAGCTCCCCGCCAGTAGCTCGCCTTCGAGCCGGCCGTCGCCCCCCGCGGCAAGTATCCCCTGGCGAAGCCTGAGAAGCTTGCCCATTGCCTCGTGCTCGAGCTGCAGCCTCAGGTCTCGCGGATCGACACGAATGCCGTCGAACGGCGACTCACCATAGAGAATCTTGTGCCGCTCCAGGATGTCCGCGTACTCCATCGCGAAGATGTCCGCCGAGCCCCGCCACTCGCTCATCGTGAGGGTCATGGGCGCGGGGTTTCCACCCTCGCTCCAGGCTCGCGCGACCGACGCGGCCGCGGACAGCCTATCGAGTGAGAGCACGTCCACGAGAACCAGCACGTTATAGTCGGAGCGCTTGGGAATGTGCTCCCCAGCCGCCGCGGATCCGTAGAGCACCACGCTCCGGAGCTCCGGACCGTACGCTCGCCGTAGCTGCTCGACCAACTGCTCAGGCGTCATCTTCGCCATTCGACGCTCCTCTGATCACCAGCTTCGACCGGAACCGCCGCCACCGAATCCACCCCCGCCGCCAAAGCCACCAAAGCCTCCGAATCCACCACCACCGCCACC
>DATEPP010000115.1:0-1186 GCA_035273165.1 Gemmatimonadaceae bacterium
CCGCGGTCTTGCAGTATTCCCCTGCGATGTACTCGACCTGTCTCTTCTGCAACAGCGCACTCGGCACCAACGACCAGATCGCGGCGTTTCCCGTCGGCCATCGCCTCGCGTATGACCCCGCGCGCGGCCGGCTCTGGGCCATCTGCGCGCGCTGCGGACGGTGGAACCTGTCGCCCCTCGAGGAGCGCTGGGAAGCGATCGACGAGTGCGAGCGGCTATTCCGCGGCACTCGCCTGCGCTACTCGACTGACAACATCGGTCTCGCGCGCGTCGGAGAGCACCTCGAGCTAGTCCGCATCGGCCCCGCGTTGCTTCCCGAGATCGCGTCCTGGCGCTACGGGTCGAAAATCGAGCAGCACACGGCGAATACGAATGGCAAACGCCCAGTAAATGGCCTCGTGCGTCGGAGTACGGGATTGCCACGCTGGCTCGCCCGCCGCGCGGCAGCGGCCCTCGCTGGCTATGCAACGACCGTGGGCCTCAGCGACGAAGCGATGCTGCGCCTGCGCACCTTTCGCCGCGGCGACGCGGTCCTCGCGCGCACGATCGATGACCGCGGATCGCCGATTGTGATTCGTTATGCACATCTCGGCGGCGCCGAGCTGATTCGCCCCGATCGTGATGCACCCTGGCGATTGGTGGTGCGCCATGACGGCGGCATTTCACGCCTGGCCGAGGGCGTAGGTCTGCGCACGGCGGGCAAGATGCTTGCGTCGCTGAATTTCGGCGTTGCCAGCAACGCCGAGGTGCAGCATGCGATCGCGAAGCTCGACGAGGCCGGCGATCGCGACGGCTACTTCACACGCGTTGCGTCGCTCGCCATGCGAACGCACTGGGGCCGCGTCCCCGACGCGCCAGACGAAGGGCTCATCGAGCCAGCCGGCTCGAGCTTCGCCGAGCGGATCGCGCTGCAGCTCGCGAACCGTTCGTTCTGGGGGCGTGGTGGCACGGGCTCCGAGGAGACGACGCCGCTCTTTCGTCTGCCGGCGGTGGATCGTCTCGCGCTCGAGATGGCCTCGAACGAAGACATCGAGCGGCGAGCGCTCGAGGGCGAGCTGACGTCGCTCGCCGAGGCCTGGCGCGAAGCGGAGGAGATCGCACGGATCTCGGATGAGCTCTTCGCCGACGAAGTGTTCGACGAATTCAAGCGCCAGTACACCCAGCGCGTGAGTCGCGCGGACGAATC
>DATEPP010000116.1:0-22267 GCA_035273165.1 Gemmatimonadaceae bacterium
TCCGGCTTCTTCTTGCATGCGCCGAGAACGATCACGGTGGCGAGCAAGCCAATCGAGATCGAGCGACCCGCCGCATGATGGTGTCGTGTCATCGAAGATTCTCTCCTGGAAATGAGGTGGGACGTGCGGTTTGGACTGCAGGAGGAACTTGTGGCGCCAGGGGATGGCACCGTTCTACTGACGACTGGCCGCGCTTGTGGATGCACTTGAACCGAGACGAGATGACCAGGCGGGCAATTGCGCACCAGTACCGCGGCTCAGCTGTCGCAACCGTCCGGACTCCGTGTCGAGAACCCACAGCTCTCGTACACCACCGCGCGTCGAGGTGAAGACCAGGTGCCGTCCATCCGGCGCCCAGGAAGGCTGCTCGTTCGAGCCTTCACTCGTGAGCAGCTTTGTGCTGCGGTCCCGCAAGCTGATGGTCATGACCTGAAACCGGCCATCAGCAAATTGAGACTGGAACGCCACCAGTCGACCATCGGGTGACCAATCAGGATCGGAGCGATAGTTCTTGTCACCGAAGTCGAATGAGGTGAGGAGCTCGGCGTTAGTGCCATCCGCGTCCATAATATAAACCTCAGGGTGGCCAACACGACCCGAGGTGAACGCGAGCCGGCGTCCGTCTGGGCTGAAGGAGGGCTGAACGTTGTCTGTTCCCCGCCCGACCGAGATCCGCCGCGCCGGTGACGCGTCGTCCGTGGCGACGAGAAAGAGGTCCGATCCATCGTCGTCCGCGTGCGAGTAGACGATCGACGCGCCATCCGGCGAGAAGACCGGAGTGAGATTGGCATGCGAGGGCGTCGCGTTATGCAGAATACGCGAGTGCCCCGTCCGCAGATCGAGCACCATAATGCGCGAGGTCGTGCCGAACGTCGCGTAGGCGAGCGCCGTCCCCGAAGCATTCCACGACGGAGACATCGCGCTGCCCGTCACCGGGGTGACTTCATCGCCGGCGCCATCGCTGTCGATGAGATGGATGCGTTGCGCCGCGACGAACGCGATGCGCGTCTGCGCGATGCCTTTGAGGCCGGTGATCCACCGCTCGACTTCATCCGAGACGCCGTGTACCGCCATGCGCCAGTCGCGTGAGTTGGCTCTGCCCGGAAGGGGAAAATCGACGACGTTGATGACGGAGCCCTTCGCGACATCGTGCAGCGCAACATGGAGTGAACCATCACCCACCGTCGCCTGAATGATCGCGGCGGCGCCGAGTCGAGCGAAGAGTGGATAATTCAGATCGGCGCCGGGCGTTTTTCCGCGGAAGGTCGATGGATCGGAAGCGTCGAGCGTTACGATCGTGAACCGGTCGCTGTAGTCGAAGTCGCGCTGAATGATGGCGCGAACGGAGTCGCCGGCGGAACCCGTGATCGGCAGAATCGCGATGCCCGGCCGTGACGCGGGGTCGTACGTCAGACCGATAGTGACGCCGCGACGTGTCGTATCCTGAGCGACGAGCCCTCGGTCAGGAACCCAGAGCAGAAGAGCAACGGAAAAAACAAAAAAGAAACGCATCTCGATTCGAAGAGGTGAAAACTGCTCAGCGATACAGCCGTGGGTCGAAACGGAAGGTCACCGGGAGTGCCGCTTCGGTGAACCCCGATGGAAGCGCGCCAAACGACCGCGAATTTGCCGCCGATTCCACGGCCCCCTGCGCCTCGGCATCGAACGAGTACACTCCCGATCGCGTCACGAGACGGATGCTGGAGGGAGGCACGGAACCATCACGGTTGATGATAAAGAAGACCTCGGCCTGCAGCGCACCCCGAGTGGACGGTTTGAATCGCAGCGCGATCTGACGGACAATGTTTTCGAGGTACCCTGGGTACGGGAAGTCGATCCCGCCTGTGTTCACGGTCACAACATCGGTTCCTCTACCACCCGCCTCGCCCCCACCCGCGGTCGGAGCCGTCTTGGTAGCGGGCTTGGTCTCGGTCGGCGGAGTCGGCGTCGCATCCGGTGTGGCGGCGCGCTTCGGGAGCTTGGTGTCCGGCACCGGCATTTCATGCGGTGCCGTCTTCGGGCGGATCGGCGGAGGCTGCGGCGCGGCCGTTGGAGGCGTCGGCTTCACGACCCCGGCGGCGCGCTCGCCTGGCGGGGCCGCGACGAGATCGACGCGATACACCGGTGGCGTCGGCGCGGGCTCACCCGGCCGAAAGAGCAGAAAGAGCACGACGAGCAGGACATGCAACAACACGGACCCGGTAAGCGGAACGAGCAGCACCGGTTTCGCGTTAGGCAGGCCAGGCTCCGCCGTGTTTGCCTGCACCATCAGCGGACGTCCTCGGGCTCCGTGACGAGTCCCACATCGCCAACGCCAGCCGCTCGCATGACGGCGAGCACCTGCACGACGAGCCCGTAGCCGACGTTGCTGTCCGCGCGGAGATAGACACCCTGGCGCGACTGCTGCGCGGCGAGCGCGCGGAACGCGGCGCGAAACTCCGCGAGCGACATTCGCGTGTCGCCGACGAGAATCTCGCCCGCACGCGTGACGGTCACTACCAGTCCGCCCTTCGACTCCAGCGGTCTCGCTTCTGCTTTCGGCAGCGCGATGTCGACGCCGCCCTGCATCATCGGCGCCGTAATCATGAAGATCACGAGCAGGAGGAGCATCACGTCGATCAGGTTGACGACGTTGATCTCGGCGTTGAGCGGGACCCGGTCACGGCGGCGTCGTGGCACGTTAGGCGCGCCCCCCGCGATGGGCGCCGGCTTCACGCCACATCAGATCTGACCCTCGCGCACGAGGAGTGCGATCGTTGCCGTGCCGAAGCTCTCCATCATTCCGTCGAAGCGATTGAGTCGCCCAGCGAAGATGTTGTAGCCGAAGGTCGCGGGGATGGCGACAACGAGTGCGGCGGCCGTCGCGATGAGCGCTTCGGCAACACCTGGCGCGACGGCGGAGAGATTTCCTGACCCGTGCGTCGCGATGCCGATAAACGCGTCGATGACGCCGAGTACCGTGCCGAGGAGACCGATGAGCGGGCTCACCGAGCCGATCGTCGCGAGCCAGGGCAGAAACCGGCCGAGTCGGTCGCGTTCGGCGGATGCGTCAGTCTCGAGGAGGAGGTGCAGCGTCTCGACCTGCGAGCCGGTAAGCGTCGCCGGCGCTCGCACAGCGATGTCACCGGCCTCGCGTTCGCGCGTCTGCTGGTTGCGCACGCGAGTATCGGAGACAAAGTGCGCGGCCCGCATGAAAAGTCTCGTGAGGGCATTCGGCGCGGTGATTTTGGCGAGCGCGCCCGCATCCTCGAGCCGCGTTGCCCGCTCGAAGTCACGAAAGAATTTGAGCGAGGTGCGTTGCGCGCGCGACAGCTCACGCCAGAGGGCGAACATGATCGCCCAGCTCAACAGAGACAGCACCGCAAGAATGATCAGGACACCCTTTGTCAGCGTCGTCGCGCCCGTGATCAGCTCGACGGGCGTGGTGGGCACCGCGCCGCGAAGCTGCAGGGCGGCGACCACGATCATCGCTGACCTCCCGAGCCAGCTGCGGCGCGCTCGCGGTTCGGCGTGTGCCGCTCGGCGAACCAGTTGAAGGTCCGCGAGAGTCCCTCCTCCAGCGAGTAGCGTGGCCGCCACCCGAGGAGCGAGCCCGCCTTCGCGATGCTGACCACGGACCGCTGCTGTTCACCGGGACGTTTCGGCAACTGCTCAACAGTCACCTCGGAGCGCGCAACGCGGCGTAGAACTCTCGCGAGCTCCATGACGCTCGTCTCCACGCCGGTTCCGACGTTGAACGCGCGCGCGTCGAGCCGCTCCGGACGCGGCACTGAATGCGTGGCCGCGGTCACGGTCGCTTCCGCGACGTCCCCGACGAATACGTAGTCGCGCGTCTGCGAACCGTCACCGAAGACGGTGAGTGGCCGGCCGTCGAGAATCCGACCGCAGAAGATCGCCACGACGCCAGCCTCCCCATGGGGATCCTGTCGCGGGCCGTACACATTCGCGAATCGCACGGCAACCGTGTCCATCCCGTGCACGCGCGCATAGTACGCGAGGTAATACTCGACACTGAGCTTCGCGATGCCATATGGCGACTCAGGGTCTTTCGGGAAGTTCTCCACGTTAGGCGGATCGACGAAGTCGCCATAGAGGGCGCCGCCCGTGGACGAGAAGACGAATCGCGTCCGCGCGCCGCGGCCGCTCTGGCGAAGGGCCTCGATGAGATTCAGGGTCCCACAGATGTTGATCGTCGCGTCCATGACCGGATCCGCGACGCTCTTTCGAACGTCGATCTGCGCCGCGAGATGCACGATGATGTCAAACGGCGTCTCGGTAACGAGCCGCGCCGCTTCCGGCGAGCGAATGTCGAGCTCGTGCAGGTGCACTCGTGGATCGATGTTCTCGCGTCGACCCGTGGAAAGATTGTCGAGAACGTGCACCGTGTAGTCGCGAGCGAGGAAAACGTCCGCCACGTGCGATCCGATGAAGCCAGCGCCCCCGGTGACCAGTACACTCGGCACTCGTTCTCTCCTTTAGATCAAGTCGTGGTGGTGATCTTCGTCACGCGGCGACTCCGCCTTCGATGCCACGTCGAGCCCGAAGAGATAGCGGACCGCGTCCACAATGCCCAGCCCCCGCCCATTCGCGGCGGCGGCGCGCAGCCTCACGGTGGGCCCATGTAAGAACTTGTTCATCAGCGACCGGGAGAGATGCTCGACTACCGCGCGATCCGAAGGACTGAGGTGATCCAGCTGGCGGAGGGCATTGGCGAGCTCGCGCTCCCGGACACGATCCATCTCACCGCGGAACTGGGTCAGCACGGGAACAGCGGCCAGCCCGGCCAGCCACTGCCAGAACCGTTCGACCTCGCCCGCGATCAGCTCTTCCGCCGTCGGCAGTGCCTCGCGGCGGCGCTCGACATTGTTGGTGACAACGGCCCGCAGGTCGTCGAGGTCGTACAGAAACACGTTGTCGATGCTGGCCACGCTCGGCTCGACGTCGCGCGGCACCGCGATGTCGAGAATACAGAGCGGATGATCGCGACGTCCGACCACTGCCGGGCGCACCCGGTCGAGCGTCACGACAGGCCTGGGTGCCGCCGTCGAGCAGAGGAGCACGTCGACCTCGCGAAGCGACGCCCAACACTCGTCGTAATGCATGGCGATCGCACCGTGTCGACGCGCGAGCTCCTGGGCGCGCTCGTAAGTGCGATTCGCGACGATCGCGGCGCGCACCCCTTCATTGACGAGACACTCGAGTGCGAGCTCCGCCATCTCCCCCGCGCCGAGTACCATCGCCCGACGGCCGGCGAGTGAACCGAAGATCTGACGGGCCAACTGGAGAGCGGCCGAGCTCACTGATGCCGCCCCTCTCCCGACCGCGGTCTCACTCCGGACGCGACCCGCGACGAGGAGAGCGGTCTGAAAGAGCCGATTGAGAATCGCGCCGCTCTCCGAGCGACAGGCCGCCCACGCGTCGCGAACCTGACCGTGGATCTGGGCCTCGCCGAGGACCATCGAGTCGAGTCCTGAGGCGACGCGAAAGAGGTGTGCGATGGCGTCCCGGTCGCGCCGCACGTAGCCATAAGCGCTCGCTTCCTCGCCTAACCGCGCGGACAGCTCGCTCCAGATCGCGGGGACGGCATCCTGATCGCCCTCGACGATGTAGAACTCCGTCCGATTGCACGTCGAGAGGAGCACAGCCTCGCGCGTCTCGGCTTCGTTGCGCAGGCCGCCTAACGTGGGCAGGAGCTCGGCCCCCCGATACGCGATCTTCTCGCGCACGGCGAGCGCGGCGCCGTTGTGGCTGATTCCGGCGACGACTACTGCCATGCGGCGAGGCGCTCCGAAAAGACGCCATTTTCCACGGACTCACAGAAATCCTCGGCGAGGAGCACGTCCGCGGCGGCGCGCCATGCCGCCCGGTCGTCGGCGGCGAGAAGCCGCTGACGCAGTCGCGCCACCGCGCGGATCGCCGCCGCATAACGATTGTCCAGGCGGCTCGCCAACGCGTCGCGAACACGCGCTGACGCACGCGGCACGCCGCCGGAAGCAACCGCGACGACAAGGTCGCCGCTGCGATGGACCGCCGGCATCGCGCAGTTGCCGGCGCCGGGCTCGCCGGCGACCAGCACAAGCCGGCGCGCTCGGCGCGCGTCGGCGGCGATCCTGACGTTCAGTGATCGATCGTCGGTCGCGGCCACGATGATCAGCGCATCACCGATGGCAGCATCGTCGTAGGGGCGGTCCTCGATGAGCAAATGCTGATCGCCCGTCGCTCGGTCGGTAAGCTCGTCCGAGACGCGTGGCGCACGCACGCGCACGGTTGCCCCACCGTCGCGCAACGCCAGCACTTTTCGCGTCGCGACGACACCTCCACCGACGACGAGCGCAGTCACCTGGCTGCCGTCCACCACGAGTGGGAGGCCGAACGCCCCGCTCACAAGAACTTTCCGGCTGCGGGTCCAACCACGCGGATTGCCACGTAGAGGACCAGAACCGCGATGAAGGTGACGCTCGAGTAGATCGCGGCCCGACGCGCCTGCCACCCGCCGATCACGCGCCCGATCGCGATGCCGGTCACCGCCAGCCATGCTCCGGTGCCCCACATCAGCTGTGGGAGGTTCATCTCTCGGTAGGCAATCGAATACGCGCCGGCAAGGACGACTCCAAGGGTGAGCCCGAGCCATCCCGCGATCGCGGCGACGTGGTTGACGCGGTCAAGCGTGGCCAGGGGCGGAAAGAAGCGGAAGATGGCGCCAAATCTCCGCGATTTCAGCTCGCGCCGCTCGATGAGATACATAGTCCCCGCCGCCGCAGCGGTGCCAAAGGCCGCGATGCCGACAAAGCTCAGGGCGATGTGAGCAAACAGCCAAACCCCGCGCACGCCGGCGGGTTCGGCGCCCGGCGTCAATCCGATGATGTTCGCGAAAACGGTCGGCAGCGCGGCCAGAGGCCCGGCGACGAGCGTCAGCGAGACTTCCTGCGCCAGCAGCTCGACCGTGAGAAGGGTCGCGGCGAGCACAAAGCCAGCAAACGACAGGGCCGGACCAAGGCCGGTAAGTGGCACGGCGCCGACGGCACGCGCGAAAAGCACAAGGGCAAGCGCGTGCATCAGAACTCCGCCGGCGAGCAGCGTGATCACTCCGCGGACGGGCGCGCCGACCGGACGCGCGAAAGGCGTGGCCGCCAGAGCAGCCGCGCCGATGTAGAGGGATATGGCAACAAAGTGGGCGATCGCGATCATGGCGACGCCGCAATCTATACCCGGCGCGAGCTTTCGGGCATCAGCGACGGTGAAACCGTCGCTGATGCACGCTCTATTTAAGGCATCGACGCGACGCGTTTCGCGAGTGTTCCTGCCTCGATCTTGGGATGTCGTTCGCCCATGATCATGAGCGTCGTGCCGTAACGCGTGACGCGCACGGCCTGAGCTCGCGCGATGACGATCTCGGGATTCGCGGGTGCACCCGACACATCGGATTTCGAGTGCGGCTCGAAGAGCACGAACTCGTCACCGATCTTGATGCCGTCTCGCGAATTGACGTCGACGAGGAGATAGTCCTGCACGCTGGGCAGGATCGGATTCCCATTCACGGCGCGAACTTCCGCCACGATCGAATCCTGGATCGGCTCGGGATGTCCGACGACATGTAGCGCGGTGCTGTCATAGGGCATCAGGCGCTGATCGGCCTCGATCTCACCGAACATCCCGATTACCTGCGCAATTGCTGCCTCGCGATCACGCGGAGCGCGCGTGACCTGGACGACGCCCGTTGGGATCACGACCTGACCGACGTCGTCGAGGTACGGACCAAACTTGTAGGTGACGTACCGCTCCCCTTCCGCCGCCGCCGATCCAACTGGAGGCGTGATGAAGATGTCATCATGCAACTGGGCGCGGCTCTTCGGATCACGGCCAGATACCGTGACGGAAAGATTCAAAACTTTCACGACGTGACCAGCACCGCGCGGCCCACCATTGCGATCGACGTACGGCGCCGACAGAAACGTTCCGAGCTTCACCGCTGGCATCGGCGGAGGCACCGCCGACTTGCGCTTGGACACGGGCGCGTCAATGCGCGACGTTGGGAACACGGTCGGCCCGTCGAGTACTCCGATGGGCGGCTCATACACCGGCGTTCCAGTTGCCGTCGGCGCTGGCGTCGCGGTCGGTGCAGGTGCTGGTGGCGTAGGCGGCGTGGGCTCGCCTGCCTGCTGCACCGGTGGGGCTTCCGCAACCGTAGGCGTCGCGCCCGGCGCGGGCAGCTTCAAGACTTCACCGGGGTAGATCCAGTGTGGATCGTCGATGACGTCGGTGTTCAAGCGGTAGATCTCGGGCCACAGGAAGGAATCGCCGAGATAGAGCTTGGCGAGGTCCCAGAGCGTGTCGCCACGCTTGACCGTATGGGCGCGCGGAGTTGCCTCCTGCGCCGCGAGCGTTTTGGTACCGAGCAGCGCAAACGCGAGTGCGCCCCAGAAGGCCACTCGCGAAGCACATATCCTCAGATGTTGTCGCTCCGTGCGAACTGCTCGGCAGAGCATAAGGGAACTCCAGTTCGGTCGTGATGTCCGCGATGAGCCGCACACAGATGACGAACTGGCTGCTCGGAAGAAACGAGCTGGGGCCGGTCGTGGCTGGTGATTGGTGGCTGGTGATTGGCAGCCGTCAGTTGCCAGACACCAGCCACAAATCTCCAGTCACTCAGAACGGTAGGTCGTCGTCCTCGTCCTCCAGGGCTCCCGGAAAATCCTCGAAGTCGTCGCCGCCGGCGGCAGCCTTCGCTTTCTGGGTTGCCGGCGCCCTGCTGGCGCGCTGAGGAGCGCCCTCGCCATCCCCGTCGCCGCTCGAACCGCCGCGAGGCGCGCCGAGCATGATGAGCTCACGGACGTTGATCTCCGTGGAGTAGCGCGTCTGGCCGTCCTTGTCCTGCCACTGGCGGTACTCGATGCGCCCCTCGACGTAGATCTTGTCGCCCTTCTTCACGTACCGCTCGACGATGTCGGCGAGCTGGGACGACTTCGTATTCCAGACGACGCAGCGATGCCACTCCGTTTTCTCCTGCTTCGAACCCGCGGCGTCGTTCCAGGAACGACTCGTTGCCAACGAAAACGTTGCGACGCGGTTTCCACCGGATGTCGATCGCACCTCGGGATCGTTCCCGAGATTCCCGATCAGCATGACTTTGTTCAGGCTACGGCTCACGTATTCCTCCTGGCGAGAGGGTACTCTGTCTCGCCGCATACAGTGTCATCCAACCCATCGGAACATCCAACCGAAATCACGCACCTCGAACTGAATCGTGACGGCGCTCGGCTCCGTCAGCGATCGGACACGGGATTCACGATCGCGGGCTCGGTCCAGCGAAGAATGATCGCGTCTTCAACAGGGCGCCGATAATATCGGCGGCGCCGACCGACTTCGGTGAATCCACGCGACGCGTAGAGCTCGCGAGCGCGCACATTCGAGCTCCGCACCTCCAGAAAAACCTCCTCCGTCCCATGCCCTCGCGCCTCGTCGAGAGCCGCGTCGAGCAACGCCGAGCCGATGCCTCGACCTCGGGCCGATTCCTCGACGGCGAGGTTCGCGATCTCACCCTGGCCGCCGGCAAACCAGGCGACAACATAACCCCGTACGCACTCCGCGGTATACCCATCGGCGGTCTGCTCTCGCACGCAGGCGAAGTACATCGCCGGATGAGCGAGAACATCTCGAAACGCACGCTCCGACCAGGGATCGGAGAACACCCGACGCTCGATCGCCGCGATCGCAGTCACGTCCTCGTCCCGAGCAAGATCGATGCGGCTCATCGTGACGTTGGTCCCGTGACCGGCAGCGGCTTCTGATGCGCGGCCTCCCACCGCATCTGGGCCTCGGCCTTTCGACCATATCGAGGCTCCCACTCGGCGAGACTCACCGAGCCAGCGTCCGTGATGAAGGCTTCGAGAAATCTCGCGGCGCGCGCATGGGGTGCTCGCCTGATGGACTGCTCCTGTCCCACCGAGATGGCGTCGATCGAGGCCGCGATCTGCTGGATCTCCTCGTGCCTCACGAGTCGTTCACTGAGAATCATTGATACGCCGCCGCCGGCCGCTATCGCGTAGCCGCCAACGTACGCTTCCCCACGCAATGCGTCGAGAACCGCGAGATAGTTTCCCGGCGGCAACTCGCCATCACCGACAGCGAGGAGCGCTAGCGACGAGACAGCGAACAACGGACAGTTCGCGGCTGCCGCTACGCCTTTGGCGATCGATGCGGCAATCCGGAGACTGGTGAAGCTTCCAGGTCCCGAACCGCACACGACACGCGAAAGCGCCATCGGCTGTGTGGTCGCGCGCGACAGACAGTCGGCGACGGCGGGCATCAGCGCCTCCGCGTCCCAGCCGCGCATCGCCGCGCTTGCGTCGCTCAACAGCTGCCCCTGACAGAATACGGCGACCGTGCCGACGTATGTCGATGCGTCGATGGCGAGCGTCGTCACGCGTGATCGCCGAATTTCTGTTCGCCGACGTGCCCACCCGCGTAGAGCAGGCGCCGCTCCGGCTCGTCGGGCAGATGCTGGAGGAGAATGGGAACGTGACCGGGAGGCAGCAGCCCGGCCGCGCGCTCCGGCCATTCGATGAGAATCAGCGCCTCGGCCGACATGATGTCGTCCCATCCGATGTTCGCGAGATCGTCCGGCCCCTTCAGGCGGTACAGGTCCAGATGATAGACCGGCGATCGCCTGCCGCCATATTCATGGACGAGGGTGAACGTCGGACTCGTCACCTCGTTAGGCACTCCATAGCCGCGACAGATGGCTCTCGCGAGGGTCGTCTTCCCCGCCCCCAGCTCACCACGCAAAGTGACGACGAGCGGTGCTCGCGCTGCGCGTCCGAAGCGCTCGCCCCAATCGGCGAGCTCAGTCTCCGTGAGCGCGAGATGTCCATGCGCCGCCAGCGGCGGCACGGGCGGCGAGTGCGGTTCCATGATTCAGCGCGGCCGTCAACGTCCGCCGCGGGAGCCGCTCACCGCGGATCGTGGCTTCGCGGCCGGCACCGTGCCGCGAGCACGGAGCTCGAAGAGCTGGTCGCGAAGCTGTGCCGCCAACTCGAAGTCCATGGCCGCGGCGGCCTCCCGCATCTGCTGCTCCAACATCTTCTCGAGCGCTTCGGTATCCATCACCGCGTACCCACGAGCCGGTTCAGCGACGCGTTTCTCCTCGCGGTCCGTCGTCCTGGCATCCGCGACGCGCGTGATGAAGCGAACCTGATCGACGCTCTTCGAGACGGTCGTCGGCGTAATGTTGTTGACGCGATTGTATTCCACCTGCAGCTCGCGTCGGCGGCCGGTCTCTTCGATGCATCGCTGCATCGAGCCGGTGATGCGATCGGCGTAGAAGATCGCACGGCCGTGCACGTTCCGGGCAGCGCGGCCCACGGTCTGAATGAGCGATCGATCGCTGCGGAGAAACCCTTCCTGGTCCGCGTCGAGAATCGCGACCAGCGAGACCTCGGGGAGGTCGAGACCTTCGCGCAGCAAGTTGATTCCAACGAGGACGTCGAACTCGCCGAGGCGGAGACCGCGCACGATCTCCATCCGCTCGATGGCGTCGATGTCGGAGTGCATGTACCGCACGCGCACTCCGACCTGCTGCAAGTAGTCGGAGAGATCTTCGGCCATCCGCTTCGTGAGCGTGGTCACAAGCACGCGTTCGCCACGACGTTCACGGATACGAATCTCGTTGAGCAGATCGTCGACCTGGCCCCTCACGGGCCGCACCTCGATCTCGGGGTCGATGAGGCCCGTCGGCCGGATGATCTGCTCGACGACGACACCCTCGGACAGCTGGAGCTCCAGCTCCGCCGGTGTCGCGGATACGAAGACGGCGCGCGGCGTGAGCGCGAGGAATTCGTCGAACATCAGCGGCCGATTATCGAGCGCGCTCGGGAGACGAAAGCCGTACTCGACGAGCGTGAGCTTGCGGGCGCGGTCGCCGTTGAACATTCCGGCGATCTGCGGCAAGGTGACGTGCGACTCGTCGACGACGACGAGAAAGTCTTCGGGGAAATAATCGAACAGGCACGCCGGTCGCTCGCCGGCGGACCGGCCGGACAGATGTCGCGAGTAGTTCTCGATGCCGGCGCACGTACCGATCTCGAGCATCATCTCGATGTCGAAGTTCGTGCGCGACTCCAGGCGCTGCGCCTCGAGCAGCTTTCCCTGCTCTCGCAAGATCGTGAGGCGCTCCTGCAGCTCATCGCGAATCAGCTTCACCGCCCGCTCGAGCGTCGGCCGCTGCGTGACGAAGTGTTTCGCCGGATAGATCGCCGCGCGGTCGAGTGACGCGATCGTCTCACCCGTGAGCACATTGATCTTCGAGATCCGCTCGACTTCCTCGCCCCACATCTCGACGCGAACGCCCTGCTCCTCGTACGCCGGGAAGATCTCGACCGTATCGCCACGCACGCGAAACGTTCCGCGCTCGAAGGCGACGTCATTGCGAGAATACTGAATCTTCACGAGCGCGCGCAGAATCTCGTCGCGGGCGATCCGCTGGCCCTTCGTGAGGGTGACCATCTGCGCCTTGTACTGCACCGGATCGCCAAGGCCGTAGATCGCGGAGACCGTCGCCACGATCACGACGTCATCCCGCTCCATGAGACTCGACGTCGCGCGCAGCCGGAGCCGGTCGATGTCCTCGTTGATCGACGCGTCCTTCTCGATGTACGTATCCGTGGAGGGGACGTAGGCCTCGGGCTGGTAGTAGTCGTAGTAGGAGATGAAGTACTCGACCGCATTATGCGGGAGAAAGCTCTTCAGCTCCCCATACAGCTGCGCCGCGAGAGTCTTGTTGTGCGAGAGGACGAGCGTCGGCCGACCGTGCTCCTTGATGACGTTCGCCGTCGTCATCGTCTTCCCGGAGCCCGTGACTCCGAGCAGCGTTTGAAACCGATCCCCCCGCTCGAGCCCGCGCGACAACTCGGCGATCGCTTTGGGTTGGTCGCCGGCAGGCTGGAAGGGGGCTTGAAGGTCGAACGAGGCGCGCGGCATCGGCGAAATATAGCACTCAGCGCCGGTTTTTGTTCGGGGTTGTGGGTTGTGGGTTGTGGGTTGTGGGTTGGCGGGTTGCGGGTTGCGAGCAGATGTGGGCGCCCGCGGTTCACTATCGGCTTCTCAGTTCTTTGGATGTCGCCGCGACGGCTGACTTTGATGGCCGCCGTTTCCGTTCCACGGCCTTGCGAAGTCCTGTCAGCATGCGACTGATCTGATCTGCTGCCACCAGGAGAGATTGGACCTCTGCCTCACCCAGGTATTTCAGGCGGGTGGCGAGACTTCAAGGTCTCGCTACCTGTGCATCTGCCTCTCACACTCTGGTGCGAAACGCGCACAAGCTACCGAACGGCGTCATCCCGACGTCACAACCCACAACCCGCAGCCCCCTACTCGGCCGTCAACCGCTCCCGCCGCGCGACCTCGGTGATGCCTTTCACCCTGCGTGTCGCCTTCAGGATCTTCTGAAGGTGGGCAAGATTCTCCACCTCGACGAGGACAGACCCGGCGATCTTACCGTCGCTACTGCGTAAATCCATGCTCTTGATGTCGGTACCCGTCGCGCTCACAGCGGCGGCGACGTCGGCATAGAGACCTCGGCGATCGTTGCCTTCGAGCGCGAGCCGAACGAGGAAGCGTTCCCCCTCCGCCTCCTGCCAGTCGATCTCGAGACGGCGTTCGGGCTCATGAGCGAGGAGCAAAAGGTTCGGACAATCGCCGCGGTGGATGCTCACGCCGCGCCCACGTGTCACATACCCGACCACCGGGTCGCCAGGCACGGGTTGGCAGCACTGCGCGTATCGCACCATCAGGCCGTCGACGCCCTGGATGCGTACCCCCTTCGATCCGCGCACCCGGTCGACGAGCCGCTCGAGCGCGCTGGGCTTCGCGGCATCGGCGTTGGTGTCGAGATCCGGGTGGACGAACTTTAGAACCTGTAGAACATTGACGTCGCCCTGCCCGATCGACGCCAGCAGGTGCGTCGCGTCGGTGAGGCTGAGCGACCGCGCCGTACGATCGAGCGTATCGTCGCCGATCTTGGGTAGCCGACGGCGCTTGAGCTCCCGATCGAGAATGTCCTGGCCCAGCTTCGTCGCCGACTGCTGCGCCTCCTTGCGCATCACCTGCCGGATCTTGTGCCGCGCGCGACCCGTGCGCACGTGCGCGAGCCAGTCGCGCGACGGCTTTGCCGTCGGCGCGGTGATGATCTCCACGGTCTCCGAGTTCCGGAGAGGGCGCGAGAGCGGGGCGATGCGACCGTTGACCTTGGCGCCCGCGCAGTGAAGGCCGATCTCCGTGTGGACGGCGAAGGCGAAATCGATCGGCGTCGCACCCTTCGGCAGCTGGATGACGTCGCCCGTCGGCGTGAAGACGAAGATCTCGTCCTGATACAGGTCGAGCTTGAGGAACTCGAGGAACTCGTCAGGCGTCTTCGCGTCCATCTGCAGCTCGAGCACCTGGCGGAACCAGGTCAGATGCCGATCGAGCTCGTCGGAGGGCGCGTCCTCCTTGTACCGCCAGTGCGCCGCGATGCCGAAGTCCGCGGTGCGATGCATGTCGCGCGTGCGGATCTGGATCTCGTAAAGCTGGCGTCCGGGGCCAAAGACTGTCGTGTGCAGCGATTGGTAGCCGTTGGACTTGGGCTGCGCGATGTAGTCCTTGATGCGCTCTTGAACGGGCGTCCACTGATCGTGGACGACGCCTAACGCGTGATAGCAATCGGGAACGCTGTCGACGAGCACACGGATGGCAAGCAGGTCGTAGATCTCCTCATACGGCCGCTGCCGCTGTTGCATCTTCTTGTAGATCGACCAGAGATGCTTCGGCCGACCCATGACGTCGACATTGTGAATGCCGGCGCGCGTGAGCGCATTCTCCAGCGGCTCGCGCATTTGTTTGATCAGTGCTTCCCGCTCGCCGCGCTTCTGCGCAACCTTCTTTGCGAGAGCGCGATATTCTTCCGCCTCGAGATGCTTGAACGCCAGATCCTCCAGCTCCCAACGCATTTTCGCCATACCGAAGCGATGCGCGAGCGGAGCGTAGAGATCCCGGGTTTCCTGCGCGATGCGGCGGCGCTTCTCCTCCGACAGGTAGTCGAGGGTGCGCATGTTGTGAAGCCGGTCCGCCAGCTTCACGATGATGACACGCGCGTCCTTCGCGATCGAGAGCAACAGCTTCCGATAGCTCTCGACCTGTCGCTCCTGCGTCGAGCCCCCGGAGGGCAGCTTGGCGATCTTCGTCAGGCCGTCGACGATACTGGCGATCTCTCGGCCGAACTCGCGATCCACGTCGGCAACCGAGACCTTCGTGTCTTCGACGACGTCGTGGAGGAGGCCGCACGCCACCGTGATCGAATCGAGCTGGAGATCGGCGAGCACCTTCGCCACTTCAATCGAGTGCGTGATGAACGGCTCGCCCGAATTTCGCACCTGGCCGCGATGAGCCTGTTCACTGAACCGATAGGCACGCGCCAGCAGCTCGCGATCGAGCTTCTCGTGGAGAGGATGCTCGTCTTCGCGCCAACCAGGAATGAACTCGCGCTTCTCGCCGACCGGTGCCGTAGCCGTCACAACAGTCCCGCCTCCGCAAAGCTCGTGTATCGACCGCGCCCGACGATCACGTGATCGTGTACCGGAATGTCCAGCAAACGGCCGGCCGCGACGAGCTGCTCCGTCACGACACGATCGTCTGCCGAGGGCGTGGGATCGCCGCTCGGATGGTTGTGCACCAGAATGATCGCGGCCGCCCGCTCGGCGATCGCTTCACGGAACACTTCCCGTGGATGCACGAGCGACGAATTCAAAATGCCTCTGGTGACCATGATATCCCGCTCCAATCGATGCTGCGAATCCAAGACCGCGACGTGAAACTCCTCCACCGGCAGATCCTCGAGCCGCGCCGAGAAGAGCTCGACGACGTCACGAGGCGAACGAACTGGCGCTCCATCCTCGCGCGATTCCGCGGCCATCCGCCGGCCCAACTCCAACGCTGCGTGCACGACGGCTGCCCTGGCCGTACCGATCCCACTCTGCGACGTGAGCGATGCCACAGGCTGCATCGCGATGCGGCGGAGCGATCCACCCGACATCGACAGCACGGCCTGCCCCAATTGCAACGCGGTTCGGCCAAGTCCGCCAGAGCCCAGCACGATCGCAAGCAGCTCCGCGGAGCTGAGGGCTTGCGCGCCGAGATCGATGAGTCGCTCACGCGGCCGCTCCGATCGGGGCAGCTCTCGAATAGTTAACGTTTTCGAAGTATCCTGGCCAGCCATGCGCGCCTCCTCACGGTCGATGTGGACCGGGTGATGTCGATCACGTTGCGGGATCGACCATCACTAGCGCGCCTGCCGACGGACGCATCATCAAAACTGCAGAGCGCGGCACCGAGGTACCGCGCTCAGGTCATTGCGGCTCGCTGTTCAGAGCGTAGCCCCGTGACATTTCTTGAATTTCTTCCCCGAGCCGCAGGGACATGGGTCGTTCCGGCCGACGTTCGACCAATCGACGTTCGCCGGCACCGCCGGCTGATTGAGAGAGCGGGTGCGTCCCGCTCCGACGACGATCGGGTCCCGCCGCGCCACGACGTCCTTCTTCGGCGGCTCGTCGGGGGCGATGTCCATCACCTCCTCCGGGCCGCTGCCATTGCCGTTCTCGTGGCCGTCGCCGTTGGTGCTTTGGAGCGACTCTTCCGGAATCTCCTCGAGGATGCCGAGCGCGTTGTATCGCTTCTTCACACGGCCGCCATCGCCGCGCGCCGTCGGGCCACCGACACGTGCGCCGAATCCATCCGACTCCGGCGGCGGGTCGAACATGAGCTGCGCCTTGAGAAAGCGCTCCGTGAACGTGCTGTAGATGTCGCTCATGAGATCGACGAACATCGCGTACGCTTCCCGCTTGTACTCGATGAGCGGATCCTGCTGACCCCACGACCGATAGTGAATCGCGTTGCGCAGCTGGTCGAGATCGTACAGATGGTCCTTCCACTTCTCGTCGAGCACGTTGAGCATGACGAGCGAGAGGAGCCGGTCGCCGAAGCCCTTCCCCGCCTCGTCCTTCGTCTGATCGAGGCTCGCCAGCTTCTCCTGGAAGGCGCGCTGCGCCGCTTCGCGCGTCACCCGTTGTGCATCCTCTAAACTCGTCGGCCGCAGCTCGGCATTCTCGAATTCGGGGACGCGTAGCAGGTAATGCATGAGCAGGTCCTGCTCGAGGAACGGCAGGTCCCACTCGGCGACGGTCTCGTAGTCGGCGAGCGCGGTCTCGACGCGCTGCGAGACCGCCTTGTCGATCATCTTCTGCGCCTCGCCCTTCAACTCCTCTCCGCCCTCGAGCGCAAAGCTGCGCAGCGAGTAGATCACCTCGCGCTGCTGGTTCATCACGTCGTCGTACTCGAGCAGCCGTTTGCGCGCCTGAAAGTTCTGCAGCTCGACGCGCTTCTGTGCCTGCTCGATCGACCGGGTGATGAGCGGGTGCGCGAGCACCTCGCCCTCCTGTGCGCCGAGTCGATCCATGAGTCGCGCGATCCGCTCGGAGCCGAAGATGCGCATCAGGTCATCTTCGAGCGAGAGGAAGAACTGTGACGCGCCCGGGTCGCCCTGGCGGCCGGAGCGACCGCGCAGCTGGCGATCGATGCGCCGTGACTCATGCCGCTCGGAGCCAATGATGTGCAGTCCGCCGACCTCGGTGACCTCGACTTCCTTCCCCTCGGGATCCTTGATGATCGACGGCTTCGACTCCGTGACCCCAGGACCGAGCTTGATGTCCGTGCCGCGGCCGGCCATGTTCGTCGCGATCGTCACCGCGCCTGGCTGGCCAGCGCCAGCCACGATCTCCGCCTCCCGCTGGTGATACTTCGCATTGAGCACGCTGTGCTTGATGCCTGCGCGCTGGAACATGCGGGCGAGCGTTTCCGATGCGTCGACGCTCGCGGTACCAATGAGAACCGGGTAATTCAACTTGTTGAGCCGGCGCGTCTCCTCGAGAATCGCGTTGTACTTCTCTCGCCGCGTCTTGTAGACCCAGTCCTGCCGGTCATCGCGAACGACCGGCTTGTTCGTCGGAATGACGGCGACCTCGAGGCCGTAGATCTGGAAGAATTCCGTCTCTTCCGTCTCGGCGGTGCCCGTCATGCCGGCGAGCTTGTTGTACATGCGGAAGTAGTTCTGAATCGTGATCGTCGCCATGGTCTGCGTTTCACCCTTCACGTGAACGCCTTCCTTGGCTTCCACCGCCTGATGCAGCCCCTCCGACCATCGGCGACCCGGCATCGTGCGACCGGTGAACTCATCAACGATGAGGACCTCGCCTTCCTGCACGACGTAGTTCACGTCGCGCTCGTACAACGCGTGTGCACGCAGGAGTTGATGCACGATGTGCAAACGCTCACTCTTCTGCGCGTATTCGATCTCGAGCTTGCGACGCGCCTCGAGCCGCTCTTCAGGGCTGAGCGACGCGTCGTGCTCGACGTGGTGGATCTCCACCGAGATGTCCGGCAGCACGAACGACTCGTGATCGCCGGGGGACATGAAATCCACGCCGCGATCGGTGAGGTGGACCGAATGGCCCTTCTCGTCGAGGACGAAGAGGAGATCGTCTTCGAGCTCGCGGTACTGCTGCTTGCTCGCGGGCAGCCGCCGGTCGGCGATGTGCTCGAGCTCCATCTTCTGGACGAGCGTTTTATTGCCCGGCTCCTGAAGAAGCTTCAGCAATCGCCGATTCTTGGGGCTGCCGAGCTGCGCCTTGTAAAGCTTTATCGAGCCGGAGTCGGTGTCGCCCTTCTCGAGATCGCGCTCCGCTTCGCCGACGAGCGTGTTCACCATCTCGGTCTGCCGCCTGACGAGTCGCTCGACGCCAGAGTTGTACTCGAAGTACATCGCGTCGTTCTCGTTGCCGACCGGCCCCGAGATGATAAGCGGCGTCCGCGCCTCATCGATGAGCACCGAATCGACCTCGTCGACGATCGCGAACACATGCTGCCGCTGCACGCGCTGGTCGAGCGAGACGACCATGTTGTCGCGCAGGTAGTCGAAGCCGAATTCGTTGTTCGTCCCGTAGGTGATGTCGTTGAGATAGCCGGCGCGGCGTTCAGGCGTGCCCGGCTCCGTATCATCGATGCACCCGACGGTGAGACCCAGATAGCCGTAGACGTGGCCCATCCACTGCGAGTCGCGCCTGGCGAGGTACGAGTTCACCGTGACGAGGTGAGAGCCCTTCCCCGGCAGCGCGTTCAGATATAGCGGTAGCGTGGCGACGAGCGTCTTGCCTTCGCCCGTGGCCATTTCCGCGATCTTCCCGAGGTGCAGCTCGATGCCGCCCATGAGCTGCACGTCGTAAGGCACCATGTCCCAGGTGAGCTCGTGGCCGGTCACCATCACCTTCGTCCCGACGAGCCGGCGACACGCTTCACGGACGGTGGCAAACGCCTCGGGCAGGATCTCGTCGAGGACTTCTGCGGTCTCGCGGCGGAGCGCACCCTCGACGCCGCCACGACCATCCGAACCACTCAACTCGCTGTCGATTCGCTCACGCTCGGCGGGATCGTTGGCGGTGCGCTTCCGCTCGCGCAATTCGGCGACCTGGCTTTCCAGCTCGCTCGTGCGCTCGCGGATGATGCCGCGCAGCTTCGCGGTCTGGCCGCGAAGCTCCTCTTCCGAGACGTTGTGCAGCCGCTCGTACTCTCTGTTGATCTCGTCGACGATCGGCTGGATCTTCCGCCGCTCGCGATCGTGACGCGACCCGATGACCGCGTTGATGAGCCCCTTGATCATACTATCCTCTATCGGTACAGCCGCTCCGTCTCGATGAATGCGGCGACGGACTCCGGCACAAAACCGCGAATCGATTTTCCGTCGCGAACCCGCTCCCGAATTTCGGTCGACGACACCTCTATCAGACGCGTCGACAACGAGATCGTTCCGTCTGGTGCCTTCGAGAGTTCCACTGCCGCCGCGCCCGGTCGCCGCAGTATCGCGACTCGCGCGAGCCGCATGATCTGCTCCGGTGCCTTCCACGCGCCGAACGCCGTCATTGCATCTTCACCGACGACGAAGAATCGCTCGGCGCTCGGAAATCGTTGGGCGAAGGTGTCCAGAGTATCAACCGTGTAAGATAAACCGTCCCGCTCGATTTCGACCGTATCGACGCCGAAGCGGGGGTCCGCTCCCACCAGCAATCGTACCATGCTCAATCGTTGTTGCGGCGCGGCGGCAGCCGTGCCGGCCTTGAGCGGCTGCACCGCCGCGGGTACGAAGATCAGCTTGTCGAGGGAGAGCGCATCAAAGGCGTCAACGGCCACCAGGAGATGGCCGACGTGCGGAGGATCAAAGCTTCCGCCAAAGATCCCGAGCCGCACGCCTCAGGGGACGGCGGAGGTAGCCGACGGGACTACGGCGTCCGGAATTCCGCTGCACGTCTCCTTCACGACGCCATCACTCGCATATTTCTTTCTGAGTTGCGTGCACAGGTCGGACGCATCCTCCCGATAGCGAATGGCCTTGTACGCTTCGACGAGCCGCAGCGAGGTGTCCTTCGCCTTGGGCGAGTTCGGCCATCGCGCCAGGACATCCTTGAAATAGAGAATCGCGGAGTCGAAGGCCTTGCGACGGAAGTAAAAGAGACCCGCGTCGTAATTCTTCGTGGCGAACCAATTCTCGAGATCGGCAAGCTCCTTCTGAGCCTGCGGCACGAGTGGCGAAGTCGGATAGAGGCCGAGCAGGGTGTTGTACGTCGCTAATGCGGTTTCGCCGTATGTCGGGTCGAGCGACGGCTTCCGCCACATCTTCCAATAGCTCCGCGCCGCTTCGAGCGCGGCGTCGTCCGCGAGGCTGTCGTCGGGAAAGCTTTCGACCAGCTTCGAGTAGCTCTGGGCCGCGAGCAGATGCTCACCCTGTCGCTCGTGCGCAGTCGCGAGATACCAGTATGACCGCGGCAACAGCGAGTCGCGCGCCGGCAGGTCCAGCGTGAGCTTCTCGAATGCCGCGATGGCGTTGTCCCACTTCTCCCGGTCGAACTCGTGCACCCCCGCGCGATACAGCTGCTCGTTCGTCTTGAAGGACGCGGGCTTGAACTCGTGCTGACACGCGGCCCCGACAGTAAGCACGAGAGCTGCCGTTGCGCATTTCCAAAAACGATCGAGCATATGTGGGGTTGCTACCCGGAGGAGAGGCGAGGGTTGCGCTCACGCATTACTGAGCTCCTTGCGACGACGCGCGAGCATGCTTCGATAGGTTTCCAGCCGCGGCTCCTCCGGGTGCCGCCTGGAGGCATCG
Source organism: Gemmatimonadaceae bacterium (assembly GCA_035273165.1). Taxonomy (GTDB): domain Bacteria; phylum Gemmatimonadota; class Gemmatimonadetes; order Gemmatimonadales; family Gemmatimonadaceae; genus AG2. The sequence goes on from DATEPP010000116.1 coordinate 21,239, forward strand.
TCCCAAATCGAACCCGCCGCATCGAGATCGCCCTGAAGATAAGCAGCCAGCCCCCGCAGTAGCATGGCAGCCAGCCAAGTCGGCCGATCGTTCAGTACGTCGTTCAGCACCGCAGCCGCTTCGCCCGCCTCGCCCTGGTCGATGAGCGCCTTGGACAACTCGAGCCGGATGTCATTGAATCGCGGCCGTAGCCCCAGCGCCAATCGATACTGCTCGATGGCTCGCTCGAGCGCGCCAGCCTCGCGATACGCTCGGCCCAGGGAGTAATGCGCATTGGCCAGCGTGTTGGCGACCACCGCTGGGTAGCCGCTCTCGTCGGTAGCGCCGAGCTCCGCCGCCCGCGAGAGGGAAACCTGCGCGTCGCTCTCACGCCCCAGATGGTTGAGCACCACGGCGCGATTGAGGTGCGCTTCGACGTATCGCGGGTTGACGCGGAGCGCCTCGTCGAAAGCGGCAACGGCGTCGTCGGCGCGGTCCACCATTGCCAACGAAAGACCCAGGAGGTTGAAGGCGTCTGCGAACGCCAAACCGTCCTGGGTGAGCGAAGTCAGAAGGAGCGTCGCGCCGTGGTAATCACGCGCGGCGAAACGCTCCTTGGCGAGCGAGAGCAGATCAGGCGACGCTTCCAACCGAACTCCGCGCGGTGAGCGGCGACCGGGGCGCCATGCGGTCGGTGCCCAGCAAGCCGCGGAAATACTCGATGGTGCGAACCAGTCCCTCGCGCAACGGGATCTTCGGTTCCCAGCCCAGCATCGTTCGCGCCCGAGTGATGTCCGGCTTTCGAACTTTCGGATCATCCTGCGGCAACGGCTCGGAAATGATGCTCGACTTGGTGCCGGTGAGCTCGACGACCATCTCCGCGAGCTGCCGCACCGTGAACTCGACGGGATTGCCGATGTTGGTCGGCATGAAGTCGCCCTTCATGAACAGGCGATAAATACCTTCGACCTCGTCCTCGACATAGCAGAAGCTCCGCGTCTGCGCGCCGTCGCCGTAGATGGTGAGATCCTCCCCGTTCAGCGCCTGCAC
>DATEPP010000117.1:0-1122 GCA_035273165.1 Gemmatimonadaceae bacterium
CACGGTTCAAGTGGCCCAAGGCGCGTACCGGTACGAACTCAGCCGCGTCGGCGACGAAGTCACGACAATGTCCGGGGATCTCGCGACCTACCTCACGCAATTCCCCATCGACGACCCCCGATTTCAAACGGGTCTGGCGTATCAGACATTTCGACGCGGGCTGAACGAAGCGGCGATTGTGAACGTCACTAAGGACGGCAGTGTGAACACGCTCGCCGTGGCGCTCGGAGTGACGAAGGGCGAATCGCTGGTCAACCAGGCGCGCATCGACGCCGGCGTCAAAACTCTGAAATCTAATCCTGAACTGAAGAGCGTCGACGCGAAGAGTCCGGGTCGCCTGGCGGTGATCACGCCGCTGAACTACGGCGAAAACACCTATCTCGTCGCGAGCAAGTGGATCGATCCGGAGCTCGCGGCGCAGATGAAGCGCGCGAACACGGTGCTCAACGACTATCACGCGCTTCGCAACCGATCACGGATGAACCAGCTGCGCTTTAACGCGGCGCTTCTGCTGGGAGCACTAATCATCGTAGGCCTGTCGATCCTGACCGCGCTCAAGATTGCGGACCTCATGGTTCGTCCGGTGGGACAGCTTGTCGGAGCCGCCGGTCAGATCGAGCAGGGCGATTTCTCCGCACGCGTCCCCGTCACCCAGAGCGAGGATGAGATCCAAACGCTCGCAACCGCGTTCAACCGGATGGCCGGTCGGCTCGAAGAGCAGACTGGAGCGCTCAAGGCCGCGAACACGCAGCTGGAGACTCGGCGAGCCTTCATGGAGGCGGTGCTGTCGAGCGTCACGGCGGGCGTAATCACGGTCGACAGTGCGCTTCGTATCCTGCTGCTCAATCGTTCCGCCGAAATGCTGCTCGAGAAAGGCGAAGGTGAGCTCGAGGGGAGGGACCTCGCCTCGGTGTCGCCCGAGCTCGACGAGTTCATGCGCGGCGAGCAGTCCGAAGCGAACGTGCTGATCGCGTCCGAGGGCGTGCAGCGGACGCTCGCGGTCAAACGAGTTCGCTATCAGGACGGCGCCGTCCTCACCTTCGACGACATCACGGACCAGCTGTCTGACCAGCGCCGCGCTGCCTGGTCCGATATCGCGCGCCGGATCGCCCACGAGATCCG
>DATEPP010000118.1:0-8755 GCA_035273165.1 Gemmatimonadaceae bacterium
GTGAAGGTGACGCAACCGACGATCGAGGACACGTTCATGGCCCGCATGGGCGAGCCGGAGCGCGCGGCGTGACCGAAACGGCCGGTGGGGTGGCCATCGAGGCGCGAGAGCTGACGCGTCGCTTTGGTAACTTCACGGCCGTCGATCACATCACCTTCGACGTCGCAGCCGGCGAGGTGTTCGGCTTCCTTGGCGCCAACGGGGCCGGCAAGACCACCGCGATCCGGATACTGACCGGTCTCCTCGCGCCGACGTCGGGAACGGCGCGTGTCGCTGGCCACGATGTCTACACCGAGAGCGAGTGGATCAAGCGCCGCATCGGCTACATGAGTCAGAAGTTCTCGCTCTACGAGGATCTCACCGTCCGCGAGAACATCCGGCTCTACGGCGGGATCTACGACATACCGCGCGATCTCCTGAGAGAGCGCACGACGCGTCTGCTCTCCCGCCTCGGTCTCGACGAGACGACACCCGTGCACGCGCTCCCGTTAGGCTGGCGGCAGAAGCTCGCCTTCTCGGTGGCCCTCCTCCACGAACCGTCGATCGTCTTCCTCGACGAGCCGACGAGCGGCGTCGACCCGATCACGCGCCGGCAATTCTGGGAGCTGATCTACGAGGCCGCGGCGCGCGGCACCACCGTCTTTGTGACGACGCACTACATGGACGAGGCCGAGTACTGCGACCGCATCTCCATCATGGTCGCGGGACGGATCGAGGCGTTAGGCACGCCGGCCGAGCTCAAGTCGCGTTTCGGCGTCGCGACGATCGACGAGCTGTTCGTCCAGCTGGCTCGCCCCACGACGGGAGCGTCGACATGAGCGCGTTTCGTGGTCTGCTGCGAAAAGAAGCGCTGCACATTCTGCGCGACCGCCGGACGCTGCTCGTGGTGATCCTGATGCCGATTCTCCAGGTCATCCTCTTCGGCTACGCGATCCGCACCGACGTCTCCGGGATCCGGCTCGCCATCGTCGATCCGTCGCCAGATGCCTCGACCATCGAGTTGCGCAACCGTTTCACGGCGACGGATGCGTTTCGCGTTGTTCGGGTGCTGCCGAACGCGGGGCCGCTCGACCGCCTCTTCGCGAGCGGCGCGATCCAGGAAGCGATCGTCCTCGATGGCGATTTCGCGAATCGGCTCGCGCGTGGACTGCCCGCGGGCGTGCTCATTGTCGCTGACGCGTCGGAGCCCAACTCGGGGAGTGCGATGGAAAGCTACGCCCTCGCCGTGATCCAGGGCTATGAGCGAGATATCGCCGCACGGAGCGGCGCCGTGCGCATCGTGCCCGAGGCGCGCATGCGCTTCAACCCGACGCGCGAGAGCTCGAATCTCTTCGTTCCTGGTCTCATCGCATTCGTCCTGACGATCATCTCCGCGCTCATGACGGCGATCTCCCTCACGCGCGAGAAGGAGATGGGGACGATGGAGATTCTCCTCGTCTCGCCGCTCAAGCCGCTGGAGATCATCGTCGGGAAGGTGCTCGCCTATCTCGTGATCGGCTTCGTGAGCGTGCTGCTCGTCGTGGCCGAGGCTCGGCTCGTCTTCGCCGTTCCCCTCCGGGGCAGCCTGCTCCTTCTCCTCGGCGAGGGCCTGCTCTATATCCTGACCTCGCTGTCGTTAGGCATCCTCATCTCCTCGCGGACGTCGTCGCAGCGCGTGGCGATGATCGGCGCGCTCGCGGGAACGATGCTGCCGACGATCCTCCTCTCCGGCTTCATCTTTCCCCTCGAGAGCATGCCCTGGCCGCTTCGCGCCTTCGCCAACGTCGTGCCGGCGAAGTGGTTCGTCATCATCGCCCGCGGCATCATGCTCAAGGGCGTAGGGCTCGAGTATCTCTGGAACGAGACGCTGATCCTGCTCGGCATGACCGTGCTGCTCGTCGCTGCGGCGACGCGGTCTTTCCGCATCCGCCTGGCCTGATGCGCCGCATTCTCATTCTCGCGTGGACCGAGGTCCTGCACGTCGTTCGCGACCGGGCGACGCTGGCGCAGGTGCTGCTCATTCCATTCGTGCAACTGCTCATTCTTGCCAACGCCGCGACGTTCGAGATTCGCGACACGCCGCTCTACGTGGTCGACCAGGACCACACCAGCGCGTCGCGAGGTCTGGCGACGCGCTTTGCGGCGTCAGGAAACTTCACCATCGCCGGTGCGTCGCCGAGCCCGGAGCTCGCGAATGAGCGGCTGCTCGCTGGTGACGTGACGATGGTGCTGACGATCCCGCACGACTTCGAGCGCGATCTCGTCCGCACGCACGCCGGCGCGGTGCAGCTCGTCGTCAACGCCGAGAAGGGGATGGCGGCGGGAATCGTCCAGTACTATGCCTCGCGTATCCTCACTCGTTATGCGGCGGAGCTCGCCCCGGAGCTCGGACGCGGGCCGGGCGCGTCACTCGCTGCCGACGCCGGTCCTCGCCGCGGCACGCCAAGCATCGACGTGCGCACACGCGCCTGGTACAACCCGACGCTGGACTACCGGCACTACATGGTGCCGGGGATTCTCGTCGCGCTCGTGACGCTCATCGGGACGCTCCTCACCGCGCAGAACATCGCGCGCGAAAAGGAGCTCGGCACGCTCGAGCAGCTGAACGTCACGCCGATCACGCGCGGCCAGTTCATCGCCGGCAAGCTGCTCCCCTTCTGGGTGCTCGGCATGTTCGAGCTGGCCGCTGGGCTCGTGCTCGGACGTCTGGTCTTCGGAGTGCCAGTGCTGGGAAGTCCGATTCTGCTCCTCGCCGTATCCGCCGTCTACCTCGTCGCCGCGTTAGGCGTTGGTCTCTGGATCTCGACGATCGTCGAGACGCAACAGCAGGCGATGTTCGTGACCTTCTTCATCATGATGATCTACCTGCTGATGAGCGGTCTCTTCACGCCGATCGACAGCATGCCGCGCTGGGTGCAGATCGTCGCCGAGCTGAACCCGGTGCGCCATTTCGTGGAGATCTCGCGTGCGGTGCTCGTGAAAGGGGCCGGGCTCGGGGAGATCCAGCGGCCGTTCCTGATCCTGGCGGCGTTCGCGGCGGTGGTGTTTTCGTTGGCGGTGAGGCAGTACTCGAAGAGAGTCTCTTGACCGGTTGCGGCTCCATGTACCGCAATCATCAACTGGTTGGCACGGACGATGCCGGTCACGGGCGGGCACTTCGCGGATCGCTCCTCGTCGGTTAAGGCTCCAATCGCAACGAGCCCGGACGATGAATGCTTTGGAACGACCTCGGTCGGCTTCCGTGCTCGAATCCGACCGGTGTGCCGCTGCCAAAATCATTCGTTCGGGCTCGTTGTGACGGGGAGACTTCGCGCCTGACGGAGCGATCCGCGAAGTGTCCGCCCGTGCCCGGCCGTGTCAGCGCCAACAGCAGTTAGAGTCCGCCTAACGAGGACCTAGCGATGGTCCCGGAACTCACCGAGGACGGTACATGACCTTCCACACGCGTCCACCTTTGTCATCACTGATATAGATCGCCCCATCCGGCCCCTGCGCCAGGCCCGTTGGCCGATGCTTCGCCGCGTCTGGCTGCAACACACCGCCTGCGAACCCATTGGCGAAGGACTCGTACGCGCCTGACGCTTTGCCTGACGAGAGCGGCTGGAAGACGACCTGATACCCGCCTTGTGGGCCGGGCGCGCGATTCCACGAGCCATGGAAGGCGATGAACGCACCGCTCCGATAGCGGGCGGGGAACGTGGTGCCCGTGTAGAACAGCAGACCATCGGGAGCCCAGTGCGCGGGGAAGAATGCCGCGGGGGTGTGCTTCGTCGCGCAGTCGCCGACTCGCTGGCCGCCGTCGCCGCCGTACTCGGGCGCGAGGACGAGCTTCTGCTGATCGCCATCGAAATAGCACCGCGGCCAACCGTAGTCGGCACCCTTCTCGATCATGAGCAGCTCTTCCGCCGGAAGGTTCTGTCCCTGCTCCGGCGTGTACAGCCGCGACCAGTTCTCGGCGAGCTGATCCCGACCGTGCTGCGTCGACCAGAGCTGGCCGCTGCCGTCGATGGCGATGCCGACGGCGTTGCGGATGCCGGTTGCATAACGATTGGCCGGCGAAAAGGTCTGATCGACCTTGTTGGCGTCGTACGCCCAGATGCCGCCGCGGGTCCGGAGCTCCGTGCACGGGTCGTGGCCCGGAGAGTTGGGCACGCGATTCGTCAACTGACACGAGTTCGATGCCGAGCCGAGGTCGACGTAGATGGTGCCTGCGGAATCGATCGCGAACGGATGCATCGGGTGATCGCCCGTGAGTGGCAATCCGCGCACGATCGTCGACGGGCTGTCGGTGGGAACGCCGCCATTCGCCGGCAATGCATACCGCATGATCGTCCCACCTTCCTCGGCGTACACCGCGCCGCCGTGTAGCGCGATCCCTGTGCCGCCCTGGACCTTGTCGCCCGTCGCGCCGAAGCGCCTAACGATATCCGCGCGGCCGTCGCCCGAGGTGTCCCGGAGCATCACGATGTAGCCGCCCGGCGGACCCTTGTCGCCGCCGAAGTACTGCCCGCTCCACGTATTCACGTACACGTCGCCGTTAGGCGCGACGACGAGATGGCGCGGGTGGCCGATGCTGTCGGCGAAGATCGTCGCGCAGAAGCCGGCAGGGAGCGTGAGACCGCCGTTGTCCTGCCCGCATCCCGGTGTGGCATTCGCGACAGGTCGCGTCGAATCGCTGGCCGGTTGGCTCTTCTCCGTGCGGCAACCGGCGGCGGCGAGCAGCATCGCCGCGGCGATGACGAGATGGGTCGAGCGAGATGTCCAATTCATTGGTGATGATCCGTCGTCGATGTCGTGTGCCACGCAATATGACTCAGGATGCCTCTTGCCGCCTGCTCCGGCACCCGGGAGATTTCGAACCGCGCCCGCCCGTCCCGACAAACGCCAATCTCCTCTCCCGTGCTTCCTTCTCGCCGCAGCTGCGGTCTCGTCGCCGCCATCGTCCTCGCCGGATGTGTGACCGAAAAGTCAAACGCGAACGGGTCGTCGGATTCTTCGAAGCCGGCGTCGAGCGCCTCGTCCGCGCCCTTCACCGACACGACGGCGACGTCGCCGGCCGTCGCCGCCGCGGCCCAGGCGATCGACACCGCATCGCTGCTCCAGCACATCAAGGATCTCGCGGCGGATTCGATGGAAGGCCGCGCGCCGGGAACGCCCGGTGAAGAGAAGGCGGTTGCGTATCTCACGAAGCAGTTCCAGGCGCTCGGGCTCCAGCCAGGCAACCCGGATGGGACGTACATCCAGAAGGTCGACCTGATCGGCTATACCGCGCATCCCACGGCGTCGTTCACGGCGAAGGGAAAGACGGTATCGCTGCGCTATCCGGACGACTACATCGCCAATTCGCGGCACAACCGCGATTCGACCCGGATCGACAGCTCCGACGTCGTCTTCGTCGGCTATGGCGTCGTTGCGCCGGAGTATCAGTGGGACGACTACAAGGGCGTCGACATGCACGGCAAGACAATGTTGATGCTCATCAACGACCCCGCCGTCCCCGCGCCGAACGCCACCAAGGGCGATGCGCTCGACACGACGATGTTCAAGGGGAAGGCGATGACGTACTACGGCCGCTGGACGTACAAGTACGAGATCGCCTCCGCCAAGGGCGCTGCCGCCGCGATCATCATTCACGAAACAGGGCCCGCGGGCTATCCCTACGAGGTCGTTCGGTCCAGCAACTCCGCCGAGCAGTTCGACGTCCCATCCGCCGACGCCGAGAATCGCGTCCCCGTCGAGGGGTGGATTCGTTTAGAGAAAGCGAAAGAGCTCTTCCGCGACGCTGGCTTCAACTTCGACTCGCTCAAGGCGGCGGCCAAGCGCAAGGATTTCACGCCCGTCGCCCTCGGCGCGAAGGCCAACTTCAACGTCAAGATCGCGCATCGGCAGATCCAGTCGAAGAACGTCGTCGCCAAGCTCGAGGGGAGTGATCGCAAGGACGAGTACGTGATCTACAGCGCGCACTGGGACCACCTCGGCCGCGACACGACGCTCAAGGGCGACCAGATCTTCAATGGCGCGGCGGACAACGCCAGCGGCTGCGCGGCCCTGCTGGACATTGCGGCCGCGTTCAAGAAGCTGCCGACGCCACCGAAGCGGTCGATCCTGTTCCTCTCCGTGACGGCCGAGGAGAAGGGGCTCGTCGGCTCGAAGTACTACGCGCAGCATCCGCTGTATCCGCTGAACAAGACGGTCGCGAACATCAACATGGACGGCATCAACCAGTGGGGTCGGACGAGCGACTTCACCGTCATCGGCCTCGGCAACTCGTCGCTCGACGATGACCTGACGCGCATTCTCAAGGCCGACGGCCGCGCTGTCCACCCCGACCCCGAGCCGGAGAAGGGGTTCTACTACCGCTCCGACCATTTCGAGTTTGCTAAACAAGGCGTGCCCGCGCTCGACACCGACGCGGGCACGGAGTTCGTCGGTAAGCCGAGTGGGTATGGCATGAAGAAGCGCGACGAGTACACGAGCCGCGACTACCACAAGCCTTCGGACGAGGTGAAGAAGGACTGGGACCTCTCGGGCGGCGTTCAGGACGTGCGCACCCTCTTCCGCGTCGGCTACGTCGTCGCGCAGGAGGACTCGATGCCGGAATGGCGCGCGGGGAACGAGTTCAAGGCCCGCCGCGATTCGACCATGCAGGGGCTGAAGAAGTGAGGAGTGGCGAGTGGCGAGTGGCGAGTGGTGCGTGCCGCCACATAGAAGCAGCGCTTCGTTCCACTTCCGCTCCCCACTAGCGACTAACCACTCGCCACTAGCAATGGCCCTCATCCGCAACATCTCCGACACTGCCCGCTGGGCGGCCGTCTTCCGGGCGCGGGAGACGGAGCGGAGCGACGCGCTCTTTCGCGACCCGTTGGCGCGGAAGCTCGCGGGCGATCGAGGGGAGCAGATCGCGGCGTCGATGAAGATGCACGAGAAGAATGCCTGGTCGTGGGTGATGCGCACGTATCTGTTCGATCAGTACATCGCCCGCGGCCTTGCTTCCGGTGTTGACACGATACTCAACCTCGCCGCGGGACTCGACGCGCGGCCCTATCGCATGGATGTCCCACCGACCCTGCGGTGGATCGAGGTCGATCTCCCGGAGCTACTCGCGTACAAGGAGGAGGTGCTCGCCGGGGAGAAGTCGCGTTGCGCGGTCGAGCGAATTGCTCTCGACCTCTCCGACGTCGCGAAGCGCCGTGCCCTCTTTGCGCAGATCGGCGTCGGCGCCAGGAAAGTCATGGTGCTGAGTGAAGGGCTGCTGCTCTATCTGAGTGCGGAGGATGTCGGCACGCTCGCGAGCGATCTGGCGCGGCAGCCGTCCTTCCAGTACTGGGCATTCGACATCGTTTCGCCCGGGCTCCTCGAGATGCTCCGTCGTCAGGGCGGTGGCGCCGAGCTCGCTCAGGCCGGTGCGCCATTCAAATTCGCATCGCCGGAAGGTCCGGGGTTCTTCGCGCGTTACGGTTGGCGCCCAGCAGACGTGCAATCGACGTTCAAGGCCGCCGGTCGGGCAGGGCGGCTCCCGTGGTCGCTTCGGATCTTCTCGTTCTTTCCCGAGTCGAACGGCGTGCAGGGCAAGCGACCCTGGTCGGGGATCTGTCTCATGGAGCGCGCCTAACGGCGCTCTCTCGTCGCTGCCGGATGTACTCTAACTGCATCTTCTGCCACGCCGACCTCGGTGCGAACGAGGTGATCGAGCATTTCCCCGTCGGCCACCGTCTCGCGTTCGATGGGGCGAAGGGACGGCTCTGGGTCGTCTGCCGGCGATGCGAGCGATGGAATCTCACGCCGCTCGAGGAGCGGTGGGAGGCGATCGAGGATTGTGAGCGCGCATTTCGCGCAACGACGCTGCGCGTTTCGACCGACAACATCGGCCTCGCGCGACTGCGCGACGGGACGGAGCTCGTCAGGGTGGGGAAGCCATTGCGTCCCGAGCTTGCGGCGTGGCGCTACGGGGATCAATTCGGTCGTCGGCGCCGTCAGTCCTTCGTGCGCGCCGGCCTTGGCCTCACGATCGGCGGCGGGATGCTCCTCGGAGGCCCAGTGGTCGGCGCGGCAGTGCTTGCCGCAGTCTGGGTGGCTGATCGGCGACGGCATGGCACGCCGAGGATGGCGCTTAACTCGCTCGTCGCCGTCATCTCCAATGCAGACGGCGCGTCGGTGCGGGTCACGAACGCCGCGCTCCCACGCATTCGGCTCGCGTGGGACAGCCGAACGAAGCGCTGGTCGCTGGAGATTCCCGATGCGTGGCAGGAGATCATGACCCTCGAGGGTACCGACGCAGTGCGGGCGTCGGCGTTGCTGATGCCTGCGGTCAACCGTTTCGGTGGCACCACTGCCACGACGCGCGCAGCGGTTTCGCTCCTCGAGCGCCATGGCTATCCCGAAGGCCTCTTTCGCGCCGTTGCAGCCGAATGGGACGGAACGGCAATGGGCTACCGCGATTTGCCGGGGGACCGGGTGGAATTCGTGGCCAACAGCCCTCGCGGCTTTCTCACGCGTCTCGATCCGGCGCAGCGACTCGCCCTCGAGATGGCCGCGCACGAGGACATGGAACGACTCGCGCTCGAGGGAGAGCTGCGCGAGCTCGAGACAGCATGGCGGAACGCCGAAGAGATCGCGGCGATCGCTGACAACCTGCACTTCGAATTCGGCGCCTAACGGGGAACGGCGGCAGGAGTGTCATCCGAGGAGTCGAGCGCAAGCGAGACGACGAGGGATCTGCACTCATCGGGTGCTGTCCGCACTGAGGCTGTCAGCCATCAGCAGTGAGCGACCTAAC
>DATEPP010000119.1:0-1464 GCA_035273165.1 Gemmatimonadaceae bacterium
GGAGCCATGGTACCGCCCACGGCGTCATCGCCATGACAGCGGGCGCAAGTCGTCATGTACCGCCGCCATCCCTCATACTCGACTTTGGTTGCGGCTCGGCCCGGCTGATTCTGCGCCGACGCCGTCCGCGACCAACCGCCGATGGCAGTGAGCGCGAGCGCGACGATGGGATAGTGAACGATGCGACAAGGGACTCGCATACGAGCCTCCGAATGGGGTGTATCGCAGGATGAGATGGCGACGATGCACATCGGGCGCCACGGCGCGCGTGGTACCTACTCTCCTTTGAGGACGAGCTACGGCCCCGCTATTCGACTGCCGGATGCACAAGCCTGGCTGACTCGCTCGGGACTGAGTCGGCAACCGAGTGAAGCGCGTCGCGAGCCCTCTCATGGTGATCCGAAGAATTTGGTGTTGTCGAAGGAAGTGGCGCCGGCGATGAAGATTCCAACTAGTGCGAGGCTCCCGATCACCACCCCCGTTTTCACTGGGGCGAACTTGCGGTGCCATACGGAAGACACGCTGTCGGTGGGCAGCTTCAGCTGACCTTCGCGTCCACGCGCGTAGATCGTATCGCCCGAGATCGAAGCTCCACCGTCCTCAAAAGTGATCTTCGAGCCCGAGCCCATCGTCACGCCCGTCGCATCCTTGAGTGCCGCCGGGTTGTAGGGAACAGCTCGGGCGGTATAGCAGCCGGCGACGTGTGGCGCGAGGAGCAGAACCAAAGCAAGACGCTGGAGGGAACGAGGTGCCATGCGGGACATTGGCGTCTCCGTGGGAAAAGGGTGAGATCACGATCGCCTCGAGGCCCTCACACCGGACATACGTCAAAGGACGCATCTGCCGCAACGCAAACGACGCTGCCCACGAGTGACGCCGCGTCGTCGAGGCCTGAGACATCCGTCACAGCGCCAGCGCTCCTGTCGCTCAGCTTTGATCTTCTCCCAATTCGAGGAACGCCACCGATGAGCTCCGCACACCTGCACCTCCAGCCTGACAAGCTCTACCCTTTCGACGCGCGCGGCATCGCCAAGCGCTTTCGCCACGCCGCGATCTTCGGCGCGCTCGATGCGCTCGCGCCTGGTGAGACGATGCGGTTCCGCAACGATCACGATCCGATCCCGCTGCTGGCCCAGCTTCGCGATCGCTACGGCGAGCGCGTGACGATCAGCTACGTGAGCCGCGAGCCTCGCGAGATCACGATCGATTTTGCGGTGGTATAGTTTGTCATGGCTATCTGCTGACCGATCGGCTGCGTAACATAGGGTGGCGCCAACGACATCCTCTCGAATGAGTCGCTGCGACAATGACCGTAGATGCGAGACAGAGCCCGTTTTACGCATGGCTGGATCATGCGACGATCCGCGACCTCGTCCGCGGTGCGCTCGAGCTTTCGGCGGGCGAGCGCCTGGTGCTCATCAAGGGTCTGATTCCGGGACTCGTCGATGAGATTGGGGAGGCGGC
>DATEPP010000120.1:0-5342 GCA_035273165.1 Gemmatimonadaceae bacterium
GACGCGCGGCCCTCTGTCTCCGGCCGAAGCGGCGCGCGTGCTGCGTGAGGTCGCGTGGGCTCTGGCGTATGCCCACGGGCGCGGCATCGTCCATCGCGACGTGAAGCCGGACAACATCCTCCTCGAGGCTGGAACGGGGCGGGCGCTCGTCACCGACTTCGGCATTGCCCACGGCGCCGATGCGGGACCGACGACGGATCCCGGGAAGATCATGGGTACGGCCCACTTCATGAGTCCCGAGCAGGCGGCTGGTGAGCCGATCGATGGTCGCAGCGACATCTACGCGTTAGGCGTCGTTGGCTATCTCGCGGTGAGCGGCCGACTGCCATTCGAGTCGTCCAACCTTCCGGCGCTGCTCGTGAAGCAGGCGACGGAAGTGCCGGCGAGCGTGATGCGGGCCGCACCTGGGCTGCCGCCCGCGCTCGGGGCTGCGATCGACCAATGCCTCGCGCGCGACCCTGCAGCGCGCTTCAGCGACGGGGAAGCGTTGGCCGAGGCACTCGCGCCATCACCATCGGGCAAGCTCGCTCTGCCTCCGACGCTGCGTGCGTGGCTCGGCGCGCGCAACCCGCTTCTCGTGCCATACATGGCCTGGTCCGCGGGCTTCGGTTTTCTCACCTTAGCCAATTTCCTCGTCTGGATTACCGGCAACCGGCCGGATGGTCCCGCGGACATCGTGCTGCTCGCGGCCATCACGTCATTGCCGCTGCTGCCGGTGGTGGGATTTCATCTCAATCAGGCGTACCGGCAATTCCGTGCGGGACACACGCTCGCCGACCTCCGCGCGGCGCTCGACGTCGCACGTCGCGAACGAGCGGAGACCGACGCGCTCACGCAGAAGGAAAAGGAGCCGACGAGCCATCGCCTACTGCGATATGGTACGATCGCCTCGGCGACCTGGCTCGCCACGACGTTTGGATTGTTACTGCAGGGGATCATCCACGAGAACCGAACAGGCCTGCAGTGGTTTCTGCTGCCGGTTCTGAGCACGATGGTGCTGGGAGCGCTCAGCAACGCCCTCGACGTACAGTTCGTTCCGTCGAGAATTCGCAAGTGGTGGCAGACGGGCATCCGCGACCGCCTCTGGAACAGTCGCGCCGGCGAATGGCTCGCGCGCCGCCTCGGCGCGCCGGAGCGTTCACATCTTGCGGGCGCAGCGGCCTTTCGCGCGACGGAGGCCGCGTTAGGCGTCGCCGCGGCGGAGCTGTTCGCGGCGTTACCGAAAGCCTATCGCCAACAGCTTGCCGAGCTGCCGGGCATCGTGGAAGCGCTCGAGGCACGCGCCGCGGACGCCCGCGCCGAGCTCGAGTTAGTCTCCGCGATGGCGCCGTCCGGCTCGGCGGACGAAGAGATACTCGCCGAGCGAAAGAGTTCTGCGGCGACGCAGCTCGCCGAGAGCGTTGCCGCGCTCGAGGGCATTCGCCTCGATCTCCTGAGACTCCATGCCGGTGCCGTTGATCTCGCGCCGCTGACGACACTCATCGATGCCGCGCGACAGATCGGCGAGGACGTGGGCCGGCTGGCTGAAGCACAGCGTGAGGTGGAGGACACTGCCGGCTGAATCGCCCGCGCTTGAACCCTCGCGCGCCATCGGATACTTTACAACATGAAGTACTCTGCACGTGCCACGGAGCCAGCGACGCCCTTTGTATCTCCTGACTCCATCGTGCGGCGCATCTGGGGCGACGGGGACATGGTGCTCCTCGTCTTCGCCGGCTCCGCCGCTGAATTCGCGCTCAATCGCGCGGTCGACTGGCTCTTCTTCACGGGGTTCCTGCCTAACGATCCGGTCGCGCGGCTCGTCGCCACGGCGGGCTACGCGCAGAAAATCGTCTTCGCCGATACGCTGACGGCCTCCACGGCGCTGGAGCGAATCCGGGCCGTCCACCAGTCAGTCGAGCACCGTCGCGGCCAGACGATTCCCGATTGGGCCCACCGCGACGTGCTGTACATGCTTGTCGACTACTCCGAGCGAGCGCACGCCTCGCTCGAGCGCAGGCTCTCGCCGGCCGAGCAGCATGAGTTGTACGACGTGTTCTATCGAGTGGGGTCTGCGTTAGGCATCCCCGAGCTACCGCGCGACTACGCCGAATGGCGAGTCGACCGGGAGCGTCATCTGCGCCGCGACCTCATACGGAGCGGCGCGTCCGAGGCACTCTATGCCGCCTACCGCCGCCAGTTGGGGCGGTGGCGTTATCATCTGCTGCTGCAGCTTCAGTCCATTCTTGTTCCCGAGCATGTACGTAGCTTGCTGCGAGTGCGAGCTGCGCGTTGGCTGCTACCGTGCCTGCGACTCTATCCCTTGATGATTCGCGCGCGCATGCGCTCGCTGCTCCAGAGACTGCTGGTGCCGCCGCAACATCTCGGCTCGATCCGGGCTCTGGATCACGCCTAACGTCGAGGAAGCCGAGGTCCCCCTGGCCGTCACGGCCGCGTGGGATTCCAGGCCGGATGGCCGGCGTTCGCCTTCAGCAGGCGGGCGTTCGCACCTGTCCGACCCGAGATCCAGAGGTCCGAGGCGCCGAAGAGCAAGTCGCCTGTCTTCTCGAACACCAGCGTCGAGCCATCGGGCGACATCGTGAAGCGCCGCATGACGCTGTCGCCCGCGAAGTGAAAATCGGTGAGCTTCGTCGGCTGGGCCGAGCCGAACTTGAATTCCCAGAGGTTCACGTCGCGGTCGAGGAGATCGTCGTCCTTCGCGATCACGAACCCGGACCCGTCCTTGAGCCAGTGGAGATCGGGCACGTGCGGATAGCCGCCGACGCTGAGGACGGGGGTTCCGAGTCCGCTACTCCCTTCCGTGACTCGGTACACGTGCATCAATCCAGCGTCGTCCGGGAATGCGCTCACGACCAGCAGCTGATTCGCCGTCGCTGCAGTCGGACCCCACTCGGCGATGCACAGATTCTTGAATGCGTCGCGATCGAGCAGTGCGGTGTTGGCGTAGCCGACGGCACCGGCGCTCGGTGCTTGCTCGATGAAGCAGAGCGGTCCGAGATAGCCGACTTTCGCCCCATCGCCGCGCCAGAAGGGATCGGTGGCATCGTATCCTTCGATGCCGCTGAACGCCGTGATCGTGACGGGCCCCGCGTCCACGGTTTTCCCTGCCTGCACGTCCACTGCCGCATCCCCGATGTACCGGAACGCGCCATTGATGGCGACCGGCAGCTGCGGGACGTTTCCCAGATCCGCGACATTAGTGAATGTGAAAACGCGACTGGTTCCCGCGCTGATCGATGCGACCTGCGGCTCGGGCGCGCCCTGCACGTAGATGAAGTAGGGCCCTGGCGGGGCATCGACGTTCTGCACGGCCACGCGGACGGTTCCCTTGGCCATTGACGCGAAGCTGGCGAGTGCCGGGGCGTTGGTGATCCGGCGGAGGCCGAGGCCATCGGGCCGCACCGCATAGATGTCGTTGGCGAAGATGGAGATCGCGGCCTCGTGGTCGCTCGAGAAAGCGATCTCCCCGCCATCCGGACGCCACGCAGTACCCGTTAGGGAGAAGTGCAGCACCGATTGGCCGGGTACGGGAGGTGCAGCCCACGCGAGGCGGTCCCCGCTGCCATCCGGCTCGATGAGGCGCAGCTCATTGAGACTCGTGTAGGCGATCGTCCCCGTAGACGTGAGGGGCGGCGGTGGCGGGGCGGGCGTGGGCGTCGTGCTGTCGCCGGTGACGGGACGAGTGGCCGCGTCGCAGCCGGCCAGCAGCGCGACAAGAGCGAATCGTGTGAAAGGAGTCATGACCGTGGTACGTGACATCCATTCATTTTCTCTCACTCCGCGGCGCAGGTCGCGAGTTGCTCGACCGCCGCGCAATTCATATAGTGCGGCACCGACAGGTCGCCGATGCCCGCCTGACGACGAGATGCAAGCTGGCCGATGATGAGATCACTCCCGCTTACCGCGCTTCTGCTGCTCATTTGCGCGGTCGCGGCCAATGCGAGCTTCCGGAATCCCGAGATCGACGACGCCCGGGTCGTCGTGCGTCAGGCAATGGTCGCAGTGCGCGGCGATAGCGCGGCAGCGGTGCGCGCACGCTGGACAGCCCGTTTGCGACGGGACTCCAGTGACCGCGCCGCCGCGCTGGGCCTCGCGACGCTCGCTCGTCTCACCTATGACTTCGCCGACGCGGACCGTCGCTATCGCGCCCTCTTCGTGATGGACACGACGCGCGCCGACTCTTACGACGCCTATGCGCGCATCGGGCTCGGATTAGCGCTCGAATCTCAGTGGATGGGCGCGGAGCCCGCCGTGGCCTTGTACGAGCAGGGACTCGCTAGTGCGCGCCGCGCCGCCGACCGCGCGGCAGAGGGTCTCGCCCACTTCCGGCTCGGCGAGGCGCTGGGGCGTCGCGGGCGGCGTCGTGAGGCACTCGCGCATCTCGACAGCGCGATGCAGGTGCTGCCAGCCACGGCTAACGACGTCCGCGCGCTTTTGCGTTGCCGCCGCGCCCAGGTATTCCTGGTGTCGGTCGCCCCCGGAAGCTGGGACTCGCTCCGCATCGCCAGAGACTTTGCATCGGCAGTCAATGATGACGAGGCCTATGCCCAATGTCTCAGCGCCACTTCCCTCGACTACATCATGCGCGGGAAAGCGGACTCCGTCGCGCTCACCTACGCTGCGAGAATCGCGCATCGGCGACGCATGCGTGACCGAAGCGGCCTCTCACTGTCGCTTCTCTCCTATGGGGACTATCTCCAGTCGCATGGTGAGCTGGGAGCCAGCGTCCGGGTCCTTCGTGAGGCGCTCGCGGAAGCACAGGCGTCGCAAAACCATTACGCCGAAGCGACCATCGCTTACACGTTGGGGACAGGGGCACTCGCGCTCAACGATGTTCCCTCAGCCGCAGCCCACGTAAAGCGGGCCGCGCATGAGTTCGAGACGGCGCGTGATACCGGGAACCAGATGCTCGCGCTCGCGTCACTCGCCGACATCTCGGTCGCGGCCGGCGATCTCGACGGCGCGCGACGACAGCTCCGCGCGGTCTTCGATTTCTGGCGGGGCCAGCAGGATTGGGAGCGTCTCGTGGATCTGAACGACCAACTCGTGAGGATCGAGATACGCGCCGGTGATCTTGTCGCGGCAGCACGGGCACTCGACAGCAGCGCTGCCGCCGCAAAGAAGACGCAGTCGCCAGCGGCGCTGGCGAAGATTGCCTATCACGGCGCAGAGCTCGCCATCGCTCGGGACGATCTGCGCTCAGCTGAGGGAGATCTTTCCCGATACATCGCCGCGACCGACAGCAGCGAGCACCTCCAGCGATATGACGCACGCGTGCATCTCGCTCAGGTACATGCGCGTCGCGGCGATCTGACGCGCGCCGAACGCGAGCTCGCCGCCGC
>DATEPP010000121.1:0-2426 GCA_035273165.1 Gemmatimonadaceae bacterium
GCACGCGACGATCAGCGCGA
The DNA here is from genome assembly GCA_035273165.1 of Gemmatimonadaceae bacterium. GTDB lineage: Bacteria > Gemmatimonadota > Gemmatimonadetes > Gemmatimonadales > Gemmatimonadaceae > AG2. The sequence goes on from DATEPP010000121.1 coordinate 21, forward strand.
TTACCGTCGAGTATGGGCTGTACGAGGGCCAATTCTGGCTCCCGAAGCGCAACGTCGCCGAAGGCGAGATCGAGGCGAGCTTCATGCGCGTACCCGTGAAGGTCGAGGAAAGCTTCCGCTACAACAGCGTGAACAGCCACCAACCCATCGCAACGCAACCCGTCACCGTCGGCGACGATACGACGTGGGCGACCGCCGGCAGCCTCACGATCGGCACCTCGGATCGCGAGCGGCGTCAGCGGATGGAAGACACCTCGCTCGTGGCGCGTCTCGCACGTGAGGATTCCCTCATCAAACGAGATACGCTGCTCGCCGACAGTCTGCGTGCCGCGGCGGCAGCGAAGCGCGCCAAGGGCGACACCCTATCAGCACGCGAGCTGGAGTCCGCGGCGCGATACCGGGCCATGCGCGCGCGACAGATCCTGCGCCGGCGCGAAGGATGCGCCCACGGCGACAGCACGTACTATGCGGGTACGACGTCGCGCTACGGGGATGCGCTGCGCATGGCGATTCGCATGCCGTGCGACACGACGCGTCTCGCCGACTCGCCGGACCTTCCTGGCTCCATCTACGGGACAGGTGAAGAGATCTTCGGCACGTCGGATCGAGACCAACTGCTCGAGTCGCTGGACTTCGATCTGCAGCCGGGATGGTCTCCGCAGAAGCCCGTGCTCCACACGGGACTCGACCTCGTGCGCTACAACAGGATCGAGGGTTTGTCGTTAGGTGTGTCGGCCACGTCAGTGCTTGGCAAAGGTTACACGGCGCGCCTCGTTGCCCGCATCGGTACGGCCGACGTGGTGCCTAACGCCGATCTCTCGCTGATCCGATCCAACGGCCGATCCGAGCTCCAGGCGACGGCGTACCGCCGGCTCGCCGTCGCCAACGACGACTGGGGCGCGCCGCTGTCGTTCGGCGCGTCGCTCGCGAATGCGCTGTATGCTCGTGACGAAGGCTTCTACTATCGCAGCTGGGGCGGAGAGCTCGCCGGCAGCCGCGACATCGTCTTCGGGGCGAAGTCGCAGTGGCGCCTCTTCGCCGAACGCCAGGACAGCGTCGGCATCGAGCCCAATACCCAGGCGTCGCTCGGCAACTTGTTAGGCAACGTGCGCTTCGGGCAGAACATCGCCGCCGTGCCGCTCACCGCGCTCGGCGCTCGCGTCAGCGTCACGCGGAGCTTTGGCGGCGCCGATCCGTCGAGCACGCGCCTGGACACACGGCTCCGCGGCGAGGGAGCGTTTACCGATCGTTCGGACTCGCTCGGCAACACCGGCTATGGCCGATTCCTCGTCGACGCAACGCTCGCGCGAAACGTCGGCCGATTCGGCGTCGCGCTCACGGGCGCAGCCGGCAGCTCCATTGGCGACCTGCCGCCGCAGCGCGCCTTCTACATCGGTGGATTGCACACCGTGCGCGGACAGTTCGCGCGTCCCGACGGCGAGCCACGTGTTGGTGATGCCTTCTGGCTCGGTCGCGCGGAGCTCGGCCTCGGCCGCATGCTTGCCGCCCGGCCCGCACTGTTCTACGACATCGGCTGGGCGGGCTCGCGTAACGACTTTGCTCAACCCGGCCGACCGATGTCGGGCGCAGGCATCGGGCTGTCATTGCTCGATGGTCTCTTCCGCTTCGATGTCGCGCGCGGCATCTGGCCCGAAAAGCGATGGCGCGCTGATTTCTCGGTCGATGCACGGTTCTAGGCGCCGCTGAATTGCAATCGCCTGCAATCGCACGATGACGATTGGCGGGCATGGGTTCCTCATGTTGAGGGATGAACCCTTGTCATAGCAGAACGGAGCCGACCACATTATGGCCATGCCTGCCGCGCAGAGTCGTCATTGGACAGTGCGAGAGGTTCGTCAGCTTATTGCGGATGCGCCGCTGGCGACGCCTCGCTACGAGCTCGTGGCGGGAGAGCTGCTGGTGACTCCATCGCCCAATGCCCTGCACCAGCGCGCCGTTGGTCTTTTGCTCACCCTGCTCGAGACATACGCGCGCACGAATCGCATTGGCGTCGCCTACCCGTCACCGTTCGACATCGAGCTCGAGGCCGAATCATTGGTTCAGCCGGATGTCTTCGTCACTTCGTTGCAGGAGGCACGGCGCCTGCTCACAGAGATGCCCGCGCGAGACGTTCTCGTTGCCGTCGAAGTGATCTCCCCGAGCAGCGCGCGCTATGATCGAGTGACCAAGCGCGCGCTCTATCAGCGGCATGTCTCGGAGTATTGGGTTGTCGACCTCCACGCTCGGCTCATCGAGCGCTGGACGCCTAACGATGAGCGGCCGGAAATGCTTGTCGACACGCTCGTGTGGCGGGCGGAAGGTGCAGCGGAGCCATTCACGCTCGAGCTCTCAGCGTACTTCGCCGAAGTGTATCTGGAGCGCTGACCGCCGACTGCGGAGCGATCC
>DATEPP010000122.1:0-2155 GCA_035273165.1 Gemmatimonadaceae bacterium
GCGACCTCCTGCAAGAGGCGGCTCGATTGACTGTACTTGTTCTGCAGCCGTCGCGCGAAATACTCGTCCACGGGCCGGAGCGCGACCGTGCCCGCGATGAATCCCCCAGCGAGATAGGCGTCGTCCACCGTGAAGAGCGGCACGTGCGGGGCCGGCGCCGGCGCCGCGGACTGCGCGAATGCAGTCGCAGGCATAACGAGAATGCCGCCAAGTGCCAGGGCGCGGAGCCAGCGTGTCGACATCAGCAGCTCAATTGCGCGCCACGTGCCGTGCTCATCCCCGCGCTCCTCGCAGACCAACCTCCTTCGAGTTCTCCAGGTCGGCGAGAAACATCTCTTCCGCCTGCTGCCCGAGCGCGGGATCCTCGATCACCGCATCGAGCTCGTAGTTGATCGCGACGCCGAGGGGGTTGAAGTCCGTCGAGCCGACGCGCACCCAGCGTCCATCGATCACGCTCGTCTTCGCATGCATCATCTCGCCCTGCCATTCCCAGAGCCGCACACCGTTGGTGAGCAGGCGCCGATAGTAGCGTCGGGCGAGCAACGATACCCATGGATGGTCGTTGCGGCTCGGGAGCAGGATGCGCACGTCCACGCCGTCACGTGCGGCGCCATTGAGCGCTTCGACCTCGGACGGCGAGGGAGCGAAGTACGCCGTCGCAATCCAGATCGAACGCTCGGCGGAGATCGCCTGGATCTGGAGGGCGCGGGAGACGCGAAGTCGCAGCGGCTCGCCTTCGACGATGCCGACGAGGGCCGGTGTGTGCGTCGATGGATCGAGATGGGAGCCGCGCGCGGCGCGTCGGAGAAAACGGTGAGAGCCGCGGCGCTCGCGCCCAACGGTGCGGCGCCACATCGTCTCGAAGGCCGCGACCATGTCGCGCGCCGCCGGTCCCTCGATGACGACCGCGGTGTCACGCCAGCGCGATCGGTGCGTTTTCAGCACGCCGGTCGTCCACTCGCGTCCTACACCCACCCCGCCCGTTATCCCGATCCGCTCGTCGACGACGAGAAGCTTGCGGTGGTCGCGTGGGACCAATCCGAGCCAGGGGCGGAATCCGGGCTTGTTGAAGACCTGCACATCGATCCCCGCGCGCGCGATCTGCCGGATGAACGAGCGCGAAGTGCCGCGGGCGCCGATCCAGTCGAGGAGGAGTCGAACGCTGGCCCCGCGTTCAACAGCGCGTTTGAGCGATTCGGCGAATCGCTCGCCAACTTCATCAGAGCGAAAGATGTAGCTCTCGAGGGCGACGGAAGTGCGGGCCTCGTCGATGAGCTCGATCATCGCGTCGAACGTCGCCGGCCCATCCCGCAGCAGGCGGACGCGATTGTCGCTCGACACGTCCGCGGCGGCAATGCGCCAGAGTCCGCGCGAAAACGAAGGACCAGGTGCAACCGGGAAGTTATCGACGCGACTCTCGGAGGCGCGCCGTGCGGACACACGTTGCGAGTGCATTACGATGACGTTCTTCGATCTGGGCCGTTCGCGACGAACTGCACCGGCATGCCGGCCTTGTCTGCAGGGGCAGATGTCGTACCGCCGCGCACTGGATGGATTCTAGTCAGCCTGCATCCCGGCTGGACCAGCCGGCGATGAACTGATCCAACGCCTGCAGATCGAACGGCTTGGCCAACACTGGCCGGCCAAGCTCCGCGAGCAGGCCGCGGCCCGCCGAATGGGCGCCAGGATCCCCAGTCACGAAGACGATGTTCGGCGAGAGCGCGGGTCGATGCTCGTCGATCCATTCCCGAAGCTCGAGGCCGCTTTCTCCACCAAGCCAGAGATCAACGAATGCCCCGTCGATCGACTCGGATTCGAGAAGGGTGCGCGCATCGCCGAGCGTGGCGGCCGCATGGACGGTGTGCCCGTGGCGGGTGAGCCAGGAAACCACGGCTCGCCGGATTGCCGCTTCGTCGTCGACATAGAGAATGGTCGCCATGCGATCCCCTTCCCTCGTCCAAGCCGCTACCTGCCCATGTGATGTTACCGCATCACGAGGCTCGGCGGCATCCCAAGACGCCCGAGACGTGCATAAGAGCACGCTCAGAAATGGTTCCGCCGCCACTCCAACAGCGTTGGCGCGGACGCACACGAGCACTGGCAGACTTACGCGGACCACTCCTCAGCATTGGTCATCCCGAGCGCAGCGAGGGGT
>DATEPP010000123.1:0-5659 GCA_035273165.1 Gemmatimonadaceae bacterium
CGAGTCGCTCGCGCCGCTCGGCCACGTACACCTTCACGAGACGAACACCGCCGAGGCTCTCGGCGAGACGGCCGGTGACCTCGGCATTGATGACGCTACGCTCTCGGAAGAGCGGCCGCAGCCGCTTGAACGCGATCGCCATCATGCCGCCGAAGAGGCCGAGAACGATGATCGTCTCCGCGGTGAGCTACCAGTTGAGCCAGAAGAGGATGCCTAACGCGAGTGTCGCGGTGATGAGGCTGCCAAGAAGTTGGATGAGCCCCGTGCCGACGATGTTGCGCACGCCTTCGGCGTCGCTCATGACGCGGGAGATGAGTATGCCGGTCTTCGTCGAATCGAAGTAGGTGACGGGGAGTCGGAGGACGTGGTCCTGGACGCGTTTGCGCATCTCGGTGATCGCGCGCTGCGCGGCGATGCTCACGACCTGCGAGTTCGCGAAGCCGGTGGCGGCCTGGATGATCGTCGCGCCCGCGGCGGCGCCGGCGAGAGGCATGAGCAAGTTCGCACGGCCCTTTCCGACGACGTCGTCGATGAGGAATTTCGACGTCCAGGGGAGGACGAGACCGGCCACACGATTGATGATCATCAGCACGAGGCCGATCGCCAACGAGCCACGATGCTCGCGCATCAGCTCGCGGGTCTCGGCCCAGGCGCGCGCGGTATCGATCTTCTTTTTCTTCTTGTCTAGTGCAGCGGCGGGAGCGGTCATGGGCCGCAATATACCCGCCGAAATGGGGCCCGACATCCGCTCCTTCATGGCGCCAGGCCTGTACAGCGTCATCGCGAACTAACGCAGACACTTGCGGACTCTCGCGGACCCCTCCTCTTCACCTGGGACTCCGCCAGCAACGAGCCGTGATTGCTTTGTTAACGGCGCACCGGCTGAACACTGCGCTGATGCTTCCCGAGGCCATTCACAAACATGGTCGTCCCGGCTCGTGCCACTAGAATCCGTCGCGCCAAGAGGAGCGGTCCGCGTGCATCCGCCAGTGTCCGTGTTAGTCCGCGCCGACGCTGTACCAGGCGCGGTGCCCGAAAGCCTATTGGCCGAACGACACCGTCAACGCCGCCGACGGGAACTGACCGAACTCGGTCTTCCGCGCCGCGATGCCGGCGTTCACGTGCAGGACGAAGAGATCGAGACCCGCCCCCGCGGACGCGACATAGCCGCCGGAGATGGCGGCGAGGCCGGCACGGATCGGGAGGAACGGGATGATTCGGAGCTCCGCGCCCGCGCCCAGATGCGTGCGCTCGGCGAGATGCATCCCGCTCCCGAGCTCCTGGCGAACGTCCGCCATGGCGGTGAGGAATGGGAGGACGCGCATAGCCGCGCCGACATTGAGCGACGGGCGAAATCGCATCGCGTCCACCTGAGCGCCTAACGCCGCGGCCGTCGCCTTCAACGAATCGGGCACCTGCGTCATCCCGACGGCGTCGAAGTCCGTCGTGCGCGCTCCCGAGGTGGTGAAGATCGCGCCGCCGGGGCGGAAGTACATCTCGTTCACGTTCCACCGGAACGTGTTGACGAAATTTTGAATCGTGGCGCCGATTGCCAGCGGCCCACTCGACCAGGCCGCTCCGAGGTCGACGCCGAGGCCCTGGCCGCGCTTCGGCATTCCCGTAAGCGACGTATCGGACTGGATGATCGGGAATTTCACGTCGAGCGCGAGGGGACTCGCGTCGAGCTGTGAGCCCGCGTCCTCTCCGAGGAGGAGCGCATTGCCGACGATGTACTTCACCGTGACGCCGAAGGAGAGATGTTGATTGACGGGCCCGATGCCGATGTCGACGCCCTGGCCGAAGCTCGCGGCGGCCGTAGTCGTGAGGGCGGCCTCGGTTCGGGATCCCTCGAGGCTCATCGTCCGCGGCGTACCAGTCTGACCGGCGTTGCCGTACAGCAGTACTTCGACCGCGTCCGGGCTCAACTTCCCGCGCTCGTAGCCCGTGGTGGCGAGCTGGAAGGCGAACGAGCCGATGCTCATCGCGAACGAGCCCGACCCCTCGGCCTCGAGCGACTGGCCGCCATTCGCCTTGACCCGCGCCAGCCACTGGTTGATCACAGCGTTAGGCAACTGCACGCCGCTATACTGCGATAGATCGCCGAGTGAGATCGGCTCCATGCCGCCGGAACCGCGGCCGGCAAATCCGAAGGAGAAGAGGGGGTTGCCCGGCTGCCCGAGATTCGCCGGATTCCAATTCACTGCGTTGAAGCCGCGAGCGAGCGCAGTGTAGTTGTCGCCGAGCGCGAGTGAGGTTGCGTTGGCGCTGACGAGCTGCGCCGAGGCGCCCCGTGCGAGCGCGACACTGACAGAGAGGCACAACGCGGAACGAGTGATCGCGATGGTGAGGCGGGTCATGGCTCAGTTCTCCGTCGTGCTCAGGATGATCTCGAAAGTGCTGGCGACGTTCAGGGCCTGCGTCGGTGTCAGCGTCACCGTGCCCGATGGCGAGCTGACGCTGCCGGAGACGGTGAGCGTCGCGGTGTGGCCCAGGAGGGCGCGCAGCTCGGTGGCGGTGAGCGAGACGTTAGGCGTCTGCTGCGCCGCCGTCGTCAGCGGAATGGTCTTTACGATCGGCGACGCGCCTGGCGTGGTGAAGGTCGCCGTGAGCGTTCCCTGAACACCGAATGGGCTGCTGATCGTGAGGTGCAGCGTGCCAGCCTGTACGCGGTTGATGAGCGCTTCATCGCTCACCGAGGTCAGATCGACGGAGGTCTGCGCCGCGCTGATCTGCTGGTTGGCGAGGTTCACCTGCGCCTGACTGAGCGCGATCGGCGCGGGCTGGATCGAGATCGAGAAGCTCTGCGAGCTGTTGATCGTGGTCGGATCGCCGGCGGGCGAATCCAGCGTGACGGAAACCTCGAGGGGCGACGAGCCGGAAATGCCTAACGAGCCAGCGCCGACGTTCAGGGGGAGCGCGCGTTGAACGACCGCACCGTTCTTCCCGATGGCGAGGTCAGCGCCGTTCACCGAGTCGATGGCGACGAGCGTCGTCCCGTTCGTCACGCGCACGACGAAGTAGCCGTACGGCGCGCCTGCCGCGCTCGGACGGATCGGATCGAATCCGAAAGCGTTGGTGATCGTGTACGCGAGCCCGCCGCTCACAATCGTTGCCGCCACCAGATCGGACGGCAGAGCGACTCCCGTCGAATCGATGATGCTGAACGCAGGCTTTGGAACGGTCGTCCCATTCGCCGCCGCGCACGCCGAACAGACCTGTCCCAGCGAGCGACTGATCGCCGCGGGCGTGGCGATGTTGAGCGCGAAGACCGGCTGTCCGCCGGCGGTCGACACCGTCAGCTCGCCCGATTTGGGTAGCAGCTCGCTGACGGCGACGCGCGTGCTATCGCCGGGGATCAACCATGTCTGATTCCAGGTCGGCAGCCTGGTGGGGACGTCGCAGGCGGCGAGACCGGCGAGGAGAAGTATGGCGAGGCGCGCGGTATTCGGCGCGGCGATCGCGACGCGTGGGCTGTGCATGGAGTCGGGCTCTCCGAACGTTCGTGTAGCGAGGGGTGACAATCGTTAGATGGACGCGGGGGTCATCACCGCTGTCACCACGCGATCGCTCGGACGAATCACCCGAGCACGGGTTGAATCATCGGCGCCGCCTGACGACGTTGATTCATGCGTATTTCATCATGTGTTCTCTTGTTGTGCGCCGCTGGCGTTCCGGCGGCGCTCTACGCGCAACCCGCCACGTCCAACGCGACCGAGCCACCGCCTGTGCGACGCGAGTTGCGCGCGGCGTGGGTCGCTACCGTCGGAAACATCGACTGGCCGTCGCGACCCGACCTCGATACCTGGTCGCAACAGTCGGAGCTGCTCGCCATCCTCGACAAGGCGGTGGCGCTGCATCTCAACGCGATCATCTTTCAGATTCGTCCCGGTACGGACGCGCTCTACGACTCGAAGCTCGAGCCGTGGTCGGAGTATCTGACGGGTCGGCAGGGCCGTCCGCCGGAGCCGGCGTGGGATCCGCTCGCGTTCGCGGTCGCGGAAGCGCACAAACGCGGCATCGAGCTCCACGCCTGGTTCAATCCGTACCGTGCTCGTTATGCAAAGCCGCTGAGCGACGCCGCGCTGACGCACGTTAGCAAGACGCACCCGTCACTCGTCAGGCAGTACGGCAGCTATCTCTGGATGGATCCCGGCGATCCGGCGGTCCGTGCGCGCACGATTCAGGTGGTGCGGGACGTCGTGAGGCGGTACGACGTCGACGGCGTGCACATCGACGACTACTTCTATCCGTACAGGGAGAACGACGCGAGCGGCCGGCCGATCGAGTTCCCTGATTCGGTGACGTACGCCGCCTATCGCAAAGGCGGCGGCACGCTCTCTCGCGACGACTGGCGCCGGCACAACGTCGACGTGCTCGTCGAGTCGCTCGATCGCGCCGTCCATCAGACGAAGCCGTGGGTGCGCTTCGGCGTCAGCCCGATCGGCATCTGGCGCCCAGGCAATCCGCCGACGATCCAGGCTCGCTTCGACGCGTATCAGGAGATCTATGCCGATACGCGAAAGTGGTTACGCAACGGATGGCTCGATTACTGGGTGCCGCAACTCTACTGGACGATCGAGGGGCCGCAGAGCTATCCGGCGCTCCTCGACTGGTGGGCGCAGCAGAACGTCAAGAAACGCAATCTCTGGATCGGGAATGGTCTCCACCGTGTCGGCGACAACTATCAGGTTGGCGCGGGCGGCAACCGCGCCGCGAACTGGCCGGCGACGGAGATCGTCCAGCAGGTGAACGTCACGCGCGCGAGCGTCGGGACCGCGGCGAACGGCGGCGCGACGGGCAACGTCTTCTTCAGCATGAAGGGGTTGATGCGCGACGTCGACAGCATCGACGCGAAGCTCGCGCCGCTCTACGCCGAGCAGGCGCTGGTGCCCGCGAGCTCGTGGCTCGATGGGACGCCGCCGCCGCGACCGGTGGCGACGTTCGTTCTCTCCAGCGCGACGGGCGAGCCGTACGTTCGATTGACTCCGGGCAAGGGGGAAGCGCCCTGGCTCTGGGTCGTGCGCACGCTTCGGGGCGGTCAGTGGACGACGGAGATCCTGCCTAACGAGGTGCGCTCGCACCGGCTGACCGGCTCGGGGGACATCGACCGGATCGTAGCGAATGCGGTCGATCGCGTCGGCAATCTCAGCGCACCGGCGGTGGTGCGGCCCGGGAGAGGTTCGGCCGGGTTGGTGAGTAACCGCTGACAGATTTCCCGAACTTGATGCTTGCTCCGCGATGAGGAAAGCCCGTCCGCTGATTTTGCTCCTCCTGCTGCTTGCGCTCGACGGCTGCGCGGCGGCGCTCTCGTCAGGCAGCGCGCCCGATCCGCGTGCGGTGCAGCCAGAGCGTCCGAGTGTGGCGACGCACGCGGGGACCGTGGCTCCGGGCTACGTCGAGATCGAGACGGGTGTCGAGACCGATCGGAATTCGGACAACACCCACGCGGTCCTCATCCCCACGGTGGTGAAGGTCGGCATTGCGCCCCGCGCGCAACTCTCGATCTTCGCGCCGCTGCTGCGGTCGACGGGCGTCCCGTTAGGCGCTGGCGACGCCGGCATCGGTATCAAGTGGCGCCTCACCGAGGGAAGCCCCTTGCTCGGGCGCATCGCGATTCTGCCATCGTTCACCTGGTCTACCGGCGGCGATCGCGGCACGG
>DATEPP010000124.1:0-14317 GCA_035273165.1 Gemmatimonadaceae bacterium
CAACTGGCTCGTCCACGCGTAGCGACGCGCCGGTCGGACCGACCAACAAAAAGCGAGCGCTCGCCCGAACAGAATCGTCGGCGAGCGCTTTCTCGATGATCTCCGGTCCTATACCGCGGACATCGCCGAGCGTGACGGCGACGACGGGCTCACGCTGCATGTCGCCGTGCTCGCGTCACCGCTGCGAGGAACTGGCGCCCGGCACCGGTTGATCGAGCCGGATCGAGACGTACGAACGATTCCGCAGTGAATCCAGGTACCGCCGGACGCCACCTTCTTCCGCGAGGCGGTTGCGCACGAGCTCACGCATCTCCTTGAGCGTATACTCACCGCCCGGATTCGAAGAGAGGAGCTGCGCGACGACAACCTTTGGCATCCCGCGCTGCGGATCGGGAATCTCGAACGTGACAATGTCGTTGGCGGCTTTGCCCGCGAACGCTCGCTGATACGACTCGGGCAGCGAGTCGCGCGCCATGGGATCGAGAATGCTCGTCTCCTCCTTGGCGGCGTAGTCGTGATGCTTCTTCGCGAGAGAGTCGAAAGGCGCGCCGGCTTTCCAGAGTTTGAACACCGTGTCCGCTTCGGCGTGTGCACGCACGAGGTCCGCCGAGTCGAGCTTCGGGCGGATCAGGATATGTCGCGCCTTGACCTCACCCGCGGCAACGCGGTCGACGCGCACGATGTGGTATCCGAATGGACTCTCGAACACCGGACTCAGCTCCCCTGGCGGAAGCGACCAGACCCAGCGCTCGAACTCGGTAACGAAATCACCACGGCGATGCCAGCCGAGATCTCCGCCGACCTCCTTCGTCCCGGGATCCATCGACTCGCGTTTTGCGAGGAGCGCGAAGTCGCCGCCCCGCTTTATCTCCGCGAGGATGGACTCGGCTTTGACGCGCGCGACTTCCTTTGCCGCCGCCGTGGGACGAGGCGCGATGACGATCTGTCGGAAGGTCACCTGAGCTGGCCGACGCGGCAGCGACGCTCGGCTGCGCTCGAACGCTTCTTTGACTTCGTCTTCGGTGACATTGGCGGGAATGACTTTGTTGTCCTCCCGCAGCTTCTGCATCGTGCGCTTGATGGTCTCGTCTCGCTTCATCTGCTCGACGAGCATGCGCCGATATTCCTCGGGCGTGCCGAGCCCCGCCTTCGCAAGCTCGGTGCGGAACTCGCTCTCCGTCGTGAAACGCGCCTTGATGTCGCGAATCTGCTTGTCGACGGAGGAGTTGATCTCGTTGTCGGGCACGTCGACCTTGAGGTCTTTCGCCTTCTGCAGCAGCAGCTCCTCGTCGATCATCGTGTTGAGGGTCTGCATCTCGTAGGCTTTGAGCGCCGCCGAGTCCGTTGGTGGTCGGAACCCGCGCTGTTGATCCTGGAGCATGCGCTGCTCGAGATCGAACCGCGTGATGGGCTGGTCGCCGACCACGGCAACGATGCGATCGAGCGTCGCGTGCTGCGGCCCGGGCTGCTGTGCGGCGAGTGGCGCGCCAGTGAGCGCCAGCGCAAGCACCGCGAGAGAGTGAATTCGTTTCATAGACACAGCATACCCCGAGTGCAATTGATTCGCTCAGACCTCCGACGACATCGACTTCATCCAACCATCAACGGGGCGAACATCGAAGCCGGAAACGGCCTGAAAGGGCGGGAAACTTTGAAGAGCGGCAGTGACTTTTCCAAAAAATCGCCGCCGATCTTTTTTGTTGTACCCGGCTTCTTCTGGCAGTTTCCGGCCTTTTCGATTTTCAACCAGTTGGTGGTTGCCGCCCCCGAGGATCTCACGACGGTCTGAGTGATACCTATGCTCAGATCCTCGGGGGCGACAGGCATTATGGCTTCTTCGTCGGCTGCGGAGCCGGCGCCGGGGTCTTGGTCACTGGCGGCTGGGTCTGGCTCGGAGCCGCACCGGGCAGCGGGACTTGAGACTTCGGCTGGTTCGCGGCGCGCGACGAATCGGCGGCAGCGCGGATCTTCTGTGCACGCTCCACGGAGCGATCGACGCCGGCGCTATTGATCGATGACTCGTACTTCGACTGGAGAACCGTCGCGAGCGGCTGAGGCACCGGCACTGGCTGCGCCTGGCCAGCAAGAATGCGATCGATGTAGGACTCGACGCGATTCGCCGCAAGACGCTCGCGCTCCGGAGCCGTCTTCGCGCTGTCGCCGAGCGCCTTAGGATCAATGCCGAGCTGCTGCTCGAGCATCTGCACCAGCTGGCTGAACTGGCCGTAGATCTGGGTCTTGTCCTCGGCGCTCAGCGTGATCTTCGCGCTGTCTGCCTTCTCGAGCATCACCTCGCGCTCGGCAATCGACGACACGAAGCGCCGTACGACCGAGTCTGGCAGCTGCGGCAGCTGACGCGAGACCTGCATCTGCGGGGGCATCGTCTCGATCCAGCCGAGGAACTCGGAGACGGTGAGATCGCCGCCCTTGTACGTGGCCAACACCGAGTTGTCCTTGCGATGCTTGACCGGGTCGCCGACCGAGCTCTTGGCGAGCGCCGGTGCGTTCGTCTTCACCTCGATGTTCGCGGACTTGTCGAGCCCAACGAGATAGGTGCTGTCCGCTTTCTGAATCGCCGCGCCGGAATACTTCTGGGCGTATTCACCCTTGTCGATCTGATCGAACGGGAGCCGCTGCACGATGTGGAAGCCGTAGTTCGACTCGACGAGCTGGGGGCCGATCTGGCCCGGCTTCAGTGCCGCGACACCGTTCGAGAATGCAGGGACCATGGCGCCCTTCTCATAGACGCCAAGACTTCCGCCCCGGCCTTTCGCGCTCGGATCGGAGCTGTACTTCTCCGCCATCTGCCCGAAGTTGGCATTGGTAACGGTCGGCAGAACGGATTCGGCCTTCTTGCGAACCGAGTCTTTCTGCGCCTGGGTGGCTGCAGGCGGAAAGGCAAAGAGAATGTGGCGCGCCGCGTAGAGATCGCCGGCCGCCTGGTTGTAGCTCGCCTCGCTCCCCGAATCCACCTTGAACGATTTCACGAGGGTGTCGGTGAACTTGCGCAGGCGCATGTTCTTCGTGATCGGCTCGATGGCCTGATCGATCGCTTTCTTGTCGGTGAGCGAATCGCCCACGGCGGCGGCGTGCCCGAGCAGCTGGTAGTTCACCCAGAGATCCGCGACGATGCCCGCATTCTCTTTGGTGATTGGCACCGGCACCTTCGCGTTACCGAGCAGATCGGCGAGGCGGGTGACGGAAAGCTCCTGATTCGCCGCCTTGGCCGCGACATCGACGTGCGCGGTGAGCGCCTCCTTCAGTCCGTCGCAGGCAGCGAGGCCGAGCAGGAGGCCGGGTGTCGCGACAAGCGCGACCAGAGAACGAGAACGCATGTGGAGGAAAACTCCGGAAATCGTAGGGAGGTCGAGAGCTGCCGGGGAATGTGATGGCCGCGGGCCAAAGCGTTAGGCGACGAGGCTGCGCAATGCCCGAACGAGACCGTCGAGCATCGGCGCGCCCCCGAGACGCGTCAGCTTGAGTGAAAGAGGAACCGCCCGCCTGACTTCTGCCTGGAACTGCACTTCGTGGAAGGCCGCCGACAACCCCTTCATCCGGGGCGCAGCGGTGTCGCGGAAGTTAACACGAGCCTCGTCGCCACGCACGAGTATGCCTTCGATTCCAAGGCTCCCGCCCAGGATGCGCAGCTGGGCGATGGCGAGCATCGTCTCGGCTGGCGCCGGAAGCGGCCCGAAGCGATCGCGAAGCTCGGCGCGGAGCGCCTCGAGCTCGGAAGGATCCTCGATGCGCGACAGCCGGCGATAGACGTCGAGCTTGGCCTCGTGGGCCGGTACGAAATCGTCCGGCAGGTAGTTGGGTGCATCCACCGAGACGTCCGACGGCACGAGCTTGGGTGCCCCGTCACCCTGCACGAGGCGGCGGACGGACTCGTCGAGCATTCGCAAATACATATCGAAGCCCACGGCGTGCACGAATCCCGACTGCTCGGGACCGAGGAGATTCCCGGCGCCGCGCAGCTCGAGGTCTTTCAACGCAATCCGATAGCCAGCGCCCAGCTCCGTGTGGTGCTCGAGAATGGAAAGCCTTCGCTCGGCATCCTGATCCACGTTCTCGGGCACCAGCAGATAGCAGTACGCGCGCCGATGCGACCGCCCCACGCGGCCCCGCAGCTGATAGAGCTGCGCGACGCCGAAATGGTCCGCCCGGTTGACGAACATCGTGTTCGCGTTAGGCACGTCGAGGCCGGACTCGACGATCATCGTCGATACGAGAACGTCGACGGCACCGTTCACGAAGCGGTGCATCACGTCTTCCAGCTCGCGCTCCCGCATCTGACCATGCGCCACGGCAATGCGCGCGCGCGGCACGATGCGATGGATGTGATCGGCGACGCCCTGGATGGTCTCGATGCGATTGTGAACGAAGAAGACCTGACCGCCGCGATCGAGCTCACGCGAGATCCCTTCGTCGACCAGTCCATCATCCGAGGGCTCGACGTAGGTGAGCACGGGTGACCGATCACGCGGCGGCGTCTGCATCAGCGTCATGTCGCGGAGCCCGGCGAGCGACAGATGCAACGTTCGCGGAATCGGGGTCGCGGTGAGGGTGAGCACGTCCGTCTCGAGCTTCAGCTGCTTGAGCCGCTCCTTGTGCTTCACGCCGAATCGGTGCTCCTCGTCGACGATGATGAGTCCCAGTCGCTTGAAGACGACGTCGGCACTGAGGAGACGGTGTGTGCCGATCACGATGTCGATGCTCCCTTCGGCGAGCTGCGCCAGGACGGCTTCCTGCTCCTTTGGTGTCTGAAAGCGACTGAGCATGGCGACGCGCATCGGGAAGTCCGCGAGCCGTTCGCTGAACGTTCGCGCATGCTGATCGGCAAGGATGGTCGTCGGAACGAGCACCGCTACCTGTCGCTCCGACTGCACCGCCTTGAACGCGGCACGCACCGCGACTTCAGTCTTTCCGTAACCGACGTCGCCGACGAGCAAACGGTCCATCGGCCGCACGCTCTCCATGTCCTTCTTCACTTCCGCCGTCGCCTTGCGTTGATCGGGCGTGTCCTCGAAGAGGAAGGCCGATTCCAACTGTCGCTGCCATGCCGTATCGGGCACGTGCGCCGGTCGCGTCGCCATCTTGCGGCGCGCATAGAGATCGAGCAGCTCGACGGTCATCTCGTGAATGGCCGCACGCGTCTTCTCGCGCTGTTGTCCCCACCGCTTGCCGCCGAGCTTGTGGAGCCGCGGTGGCGGGGAGTCGTCGCCGATGTCCGTCGCGGAGCGATAGCGCTCGAGTTGATCGACGCGATACAACGGAACGTTGAGCCGATCGCCACCCTCGTACTCGACGACCGCAACTTCCACGGTGCTCTGGCCAACGAAGATCGTCTCGATGCCACGGAAGATGCCAACGCCGTGCTCGAGATGAACGACGTAATCGCCAGGCTTGATGGCGAGCGTGTCGATCGCGATGCCGGTGGCGTATTTCCGGGCGCGCCGGATGCGCCGCTCGCGGCGGAAGATCTCGTGGTCCGTGAGAACACGAAGGCCGGCGTGCGAGTCGCGCGACGGGACGACGAAGCCGCCGTCGAGCACACCGATCGACAGATGCGCCGGAGACGGCGCGCGCTCGCCGTCGTTCAGCAGCTCGTCGAGACGCTCGCACTGTCCCTCGTTGTCGCAGAGAATGATCGTGGTCAGGTCATCGCGAACGAGTCGCTTGAGCTGCCTGATGTCGCGGTCGATCGTTTCGGGCGGCCGGAATGGAAAGCCGATCTCCACTTCGTCCTCGCCTTCACCAGCAGCGGCGATCGTACCGAAGGCGCGAATGGCGCGCGCCGCTTCGTCCGGCGGCACGAAGAGCTCCTCTCTCGACACCGTCTCCTCGCCGCGACGGCGCGCGAGATCGATGTGGTGCTGCGCGTCGGTCCACGAGCGCTTGAACTCGGGCTCCAGATGCGATCCACGCGGCACGAAGAGGAGCGTGTCCGGCGGAAAGAGACTGGTGATCGATAGCCGCTCGGCCGTCACCGCATCATCGCGCACCTGTCCGTCCACGGGCAGAATGAGCGCCAGGTCGACGGCACGGGTCGAGCGCTGGGTGTTGATGTCGAAGTAGCGGAGATCGACGATCTCGTCGCCCCAGAGCTCGGCCCGCACAGGCTCGGGCATTCCGAACGAGTAGACGTCGAAGATGCCGCCGCGAATGCTGAACTGCGCGACGTCCTCGACCATCGGCACGCGCTCGAAGCCGATCGATTCGAGATGCGACGCGAGCTCCGTGAGCCGATGGCTGCTTCCTTTTCGGAGCTCGACGCGAAGCTCGCGCAGCGCGCGTGGCATGCGAGTACGCTCGAGCAGCGCCCGGGCCGTCGTGAGGAGGATGCGGATCTCGCCCCTCGTCAGGCGCTCGAGCGTTTCGACGCGCTCGCCTGCGACCTCCATGTGCGGCTCCGCCTCACCGAAGCCTTCGCGGGGTGGATATAGCGCGAGCGGAGTCTCCTCGAGGAGCGTGCCGAGGTCGGCGAGCCAGCGTTCAGCCTCGGTAACGGACTCGGTGGCGACGACGAAGAACCGATTCGGCAGGCGGCGAGTGAGCGCGGCGAGCACGGCGGCGTCGGCGGATCCGGGGAGGCCACCGATGGTCCGTCGCTCGGCTGGCGCGGGGAGCGTGTTGTACAGCCGCGTGAACGCGGGGAGGCGCTCGATCGCGTCGAGCAGGGGAAGCAATGCCATTCGTGCGTAGGTTCGTTAGGCAGCGACCGCGACGCGGCGTCGGCTACGTACCAGCAACGCCTCGAGCGCGAGAAGTGCGAGCACAGCCACGAGGATCGGCTCGGCGACGGAGCGTCGCGCCGCCGAGCGGAACGAGAGCCCCGCGAGCTGCACGCGATCGGCGGCGTTGATGAGCTGTCGCGCCTTCACGCGCGCCGCAAGCTCGCGCGCGGGCAGCCGATCGAGCACCGACTCGCTGGATTCGGGGTTCACGAGGAGGGCGCCGACACGTCGGCCGCCGCGCTCGAAAAAATAAGTGCCGCTCCGCGCGGGGGCCTGGAGATCGTCGCCGAGCGCGGTGCGCGCGCCCGTCTCGTCCTCGATCGCGTCTGCCCATCGCGGGCGCGGCAGCGCCTGTCCGGGGCTCGCGGCGACGATGCCCCCCGGCTCGCCGACCAATCGCTCCGTGAGCACGGTCGCGAGCCATGGGACGAACGCGGCGCGGATGGGAAGCGTCGTCGCTGACGGATCGAGCGGCGAGGCGACGATTGCGTAACGAGGACCGGCCACGATCCACGGCTCGCGGCCGATGCGCGCGATCGTGTCCGCATCGGCGCCGCTTTGCACGACGAGATCGTAGCGCGTCGTGGCCGAGACATCGGTGAACGCACCGGACGAGAGGGAGTCGCTTACCCCCGTCGCCGCGCGCGGTCCGGCGACGCTTGCTTCGCCGCGACGCACGGCGCCGAAGCGCCACGGGATGCCAGCGCGCTCGAGAGCGCGATTGGCGGCTCCGATGCGCACTGGGTCGCTTGGCGCAACGATGAGCGCGGGCAGTGAGCCCAGTTCATCTGCAGCGACGATGGCAATGTCACGCCCGTCGACGACGCGGCCGCTGGCCTTCAGCACGTCGATCGCGCTGCGGACGAAGGGTCCCGCCCCAGGTGAGACGGAGATTCCCGGCGGTGCACCGATCCAGACCGCAAAGTGACGCACGTTGTCGCCAGGCAGTTCGTCGGGCTCGAGCTCGATCGTGCCACCCACCCAGCCGCGCTCGGGCGGCGCCGCACGCAACACGACCTCCTCGTTAGGCGCCGCGGTGCCCCGGCCCAGCGACCGGTCGCCGAGGGTGATCCGATAGGTGGTCGAGTCTTTGCTCATCAGGCGCGCGACGAGCGCTCCGCGGGGCGTCCACCGTTCCGGCCGCGCATCGGCACTGACGACGGCGCGATTGACGGGCGGCGCACCGCCCGGAAGCCAGAGCACAACCTGCACGTCCCCGGCGTCCGTCGTCTGGGTCCAAGCCGAGCGCTGGCCGTCGGTGAGCAGAATGATCTGTCGGGAATCGATGCCCGCGGCGCGAACGGCAGCGGCGGCACGCGCGAGCGCGAGCGGGAGATTCCCTGCTCCACCCAACGGCTCGACGCGGTCGAGCTCCTCGCGCAGGGTCGCCTTTCCGCCGCCGCGCACCCGTCCGTCCGCGGTGACCAGCCAGAGCCGGTCGGTGGTGTTCGCCGCGGCGAGGATCTCCCGCGCCGCGCCACGAAATTGCTCGAGCAAGGGATGACCGTCGACGACGACCGTCGTGCTCAACGAGTTGTCGAGGACGATGGCGAGCGCGGTAGGTCCGTGTCCCGATCCAGCGAGATGCATGACCGGCCGCGCCGCCGCCGTGGCGACGAAGAGCACGATCGCGACGCGGAGGAGCATCAGGAGCAGGTTGCGCAGCTTGAGCGAACGGCTGTGCTCCTGCTCGGCGCGAGCGAGGTAGCGCGCCGCGGGAAAGTCGACGCGCGTCCCGATGCGGCGGCGCAGGAGATGGATCAGGAGCGGCACGATCGCCGCCGCGCCTAACAAGAGATAGAGGGGAGCGAGCAGGCTCACGGGCGTGGCAGCTCGTCGATCATGGAAGCGCCTGGCGCGCGGCGAAGGCGTGCCGGAGCGGAACGCCGAACGGCGCGTCGGTGAAGATCAACTCGTAGCTGGCCCCGATCGAGGAGAACATCGTGCGCCACTCGCCAATGACCTCGTCCACGGTCTGTCGATACGCCGCGCGGACATCGGCAATGCTGGCCGCGATCTCCAGCCGGCTCTCCGGATCGACGAAAACCGCCTCGCCGCCCGACGGGAGATCGCGTTCGGCTGGATCCATGAGATGCAGAACGGTGATGTCGTGGCCGGCAGCCCGAAGACCGCGAACCGCGCGCTCGACATCGGGAATGTCCATGAGCAAATCCGAAATGAGCACGATCATTCCACGCCGATTGATGAGGCGGGCAGCCTGCTCGAGCGCCGCGGGTGCCGACGAGGCGCGTCCGGCACCGGGTTCCTCCAGCGCGGCGACCACGCGACGCCACTGGCCGTTACGAGCGCGGGGTGGAATGGCGGTCCGGATCTCGGCGTCGAATCGGACCAGTCCGACTGCATCGCGCTGGCGAAGGAGCAGGAGGGCCAATGCCGCCGTCAGCCGCTCGGCATAAGCGAGCTTGGTGAGCCGCGCGGCACCGGACTGCTCGGTGCCGGCGAGGGCGTACAGCTGCGCCCCGCTCCACGCCATGGATTTGCTCACGTCGAGGACGATGCTCGCGCGGAGGTTGGTTTCCTCCTCGTATTGCCTGACGACCCAGCGATCGGAGCGCGCGGCGATCTTCCAATCGATGTAGCGGAGGTCGTCTCCAGGCTGGTATGGGCGATACTCGGCGAACTCCACCGAGAATCCCTTGCGGGGTGAACGGTGGAGTCCAGACATGAAGCCGTCGACGATCCAGCGGGCGACGATCTCGATTCGGCCCAGGGCCGCGAGGCTGGCGGGATCGAAGAGATCCGCTCGCGGTGCTGGGACGTGTGTAGCCGCGTCCATGAAGCGCGGAAGCTAGACGGGGAACGGGAAGCGGGGAACGGGGACCAAGAGACGAGAGCGCGACGTCCTGAACGGCGCAGAGTCCCGAACGGCGCCAGGTTCCAAACGGCGCCAGGTTCCGAACGGCGCCGGGTTCCAAACGGCGCAAGGTTCCGGACGACGTTTAACGACGTTTGGGGCCTCGCGCCGTTTGGGACTTCGCGCCGCTTGGGACTTCGCGCCGTTTGGGACTTCGCGCCGTTTGGGAGTCTGCGCCGTCTTCGGTCACACGCTGGCCTAACGTATTGGCTCCTTCCGCCGTATTCTCCTATGCAGGGGGATTGGGCACCCTTGCGGTCGGCCTGTTTGTATGCCTATTTGTATACAACACTTCTCGGAGACGTGAAGATGCGCACAACGCGGCTCGCGATGTCATGGTCTGCGATCGTGCTCATGTCGAGTGGAGGGACCGGCTGCGCCATCGCGACTCAGTCCGCGCCGGAAGGATTCCGGGCGGATGACGCCATCGCGCAGTCGACGCCCGAGGAGCGGCGCCAGATGCGTGATTCCGTCGCGGCGCAGCAGGTCGCCGACGAGGTTGGGCCGCGCGTCACCGTGCGCGCCGACTTCGACTACGCGGGCGGCAGCCGTCAGGTGGAGGCGACGTTTCACATGTACGACGACGCGTATGTCATCGTCGGGCATCTCGACGCCGCCGGCCGCCTCAAGATCGTCTTCCCCTCCGAGCCTGGCGACGACGGCTTCGTTCGCGGCGACAAGATCTACCATGTGCCTGCGTTCTTCGCTGGTTTCGCCGATGAATACGCGTGGCGGCTGAACGACTATCGAAACTCGTATCACAACATCGCCAGCCGTCGAGATTCCTATGACGCGGGGCTCGGCTATGTCTTCGTGATCGCGTCGTGGCGGCCCATGCGTCTCGACCGCATCACCGACGGGAATCGCTGGGCGACGTACAACGTCTCCGACGCGAGCTATATGAGCGATCCGCGCGATGCCATCGAGGAGCTCGGCTCCGTGATCGCGGGTGACAACACCGAGGCCTACACCATCGAATACGCCCAATACATGACCACCAATCATGGGATGTATTCGTACTCGGACTTCAACGCGGTGAATGGGGGCTGCTCCGGTTACCGTTCGTCGTTAGGTTTCCAACCGTTCAGCCTCTTCAGTCCGTTCGGCTTCATGCCGATGGCGGGCTTTGGGTTCGGGTCGTCGAATTGCGGGTACGCGTTCGCCGGATACGGCTACGCGAACGGGTACGGTTATGGCTACGGATACCCTTATGGATACGGCCGCCCCGTCGGCGTCGTGCCCGTCACAGGATTGCCTGGCCTCCGCCACGGACCCATAACGACGCCGCTGGGACTACCCATTCTCCACCTTCCGCGCGTCCAGGGCGGCACCGGGGGAATGGCGGTGGCGCCCGGAACGTCGATGCCCGGAACGCAGGCGAGCACGAGTCAGTATCGCCGTCCGGGACTCATCGCCGAGGATGCCGGCGGTCGGAGAATGCCGGGTGAGCGGCAAGCGCAAGGCGGCGATCTGGGATTCACCTCGCGTCGTCCGACGATTCAGCAGATGATCGGCACGCGCCGCGTCGACGACGGCTCCGGCCTGCGCAACACGGGTCGAGAGAACACTACTCGCGACAACCCATCGTGGCCGTCGAGTCGCGGCTACAACGCGCCAGGCGGCTCGGAGACCCGCTCGCAATGGCATGGTGGCAATCGAGCGACGAGCGAGAGCGGACGATCGACTGGAACTCCCTCTCGCGCCGGTGGTGAGTCGACGCGACAGGCTCCCTCACACCCGTCGCCGTCGCACTTCTCGCCTCCGCACGGGGAGACGACGCGCTCCGCACCGGCACCGGCACCATCACCCGCGCACAGCGAGCCGGCGCGATCGGCTCCGGCAGCTTCCAGCTCGTCGGGATCGAAGAAGCCATAGGCTTTCTCGCGCTCCGTGAGCAGCAACCGCGCGCCTATGTGGCGCGCGGTTTTTGTTTCGTGGCAGCTATATTTCGCGCGGCGCTCCTTCGACCACGTTCGGCGGTGTGGGCCAACGCGAGTCAGGCGCTCATGCTGACCGCGTGCTGGGCCGCAACCGACCTCGTCGTCCGGCACGCCGCCGCACGGTCCGCCCGTTCACCGACACAACTCCGCCGTCGCTTTGAAGCTCGATCACATTCGCAACTTCTGCATCGTCGCGCACATCGATCACGGCAAGTCGACTCTGGCCGACCGGCTGATCGAGGCCACCGGCGCACTGCAGAAGCGGGAGATGAAGGAACAGGTCCTCGACACGCTCGACCTCGAGCGCGAGCGCGGGATCACGATCAAGCTCAACGCCGTGCGGATGACCTACGCCGCGCCCAACGGGGAGTCCTTCGAGCTCAATCTCATCGACACTCCAGGGCACGTCGATTTCACCTACGAGGTGTCGCGGTCGCTGAACGCTTGTGAAGGCGCAATTCTGGTCGTCGACGCGTCACAGGGTATCCAGGCGCAGACGCTGTCGAATCTCTTCCTCGCACTGGATGCCGGACTGGAAATCATTCCGGTTCTGAACAAGATCGATCTCCCGGGCGCAGAACCTGAGCGCCGGAAGCAGGAAGTGCACGATCTCATCGGCGCCAACCCTGACGACATCCTGCTCGTGAGCGCCAAGGAGGGACTCGGCATCGACGCGTTGCTCGAGGCGATCGTCGCGCGGGTCCCTCCGCCGGCCGGCGACCCGGAAGCCCCGCTTCGCGCGCTGATCTTCGACTCCTACTACGACCGCTATCGCGGTGCGATTCCGAGCGTTCGCATCGTCGACGGCTCGATCCGCGCCGGCCAGCACATCGTTTTCGCCGCCGGGTCGGGGCAGGATTACGAAGTTGCCGAAGTCGGCTATCTGCAGCTCCGGCAGGTGCCGACCGACGAGCTCGGGCCCGGCGAGGTGGGGTACGTCGTCGCCAACGTGCGGTCGGTGAAGGAGACCCGCGCCGGCGACACGATCATGGACGCCGAGCGTCGCGCCACGACCGCGCTCCCCGGCTATCAGGACGTGCATTCGATGGTGTTCGCTGGGCTCTACCCGACGGACACCCAGCAATACGAGACGCTGCGCGACGCACTGGAGAAGCTGCAGCTGAACGATGCCTCGCTGCACTACGAGCCCGAGACATCGACGGCGCTTGGCTTTGGCTTCCGCTGCGGCTTCCTCGGCCTGCTGCATATGGAGATCGTGCAGGAACGGCTCGAGCGTGAGTTCGATCTCAACCTCGTCACGACAGTGCCGAGCGTGGAGTACCACGTGTACCACACCGACGGCCGCATGGAGTTGATCGAGAATCCGTCGATGATGCCAGCAGCGGGCGTGGTGGAGCGCGTCGAGGAGCCATTCGTGAAGGCGCGAATCATGGCGCCGGCCGAGTACATCGGCCCGATCATGACGTTAGGCACGGAGCGGCGCGGCGTCTACAAGAACATGACGTACCTCGACACGACGCGCGTGGAGTTCGATTGGGAATTCCCCCTCGCCGAGATCATCCTCGACTTCTTCGATCGCCTGAAGACGATCAGCCGCGGTTACGCGAGCCTTGACTACGAGTTCCTGGAGTACCGGACCAGTGATCTCGTGAAGTTGGACATGCTCATCAACGGAGATCCGGTGGACGCGTTCTCGGTGATCATTCACCGGGACAAGGCGTACGACTGGGGCCGCAAGATCGCCGACAAGCTGAAGGAGCTGATTCCGCGGCAGCTATTCGAGGTCGCGATCCAGGCCGCGATCGGCAACAAGGTCATCGCGCGTGAGACGATCCGTGCCATGCGCAAGAACGTCCTTGCCAAATGCTACGGCGGTGATGTAACGCGTAAGCGCAAGCTGCTCGAAAAGCAGAAAGAGGGCAAGCAGCGGATGAAGCGCGTGGGCAGCGTTGAAATCCCGCCGGAGGCCTTCACCGCGGTCCTGAAGCTCGACTCGTAGCCGGGCTTCCTACCGGATGCCGTCCTCGAAGACGTACGAGTGAAGGATGGCGCAGAACATCGCGACTGTGAGCAGGGCCAGTAGCAGGCGGTAGTGACCGTGCCGGGTGAACCACTCCACCAGCGCGATCAGCAACATGATGCCACCGACGATCCCCGTCAGCCTGCTGACCCATACGGTCGCAGCCCGTTCCTCTGGCTGCACGCCCTCCACCTGTTCGACTTCGAGTGTGCCGTCACTGTCGGACAGTTCAGTGAGTGGAGGCGTGTTCTGCATCATGAAGCGCGAAAAACCTTGCGGGGATTTAGAGACCGCGGACGGACGGTCAGTGGCCGGCACGCGATGCGGGTTCATTATCGCAGAGCACGGAACGCGCGTGTAGAGGAATTGTCTGGCGATATGCGGACGAACTGGCGCTCTTATACTTGTGGAGATACATGGGGGTGTAGCTCAGTCGGTAGAGCAACGGACTTTTAATCCGTTGGTCGTGGGTTCGAGTCCCACCGCCCTCACCAAAAGAATTGGCGCGCAGGCACCAGAAACGAGAGAGCGAGATAGTAGATGTCTCGCTCTCTCATTCGTTTGACAACAAATTTGACAACAACGACCCAAAGACAGTGCATAGCCGCCGCAAAATCGAACTGTCTGCCGGAGCGGTGGCCGCACTCCGCATCTAACAGAAGCGCCAGGAGCTTGAGCGCCGTTTCGCAGGTGAACAGTGGAAAGATACCGGCCTTGTATTTACCACTATGGCCGGCGGTCCACTCGACTCCGGCTCGGTGAGTCATACGAAGGATCGAGCGCT
>DATEPP010000125.1:0-29305 GCA_035273165.1 Gemmatimonadaceae bacterium
ATCGGGCAGAGGGCTGTGGGTAGAGGGGCGGCCGAGCTGAGAGCAGAGCGTAGAGAGCGGAGAGCAACGGGGTACTCTCCACTCTCTACTCTCTACCCAATTTGTCCCGTTCGGCCGCGCACTTCGCTCGAGACACGCACGAGGATTCCGATGGCGAGCCAGCTCGCGAGCATGAAGGAGCCGCCGTAGCTGAAGAACGGGAGCGGAATTCCGGTGATGGGCATGAGGTTGATCGTCATGCCGATGTTCTCGAGGACGTGAACGAGCCAGCTCGAAAGCAGACCGAAGGCGATCAGACTACTGAACGAATCGTTGGCCCGCTCGGCAATTCGAACGACGCGCAGGAAGAGCGCGAGAAAGAGTACGATGCCCAGCGTCACGCCGATGAAGCCAAGCTCTTCGCCAACAACGGCCCAGATGAAGTCCGTATGCTGAGCCGGAAGAAACGCGAGGCGCTTCTGCGGCCCGTTGAGGTAGCCCTTACCGAACCAGCCCCCCGATCCGATCGCGACCTGCGACTGGATGACGTGGTAACCGGACCGCCGCGGGTCGACCGAGGGATCGAGGAAGACGCGTAGTCGGTTTTGTTGATACGGCGCTAATCGCTCCCAGAGTATGGGCGCAACGACGCCCATGAAGACGTTCGCCGTGGCGAGGAACACGCCTTCGGCGACGTACGGCTTGTACCAGATCAGCAGCGCGACGAAGAGGCAGAACCAGGACGCCCACACGCTGGTGCTGAAGGCCAGGATCAGGCTGACGACCGGACTCGCGATCAGCACGAGCAGGCGCCACTCGACACCCGCCCAGAAGAGCATGCCGAAAAAGATTCCGACGAAGACGATGCCCGTACCCAGGTCAGGCTGCTTCATGATGAGCGCCCACGGAATCCCGACGATGAGACCCGGACGCCAGAGATCGAGCATCGACTTCGGCGCCTCACGATTCTTCGAAAGGACGAGAGCGAGCATCAATACGACCGCGAGCTTCGCGAACTCCGCCGGCTGTCCGAGTCGGTGTCCGGCAATCGTCAGCCAACCCTTCACGCTCGCAGCCGTGCCAGCGCCCGATCCGAACCCCGGAATGAGCACGATCAGAAGGAGAACTACCGACAGCCAGTAGAGTGGAACGGTGAGCCACTCGATGAGTCGAACGCTCGCGCGGCTGATGGCATATGCGGCGCCAAGCGAGATGATGAACCAGACGATCTGCGCGCGCCAAGCGCGGCTGACGTAGGTCATCGCGTCGGTCTGGCCAGCCGAATAGACGGTCGCGATCCCGAAGAGCGACAGTGCGAGCGCGATCAGCACCAGCGGCCAATCGACGTTGATCCGACGCGTCGCCATCAGCTCGCTCCGCTCGCCGATGGCGGTCTATTTGGAGTCGCGTGCGCGATTGCGCACGCTCCAGCTCCTCTCGCCGATTCCGGTCTATTTGGAGTCGCATGCGCGATTGCGCACGCTCCAGCTCCTTTCGGCGTGCACGTCATGCTGTGCGAACCTCCATCAACGGTCGCAGCAAGGCAACCGCCAGAACTCCGGCGACCGCCGTGATCGCGGCCGACAGCGATGACCAGACGATGATCTGCATGAACAGTTCGGCACCATGCATTCGATGTCCGACGAGCACGAAGATCAGATCGAAGGTCCACTTCCCGAGGAAGATGAAAAAGCCGTTCAACGCCAGGTTGTCGGCAAAGAACACGGCTTTCAGCCACGACGCACCGAATCCCACAATCGACATGCCGAGGGCTGCCGCCCCGAACGCGCTGGGAGAGAGTGAGTCGGAGACGAGGCCGAGCGCGAGCCCGAAGAGCGCGGCAAGTCCCGGCCGCATTCGCACCGCGCCGAACATGAGAGCGATAATCAGGAAATCGATCGACGCATTCCACGCGAGCAACGGGCGCACGGTGTAGTGCAGCACGATGAGGATCGCGCAGATGACGGCCGTTCGTACTGCATTCCAGGTCATCAGCGTCGACGAGTCGTAGTGTCGGGTCTTGTCGTGTCGCGCCGGACCGAACTGTCGCGGCGAGACGAATCCCGTCGGATCGAATCGCGACGTACGCTGTCACGTCGCGCCGGGCGCACCGGACGCGCCGAATCCGTGATCGTGCGACGGGGACGTGCTGCGCTGTCGGCCGGCGCAGCGACTGGCGCGCGGCGCGGTGTGGAGTCCGCGCGAGTCGTCACAGGCGTCGCGGGCGCCGCCGGTCTCGCCCCGGCCGATCGCTGAGCGGAATCGGCAGCAGCGCGACGCGCCGAGTCGGCCACGATCCTACGCACCGAGTCCGCGGCCGCATGCCGCGTAACGGAGTCGCCGCCATTGGCGACGCCGCGAGTTGCCGAATCGACGCGGGCGACCATCTGCCAGACGTTGTCCATGCGCTGCGGCGAGCGTTGCGGCGTCAGCACCATCACGGCGTTCACTTTCGCGGGGTTCACCGAGGGCTGCAGGAGATACGTCCGCGTCCATCCTTCCGCGGTCTTCATCTCGCGCAGCACGATGCCGATCGGGATGCCGCGGGGGAAGGTTCCACCGAGGCCCGACGTGTAGATCATCGTCCCGGCGGAGAGAGTGGTGCGGAACGGAACTCCACGGAGCTCGAGCAAATACTCACCGGTACCACCCAGCCCCTGCTGCAAATGCGGATAGACGATGCCGAAGGAGTTGCCGTCGCCCGACATCGCGCTCGCGCGAAAGTCCGGATGCGAGAAAAGAATCGCGATGCTGATCGAGGGGTCGGCCGTCTGCACGAGTCCAACGACGCCCTCTGGCGACACGACTGGACTGTATACTTTGATCCCCGCCCGCGTGCCCGCTGTGAGGGTGAGTGTCGTGACCACATCCTCGCGAACGGCGTTATGCACCGCTTCCGCGGGAACGAAACCGGTGCGCAGGCGCGCTCCGAGTCCGAGAAGCTTCCGGAGTTGATCGTTCTCCGACTGAAGGGCGACCGCGTTGAAGCCACGCACGACGGCGGAATCGAGCCGGGCGGTTCGCTCCTCGCTGAGCTGCCAGGCTGTGTGCCACCGCTCGGCATTGCTCTGCAGGTTCACGAGCGGCGCGACGACCGAGCGGCGCAACACTTCGGCGAGCGGCTCGCGCATCTGCAGGGGCAGCACGAGCGTCACGAGCGAGACGATCACGCACCCGATGAAGAGCAGAAAATCGATTCGGCTACTCAGCCGCGTGGCGCGTGCCACCGCCCCTCCCTCCCCGTCAGGTGCTCAGGACCGACCAGTACTTCTCTTCGTCGTCGAGGATCCGCCCGGTGCCGCGCACGACACAGGTGAGCGGATCCTCATCGACGTGGATCGGCAAGCTGGTTTCCTGGCTGAGAAGGAGATCGAGGCCGCGAATGAGCGCGCCCCCGCCGGTCATGACGATGCCGCGGTCGACGATGTCGCTCGCGAGCTCGGGCGGTGTGATTTCGAGAGCACGGCGCACGGCGTCGACGATTGCCTGCACCGGCTCCTGAATCGCTTCCCGAATCTCGCTCGAGTGCACGCGGACGGTTTTCGGAATGCCCGAGACGAGGTCGCGTCCTTTGACCTCCATCTCACGCTCCTCGCCGACTGGCGCGGCCGAACCGATCTGGATCTTGATCTGCTCGGCGGTCGGCTCGCCGATGAGCAAGTTGTAATTCTTGCGCATGAACTGGACAATCGACGTGTCCAGCTCGTCGCCGCCGACGCGGATCGACGTGTCGCTCACGATTCCCGACAGCGCGATGACCGCGATCTCCGTCGTGCCGCCGCCGATGTCGATGACCATGTTGCCGGTGGGCGTCTCGACGGGAAGGCCGACGCCGATCGCGGCCGCCATCGGCTCCGCCACCATGAACACTTCCTTCGCCCCCGCGCCTAACGCGGAATCGCGCACGGCGCGCTTCTCTACTTCGGTGATCCCCGACGGTACGCAGACGATGACCCGAGGCTTCACCTTGAAGAAGTGGTTCTCGATGATCAGCGTCAGGAAATAACGGAGCATCTTCTCCGTTACGTCGAAGTCCGCGATGACGCCGTCCTTCATCGGCCGGACAGCGATGACGCCGTCAGGCGTTCGCCCGAGCATTCGCTTCGCCTCGAGCCCGACACCCTTGATCTTCTTCGACTCGCGATCGATCGCGACGACCGACGGCTCGTTGAGAACGATCCCCTCGCCTTTCACATAGATGAGAGTATTCGCTGTGCCGAGGTCGACACCAATTGCGTTCGCGGGAAAAAGCGATCCCGCCTTGAAGAAGGGCCAGCGCATCCAGTCGTCCGTTCAGTCGTCACCCGGCCCGCGCGGCGGAGCGATCGAACCGTGATTGAGGGGGGAGCAGCAGCTTAAGGTAGTCGAGCGGGAGAGCACGTACAAGGCGTTGGCGTGACGCAACCTACGTCATCTTCATCGGTGAGCCTCGTCACACGATTTGATCGCGGCAATGAGAGAGACGCACGTTGTGCTCGCGCGCAACACGCAGCTCTCGCTCGCTAGCGCTCGCGAGATGTTGATTGGAAGTCGCGCGCGCTTCGCGCGCGCTCCCGCTCCGCTCGCCCGTGCCTCAATCAAGAAACTTCGCGGGCTCGGTGAATGGCAGCCCGAACGATTCCGCTACCGCGGCGTACGTCACCTTGCCGTCCGCCACGTTGAGACCTTTCAAAAGAGCGGGATTGTCGCGCAGTGCCTTCTTCCAACCCTTGTTCGCCAGCTGCATGGCGTACGGAAGCGTCGCGTTGGTGAGCGCGAGCGTCGACGTTCGCGGGACGCCTCCGGGCATGTTGGCGACACCGTAGTGAATCACACCGTCGACGACGTAAGTCGGGTTCTCGTGCGTCGTCGGCTTCATCGTCTCGACGCAGCCGCCCTGGTCGATCGCGACGTCCACGATCACCGAGCCTGGCTGCATGCGGGAGAGATCATCACGGCGAACGAGCTTCGGCGCCTTCGCGCCCGGGATGAGCACGGCTCCCACGACAAGATCTGCCTTCTCGACTTCGGACAGAATGTTGTGTCGATTGGAGTGAATGAGAACGACATTCGCCGGCATGACGTCAGAGAGATAGCGAAGCCGCTCCAGCGACAGATCGAGGATCGTCACCTTCGCGCCCATGCCCGCGGCCATCTTCGCCGCGTTGATACCGACGATGCCGCCGCCGAGAATCACGACCTTTGCCGGCGCCACGCCTGGAACGCCGCCGAGCAGCACTCCACGTCCGCCGTACAACTTCTCGAGGTACTTGGCGCCTTCCTGCACCGCCATTCTTCCCGCCACCTCGGACATCGGTGTCAGCAACGGAAGCTCTCGACTCGGCAGCTCGACCGTCTCGTAGGCGATACAGATGCCGCCGGTGTCCATATGCGCCCGCGTCAGGCGCTCGTCAGCGGCAAAGTGGAAATACGTGAAGACGACCTGGCCGCGGCGGATGTGCTTCCACTCCGGCTCGATCGGCTCCTTCACCTTCATGATCATCTCGCTGTCACGCCACACTGTCGCCGCGTCGGGTGCGATCTTCGCTCCGACCGACGTATACATCTCGTCGGGAAAGCCGCTGCCCAACCCCGCACCGACCTCGACGAGGACCGAGTGTCCAGCCGCGACGAGCTGCTCCGCACCGGCCGGAACGAGAGCGATGCGGTTTTCGTTCGTTTTGATTTCCTTCGGAACGCCGATTTTCATGGAGAGAGCCGTGTCGTGTAAGAGCGAGATCGCAGAGCAATGAAAAGTCACTACCATCGACGCCGTTTTCAACGGAGCCGTGTACTCGGCAGGCAGCGCCCGCGGCGTGATGTTAGGTGATGGAAGTCGGGCCCAGACTCAGCACGGTCTGCCGTTCCGGCGCAAAGAATTCTCGCGCAAGCTCAGCGATGTCGTTGGCCGTGATGGCATTGACCAGCGCCAATGTCTCGTCGAGGGTGCGATAGGGGTCGCCGTACAGTTCGACAGCTGCCGCGCGATACATGCGCGCGCTGACGCTCTCGAGTGAAAGCGTCATCTGCCCCTTGAGTTGGGACTTGCCCATTTCGATCTCGTCGAGCGGCAGTCCAGCCTCTGCCACCTTCCCGAGCTCATCCCGAATTGCCTCGAACGCCGGACGTGCGCTCTCGGGTGACGTGGCGACATAGACGCCGTGCATCCCCGCATCGGCATAGAACTGCTGAAACGTGTAGATCGAATAAGCCAGACCCAGCTCCTCACGGATGCGCTGGAATAGTCGTGAGCTCATACCGCCGCCCAGCAACATGCTCAGCATTACGAGCGCGTAGCGTCGCTTGTCCGCGTATGGAAGGCCGGGGCTTCCCAGTACGAGATGAGTCTGTGTACCCTCGCGCTCGACGTGACGAATCGTCGGAGCCGCGCTCGTCGGCGAGGGCGTAACGAGCCGAGTGCCCTCACCGCGTGGCACGTCCTGCCATCCGGTGCGCTCGAGCACATCCAGCAACGCCTCGTGTGACACGTTACCAGACGCCGCGACGACGAGCTGCGGCGGATGATAGGCGCGGTCGTGCAGCTCCCGCAGCGCGCGGACGCCGAGGTGCTTTACCGTCTCCCGCGTTCCGAGAATGGAGTGGCCATAGGGATGCGCTCCCCAGAGCACCTCGTTATGCAGCTCGAAAACGAGATCGTCCGGCGTATCCTCGACCATCGCGATCTCTTCGAGCACGACTTTGCGCTCGAGGGCGAGGTCGCTGGAGCGGAGCGTCGGGCGAAAGACGATGTCGGCAATGACGTCCGCGGCCTGCGGGAGATGTTCGTCGAGCACGCGCGCCTGGTAGACGGTGTGCTCCCGCGAGGTGTAGGCGTCGAGCGATCCGCCAAGCGCCTCGAGCTCGAGGGCGATCTCCTTCGCGCTCCGCCGCTCCGTTCCTTTGAACACCATGTGCTCGAGCAAATGCGAAACTCCCATTCGCTCGGCACTCTCGTGCACGGATGCCGCGCGTACCCAGGCGCCGAACGAGACCGACCGTACTCCCGGCATGTGCTCGGAGAGTACGGTCAGTCCGTTCGGCAGTACGCTACGTTGGAACTCCCGTTCCGACTGTGTAGCTGTGCGACTCACTGGCGGCGTGAACGTTCACCACCGCGGCGCGGCCGATCACCGCGTCCGCCCCGGTCACCACGCTCGCCTCGCTCCGACGCCGCGCGCTCGACGGGCTCCTCGCCTTCACCACCCGATGCGCCCCCGCCGGTCGAACCACCGCTGTTCCCATCGCCACTCGAGCCGCCGTCAGTCATCCCCTCGGGCTTCGGGAGCAGCGCCTTACGCGACAGACGCAGACGACCGCGCTCGTCGCGCTCGATCAGCTTCACGCGAACGCGATCGCCCTTCTTGACCACGTCCTCCGTCTTCTCGGTGCGCCCATGCTGCATCTCGGAGATATGCAACAACCCTTCGGTGCCGGGCATGATTTCGATGAAGGCTCCGAACGGTGTGGTGGACTTCAC
Source organism: Gemmatimonadaceae bacterium (assembly GCA_035273165.1). GTDB lineage: Bacteria > Gemmatimonadota > Gemmatimonadetes > Gemmatimonadales > Gemmatimonadaceae > AG2. Next base: position 7,436 of record DATEPP010000125.1, read on the forward strand.
CGGACCTTCGTAGATCTCGCCGACCACCGGCTCCGCCGTCAGCGCCTGCACCATCTGGCGCGCACGCTCCATCGCATCGCCGCCCACGGCCGCGATGGTGACGGTGCCGGAGTCGTCGACCGTGAGCTCCGCTCCGGTCTCGTCCTGAATGCCACGGATCGTCTTTCCCTTCGGGCCGATGAGATCTCCGATCTTCTCCGGGTTGATCTGCATCGTGACGATGCGCGGTGCGAACCGGGACAGCTCCGTGCGCGGCTGGGCCAGCGCCTTGTCCATCTCGTCGAGGATATGGAAGCGGCCCTCACGTGCCTGAGCGAGCGCCTCCTTCATGATCTGCAGATCGAGGCCCTCGATCTTGATGTCCATCTGGATCGAAGTGATGCCGTTTCGCGTGCCCGCGACCTTGAAGTCCATGTCTCCGAGGTGGTCCTCGGTGCCAAGGATGTCGGTGAGAATCGCGTACTTCTTACCTTCCTTGATCAGACCCATCGCCACGCCCGCCACGGCCGCGCGCATCGGGACGCCGGCGTCGAAGAGCGCGAGCGAGCCGCCACATACCGACGCCATCGACGACGAACCGTTCGACTCGAGAATGTCGGACACGATGCGAATCGTGTATGGGAATTCCTCGAACGCCGGAAGGACGCCCTGGAGCGCGCGTTCGGCGAGGTTGCCGTGTCCGATCTCACGACGGGACGTACCCCGAACCGGTCGAACTTCCCCTGTAGAAAAAGGCGGGAAGTTGTAATGAAGCATAAAGGACTTCGTCACTTCCTGCGGCTCGTCGATGCTGTCGAGGCGCTGCACGTCGTTCTGCGTGCCTAACGTTGCGACGACGAGGGCTTGCGTCTGGCCACGCGTGAACAAAGCAGAGCCGTGCGCGCGGGGGAGCAGCCCGGTCTCGATCGTGATGGGCCGTACCTCCTTCGACGTCCGTCCATCGATGCGGTGACCGCTCGAGAGGACCTGACCGCGCAGCTGATGATACTCGACATCGCCGAGCAGGGTGTGGAGCTCCTTCGCCGCATCCGGGAAATCGCCTAACAACTGCTCGGCGACGTCCTTCTTCGCCCGCTCAACAGCCTCGATGCGCGTATGCTTGTCCTTCTGGTTGAGCGCCTCACTGATGCGGCCTTCAGCGAGCTCCTTGACGCGCGTCTCCAGACCTTCAGGGAGCTGCGCCTTCTCCCACGACATCTTTGCGACGCGCCCGCTCTTCTGAAGGAGCTCCTCCTGAGTCGCGATCAGCTCGCGAATGCCCTTGTGGGCAATGTTGAGCGCCTCGACGACATCCTCTTCCGACACTTCGAGCGCACCACCCTCCACCATGACGATGGAGTCCGCGGAGCCGGCGACGACGAGCTCCATGTCGCTGTACTCGAGCTGCTGGAACGTCGGATTGAGCACCCATTTGCCCTGGATGCGCCCGACGCGGATTCCTGCGATCGGCCCAGCGAATGGAATCTTCGACGCATTCAGCGCGTACGAAGTCGCGACCAGCGCCAGCACGTCGGCGTCGTTCTCCTGGTCCGCGGAGATGACGTAGACGAAAACCTGAACCTCGTTCTTGAATCCTTCCGGAAAGAGCGGTCGGATCGAGCGATCGACGATGCGCGCCGAGAGAATCTCGGCGTCGCTCGGACGCCCCTCGCGTTTGACGAATCCGCCCGGGATCTTGCCCGCTGCATACTGTCGTTCCTTGTACTCGACAGTCAGCGGGAAGAATGGGAGTGGGCTCTGATTCTCGCTGACGGTGACGGTGGCGAGAACCTGCGTCTCACCGAATTGTACCAAGGCGGAACCAGCCGCCTGCTTCGCCATGCTGCCCGTTTCGATAACGAGCTTCCGGCCGGCGAACGTCTTTTCGACGCGTTGCTTCATTGCTTTTTGGCCTCAGAGAAATGCAAACGCGCGGGCTGCATAGATTGCGCCCGCGCGGTGCGTGTGGCTCATCCGAATCAATACCGGAGCCCGAGTTCCTGAACGACTCGGCGGTAGCCGTCGACGTCAGTGCGCTTCATGTAGTTCAGAAGGCGACGACGTCTGCCAACCATCTTGAGAAGGCCGCGGCGGCTGTGATGATCCTTCTTGTGTGTCCGGAAGTGATCGTTCAGATAGTTGATGCGGTCGGTGAGGATAGCGACCTGCACCCGAGCGGAGCCCGTGTCGTTCTCCGAAATTCGATACTTCTCAACTGTTGCGGTCTTGTCGAAAGCCATGCTGTGGGATCCCCGCCGCGTCGCACGCGGCTCGTGCGTCAGTCTGATTGGATGAGCCAGTAAAAGTAGCGAGGCTGAGGGGTTACGTGCTAGGGGGCTCCCTACCCTCTCAGCTTCGTCACCCAGCTCGCGAGACGGGCGAACCAGTTGTGGGTGTCATTGTACATGACCACCACGAACAGCAGCGCGATCGCCAGTAGGCCGAACCGGAGGATGTACTCCCGCGTTCGGAGGCTGAACGGCTTCCCCTTCGCCGATTCGAGCACGTTGATCAGAATCTGACCTCCGTCCAGGATCGGGATGGGAAGCAGATTCAGAATCGCCACATTGATACTGAGCAGAGCAATCAAGCCGAAGAGGCTCTCGAGGCCGCTCCGCGCCGCCTCGACCGACATCTGGGTGATTCCCACGGGCCCGCTGAGCTGTCGGACGGAAAGACGCCGCGTCACGAGCTTTTTCACGATGTCCACGATCGCGCCACCCATGAACCAGGTGGTACTCGCGCCTCGCTTGATCGCCGCGCCAAAGCCCAGGGGCTCACGGATTGTGACCCCATTCCACGGGCCCGCGCCGATCTTGCCGACCGTTCTCACCTCGTGCGTACCGAATGCGGTGTCGGGAGTCGCCTTGGGCGCGACATTGACGTCGATGGTCTGACCGCCGCGAACGACGGTGAAGCGCAAAACTCGCTCGGGCGAGCGGTTCACGATTGCGACGAGCTCGGCCCACGAGCGCACAGGCTGCCCGTCGATGGCTACCACGCTGTCCCGGCTTCGAAGACCGGCTTCCTGCGCGCGCCCGCCGGGGAGGACGGTGTCCAGCACGGGCGGCCGATGCACATCGATGGAGGCAAGGATATCCTCGACCGCGGGACCTCCAGATCCGCCGACTGGGACGCGCACCATTCCACGCGTCGTCTGGAAGGAGACCGTGTCCTGACTGGTCGCGATATTCTGATCGACATCCTCCCACGTCGTTATGCGGTGTCCGTTCACCGCCACGAGGGTGTCACCGGGGTGGAGCTGTGACAGCGCCGGCGCGTTAGGCAGCGGACGGACCTGTCCGACGACCCGACTCGGTGTGACGGCCCGGCCGAAATGCAACGCCAGCCCGACGCCGATCACGAACGTGAGCAACACGTTCATCGACACACCGGCGATGAGAATGAGCAGTCGCGCCGGAAGCGGCTTGCTCTCGAACAGCCGGCGTTCCGGGATCGGTAACGGACCGAACGGGATCATGGCGTTCGGGTCGTAGTCGGGGCTGTCTGCCCTTGGGGTGACCTCCGTTCCTCCTTCCAGGAGCGCCGCGTCGTCGTCGAGCCGCGAGGCCATGCGGACGTAGCCGCCCAGCGGCAGGAGGGCGAGGATGTACTCGGTCTCGCCCCATCGCTTTCGGAAGAGAGAGGGTCCGAAACCGATGGAGAACCGCGGTGCATACACGCCCATCGCCTTCGCGGCGAGGAAGTGCCCGAGCTCGTGAACGAAGATCACGAGGCCGAAGACAAGAATGGGAGCGAGTATCGCTAGCATTGGAACCGAGTCCTGACGTGGTGCCGCGCGGCTTCATCAGCGGCGAGAATCGCGTCGCGCGATTCGCCGCTCCGTTCGCCTAACACATCGAGCGCCGATTCGATCGCGCTCGAAATGTCGCCGAACCGGATGCGCCCGTCGAGAAAGAGTGAGACAGCTTCCTCGTTCGCAGCGTTGAAGACAGCAGGCGCTGCCCCACCGCGACGGCCGGCGGCGATACCGAGAGCGAGCGCCGGAAAGTCCGCGACGCGTACCCGCTCGAAGGTCATCGGCGACGACTCGACCGGATCGAACGGCGGTACCCCTGTATCCGGCACCCGCTCTGGATGCGTCAGCGCGTACAGCACCGGCAACTCCATGCTCGGTACCCCGAGCTGCGCAAGCACGCTGCCATCGACGAATTCGACGAACGAATGGATCACGCTCTGAGGATGCACGACCACTTCGATCTGATCGAACGACAGGCCGAACAGATGGTATGCCTCGATGACCTCGAGTGCCTTGTTCGCGAGCGTCGCGCTATCCACGGTGATCTTCCGACCCATCCGCCAGGTTGGATGTTGCAATGCGTCGGCGAGGGTAGCCCGCTCGATCTCCGCCGAGGACCAACGGCGAAACGGCCCCCCGGACGCCGTGAGAATCACGCGCCGTACCTCTACGCCAGGACGGCCCGTGATGCATTGAAGAATAGCACTGTGTTCGCTATCGACAGGCACGAGCTCGCCACCACCGCGTGCGCGGGCGGCAGCGACGAGGTGGCCCGCCATAACGAGTGTCTCCTTGTTCGCCAGCGCGACCCGCTTCCCTCGTTCGAGCGCGGCGAGCGTCGCGTCGAGTCCCGCCGCACCGACGACGGCGTTCAACACGATGTCGACGTCGTCACGCGTTGCGGCCGCAATGAGGCAATTGCGACCCGACTGCCACGTCCCATGCTCGGCGGCGCCGTTGTTTACGAGCCCGACGAATGCCGGGTGGAATTCAGCTTCCTGCTCGCGCAGGAGCGCGGCGTTGCTGAATGCAGTGAGCGCCGCAACACAAAACCGCTCGCGCTGACGGCTGAGCACGCGCAGAGCGGTGGTGCCTATCGAGCCCGTCGAGCCGAGAATGGCGACGCGTCGCATCGTCATCGAGGCGGCGCCCATACGAGCAAGGCGTTGAACAGGACGTACGCGACGGGAAGCACGAAGAGCAGGCTGTCGAATCGGTCGAGAACGCCGCCGTGACCGGGGATGATGTGAGAGCTGTCTTTTACCCCTGCTTCGCGCTTGAGCAATGACTCCGCGAGATCACCAATCTGCGCCGCGCCGCTGACGAGGAGCGCGAACGCGATCACACCTCCGCGAACGAAGGCGAGCTGCGTCGCCGGGGTGAGGATGAAACGAGCATAGAGCCAACCAACGACGATCGTCGCCCCGAGCCCTCCAATCGCACCAGCCACCGTTTTACCGGGGCTCACCGACGGCATCAACTTGCGCTTGCCGAACGCGCGCCCGAAGAAGTATGCGCCGATGTCGGACGCCCAGGTGAGCAAGATCGGAAGCAGCAGCAGAAGCCCGCCCGCGCTCACGGCGATGCCGCCTAACGGGACGCGCACGGAGTCGATGACGTAGGGATGATACCGGATCGCGTACCCGAAGCTGAGCATGCCGCCCGTGTACAGGACACCGAACACCGTCGATGCCGTGGCGCCGAGGGGCTTTCCGTTGACGCCGCGCACGAACAACGCGATGGTCAGCAGGGCGAGCACCGCGATCGCCATCGCCGAGAGCGGAGGTTCGTACAGACGCAGGTAGCGGGCGTGAACGAAGAGCGGCACGACGCCAGCGAGAGGAATCCCCACGTCCTCGAGCGGAGTGAGGCCGGCGCCGCGCGCGATACGGAAAAATTCCCAGGCGGCCAGCGCCGAGACGATTGCGAGAAGGGCGGCGAGCGCCGCCCCGCCGGCGAAGATGACGAGGACGACTAGCGGAGCACCGATGACCCCGACCAGAACGCGGCGCGTCAGCTCCGACATGAACGCTCCAGCGATGATGCCGGCACGAGCGACGCGTCGCGGGCGATCACACTTCCATGATCTCGGCTTCCTTCGCCTTGATCAGGTCGTCGATCTTGTGAATGTAGTCGTCGTGCACCTTCTGCAGATCCTTCTCGGCATGCTTGACTTCGTCCTCGGAAACGCCCTGCAGCTTCTTGAGCGCCTCGCGCGCGTGCGTTCGCGCGTGCCTCACGGCAATCTTCCCTTCCTCGGCGAGCTTGTGGACCACTTTGACAAGCTCCTTGCGCCGCTGCTCATTCATGGAAGGCAACGGTACCCGAATAATGGCTCCTTGAGCCGATGGATCGAGACCGAGGTCGGACTCGCGAATGGCCTTCTCGATCACCTTCGCCTGACTCTTGTCGAACGGCGTCACGATGAGGACGCGCGGCTCGGGAGCCGAGACCGACGCGACCTGATTCAACGCCATCGACGTGCCGTACATGTCGACGCGGACGGTGTCGAGCATGTTGGGGCTGGCCTTGCCCGAACGGATGGAAGCGAACTCGCGCCGCGTGCTCTCGATGCCTTTATCCATCGCGGTGCGCATGTCTTTCGTGATCTGCTGAATAGTCATCATCGAACCAAGGTGCCGACGCGCTCGCCCCGAACAGCGGCCACGAATGCGCCTGGACGGTGGATGTTGAGTACGATCAGCGGCAGCTTGTTCTCACTGCAGAGAGTGATCGCGGTCTGATCGATCACGCCCAGATTCTTGAGCATGACGTCGCGGAAGCTGATCTCGTCGTAGAAGCTTGCCGTCGGATCCTTCTTCGGGTCGGCCGAGTAGACGCCCTCGACGCTCGTCGCCTTGATGATGACGTTCGCCTTCATCTGGATGGCGCGGAGCACGGCCGCCGTGTCGGTGGAAAAGTACGGATTGCCGGTGCCGGCGGCAAAGATCACGATGCGCCCCTTCTCGAGGTGACGCAACGCGCGGCGACGGATGTACGGCTCGGCGACTTCTTCCATGCGAATGGCCGTCATGACGCGCGTCGTGAGGCCTTTGCGCTCGAGCACATCCTGAACGGCAAGCGCGTTGATCACCGTACCGAGCATGCCCATGTAATCGGCGGTCACGCGGTCGACTTCCTTCGAGAGGAGGCGACCGCGCACCAGGTTCCCGCCGCCGATGACAAGGCCGACAGAGGCGCCTGCCTCGACGACCGACGCGACTTCGCCCGCCAATCGCTCGACGATGGCGAAGTCCCACGCAAAGCCTTTCTCTCCGGCGAGGGCTTCGCCGGAGAGCTTGAGGAGCACCCGCGGATAACGAAGATCAGACAGGCGCTCGGCGCCCGTCGGATCCGTATCGCGTCTCATGAGATTAGCAACTTCTGATTGCGTCTCGATGATCAGGCCTCGCCGAGCTGATAGCGCACGAAGCGCCGGACCTGAATGTTCTCGCCGGTCTTCGCGGACAATTCCTTCACGAGGTCGCCGATGGTCTTCTTCGGCTCCCGGACCCACGCCTGGTGCAACAGGGCGACGTCCTTGTAGTACGCCTCGACCTTTCCATCGACGATCTTCTCGATCATGTTCGCCGGCTTGCCGCTCTGCTTCACCTGTTCGATGAAGATCCGCCGCTCCTGCTCGACCTTCTCCGGCGGGATCGAATCCTTGTCGACAGCAATCGGCGCCGCCGCGGCGATGTGCTCGGCGAGATAGCGCGCGGTCTGGAGGAACTCCTCGTTGCGCGCGACGAAATCCGTCTCGCAGTTCAACTCCACGAGGACGGCGATCTTTCCGTTGTGATGGAGATAGTGCCCGATCACGCCCTCGCTCGTGGAGCGGCCGGCGCGCTTCTCCGCTTTGGCCGCGCCCGTCTTGCGCAGGTGCTCCACGGCCTTGTCGATGTCGCCACCCGTCTCCTCGAGCGCTTTCTTGCAATCCATCATTCCTGCGCCGGTGCGATCGCGCAGCTCTTTCACATCCTTTGAACTCACCATCGTAGCCATATCCAATCCGCCTTCCTGTCGTGGAAACGCCGCCGGCTCATGCCGGCGGCGTCAGATAATTTACTCGCGTCCGGGAGGCTTTACTCGGCCTCGTCAGCGCCTTCCGCCGAATCAGCTGCTTCCCCGCCTTCCGCGCCGTCACCCTCGCCCGGCGCCTTGAGCCGCGCGGCGATGGCCTCCGGCTTCGCGCGACGGCGGCGCGGGCGACGGCGACGACGGCGTTCGCCTTCCTCGGCCGGCTCGCTCCCGCGGTCCGAGCTGTAGGTCGTCTGGCCTTCACCCTCTTCCGTCTCCTCGCGGATCGGCGCCGACTGGCGGGCCTCCACGATCGCGTCAGCGATCGCCTTCGTGATCAGCTCGACAGAGCGGATCGCATCGTCGTTGCCCGCAATCGGCACGGTGATGAGATCCGGATCCGCATTGGTGTCCGCGATCGCGACGATCGGGATGTTGAGCTTGTTCGCCTCGTTCACGGCGATCCGCTCCTTCTTCGAATCGACGATGAAGAGGAGGCCGGGGAGTCGTGTCATCGTCCGAATGCCGAACAGATACTTCTTGAGCTTCTCCGACTCACGATTGAGCATCAACTGCTCTTTCTTCGTGTAGTTCTCGAAGTCGCCGCCGGCCTCGGAGCCCGCCTCGAGATCCTTCATGCGGCGGATCTGCTTCTTGACCGTCGTGAAGTTCGTGAGCAGGCCGCCGAGCCAGCGCTCCGTGATGAACATCGCGCCGGAGCGTTCGGCTTCGGAGCGGACAATCGCCGCCAGCTGCGGCTTGGTGCAGACGAACAGGACATTGTCGCCACGCATGATGACGTCGCGCGCGAGCTTCTGCGCGATCTCGATCTGGCGGAGCGTTTTCTGGAGGTCGATGATGTGGATCCCGTTCCGCTCGGCGAAGATGAACCGGCGCATCTTGGGATTCCAGCGTCGCGTCTGGTGTCCGAAGTGGACACCGGCAGCGAGGAGCTGCTCGACCGTGGGCTGCGTGTCAGGCATGTAGTGCGTGGACCTCTGAGTGGTTAGTCGTCCTCCGCCGTCAGCGTCGCGTGCCACCGATTGCTCGGCACCAGCACGCGACTCGAGCGAAGTGTGATGTGATGCTGCAGATTAACGCTTGCTGAACTGGAAGCGCTTGCGCGCCTTGGGACGGCCCGGCTTCTTGCGCTCGACCGCGCGCGCGTCGCGCGTGAGCAATCCCAGGTCGCGGAGCTTGCGACGATGCGCTTCATCCACCTGCACGAGCGCACGGGCGACGGCAAGCCGGAGCGCGCCCGCCTGCCCAGTAGAACCGCCACCATCGACGTTCGCCTTCACGTCATAGCGGCCGAGGGTATCGGTCGCCGTGAACGGCTGCTGAATCGACGTCACGTGCGACGGACGCGGGAAGTAATCGCCTAACGTGCGGCCGTTGACGTCCCATTTGCCCGAGCCGGGCTTCACATATACACGGCACACCGCTTCCTTGCGGCGGCCAATCGCGTGAACAGTCTGCGTGTCCGCCATGTTACTTCGCACCTGCGTGCTTGAGGGTCAGTGGTGTGGGCTGCTGCGCGACGTGGGGATGATCGGCGTTCGCGTACACGCGCAGCTTGCGACGCAACACCTGGCGACCCAGCGCCGTCTTCGGCAGCATGCCGTACACCGCCTTCTCGATCACCCGCTCCGGATGCTTCTGCAGCATCGTGCCAAGCGTGGTGAAGCGCGCATGGCCCATATAGCCGGTGTGGCGGAAGTACTCCTTGTTCTCGGCCTTGCGGCCGGTCACCCGAACCTTCGACGCGTTGATGACGATGACGCCGTCGCCGGTGTCCATGTGTGGCGTGAAGATCGGCTTGTGTTTTCCCCGAATGATCTTCGCGACTTCCGTCGCGAGCCTGCCGAGGACCATCCCCTCGGCATCGACAACGAACCACTGCTGTTTGATATCGCGCGGTGTCGCGCTGAACGTCCGCATTGACTGACCTGGAAACGAGTACTGGCCTCACCGGTGCGTAATGCAACCCGGGTCTCGGCAGCCGCTAGGCATTTTTGGGCAGACGATAATGGTAGATAAGGACTTACGTCGTGTCAATGCGGCAAAGCCGCATTGACACGACGTAAGTGCACGGCTCGCTGGCGCTCGAAGTCTTATTTGGGCTCTTCCGGGAATTCCGGGAGAAAGTGGGCGTCGTGGGCACCACTGGAGAGCCCAGAGTTTATTGGACGCGAATGACGCGAATCAGGGTGCGAATCGCACCGGCGCTGCGATAGGTCCTCGCTCAACGAGCCCGGACGACCAGTCTTTGGAACGACCTCGGGGGAGCCTCGGGACGCCTGAGTCGTGATCGGTGTGCAGGTCACAAAGACTTCTCGGCTCGTTGCGCATGGACTTGTCACGGCCGAGGAGCGATTCGCAAAAATTCGCGTCATTCGCGTCCAAAGAGCTCTGGCCTCTCCACGCGAGACCATTCCCCTCGCACTCCCGAAATTCCCCGAAGAACCCAAATTTGGCATGGTGCCGCCTAGCACACCCGATCGACTGCTCGTGAGCGGCGCACCGTAGTGTCCCGACAGCCGTCGTACTTACTGCTCCGCCAGAGTGCGCACCGGATCGACCTCCGCCGCGCGACGCGCTGGGACGTAGCACGCCGCGAGGACGGCTACGATCAACACCAGGGTCGCGCCGCCGATCGAGACGGGATCCCACGGCGCCACGGCGTAGAGGATCGACGTCAGCGAGCGCGCGGCGATAATGCCACCGATGACACCAATCACGGCGCCTGCGAGCGCGATGCCCGCGCCCTGACGCATGATGAGCCAGAGAATGTCGCCGCGCGTCGCGCCGAGGGCGACGCGCGTGCCGATCTCACGCGTGCGCTGCCTGACGACATACGACATCACGCCGTAGATGCCGATGCCGGCGAGCAGCAGCGCGGTCGCGGCAAAAATGCCGAGGAGCCAGAGAACGAGCTTTGTCGTCCGCACGGATTCAGCTGCGACGTCGGCAAGTGATTGGGATTCGCTAATCACCGTCTGTGCGTCGACCGACTTGATCGCGGCAAGGAGTGACGGAAGCTGCCGCGACGGGTCGGCGGCGGTGCGAACGAAGAGTGTCGTCTGGAGAGGAAGCGCCTGCTCGAACGGGAAGTACATGTCGGGACGCGGCTCGTCGCGCAGGCCGGCGCGCCGGATATCGCCGACCACGCCGACGATCTGAATGGTCGACGGTCCAAGCACGACCTGGCTCCCCACCGCGGGGCGGTCGGCGAAGTAGCGCTTCGCGAGCGCGGCGCTCACGATCGCGACGCGCGGACCGTCCATGCGATCGCGCTCGTCGAAGACGCGGCCGGCCACGAGCGGAATGCCGAGCGTCTTGAAGAAGCCGCCCGACGCGAGCTGCCAACCTACTTCCGGCGGGCGCTCGCCCTGAGGGACGCGCTGATCAGCGCGCTCGAAGGGGACCGTCCAGTTGTTGCCCGTGAGCGGCACGACCGCCGCGTGACCGATCTGCTCCACGCCGGGCACCGCGCGCAGCGCTGATTCCAGCCCCGCGTAATAGCCGACGCGCGCAAGACTGTCGCGATAGCGATCGGCGGGCGCGCTGATCGAGATCGTCATGACGCGGTCGTAGCGGAAGCCGGGGTCGACGGAGAGAAGGCTCGAGAAGGAGCGGAGAATCAGCGCGGCGCCGGCGAGGAGCACGATCGCGAGCGCGACTTCGGCGACGACGAGTCCAGCGGCGGCGCGGCGGGCGCCACCGCTCGCGCTCGTGCGTCCTCCGCCCACGAGCACCGCGGCGGCACGATCGGACCGCGTCGTCATCATCGCGACGAGCGCAAAGGCGAGCGTGGTCAGCGCCGTGAGCAGGAAAGCGAACGCGAGGACGAGCGCGTTGATGTGCACGTCGCTGAGTCCGGGCGCCTCGACGGAGCGCGGAATCATCGCGACGAGCGCCTTCGAGCCCCAGATGGCGATGACCACACCCGCGGCGCCGCCTAACGCGGCGAGGAGGAAGCTCTCGGCGAGGTGGTGCGCGGCGACGCGCGCGCGGTTGGCGCCGAGTGCGGCGCGAACGGCCATCTCTCGGCGACGGGCGAGCGATCGTGCGAGCAGCAGATTGGCGACGTTGACGCACGCAATGAGCAGTACGACGCCGACGGCGGCGAGGAGAAGAATCAGCGCGGGCTTGGTGTTGCCGACAAGGGTATCGCGCAGCGAAGCCGGCCAGTACGAGGCGCTCCGGTTGCTCTCGGGAAACTCGGCCTCGAGCTCGCGTGACATGCGTGCGAGGTCGCTTGCCGCGTCGTCGAGCGTGCGTCCGTTGCTGAGACGCGCGAGCACGAAGGTGAAGCCGTTTCTCCGCGAGGCTGCCTGCGACGGAAAGGTCATCGGCATGATCAGATCGAACGGTTCAGCCGACCGGAAGGCGAATCCGCGCGGAGCCACGCCAACGATCGTGCGCTGTCGCTGATTCACCTTGATGCTTCTGCCTAACACATTCGGATCGCTGCCGAACTGGTTGCGCCAGTAGTCGTAGCCAAGAATGACGACGGGCGCTCCGCCCTGGATCTCATCCTCTCGCTGGATGGAGCGACCGAGCGCAGGCCGATAGCCGAGTGCGTCGAGCGCGCCGCTCGTGGCGAAGAAGCCACGCGCGCGGTACGGATCGCCGACGCCGTACACCGTTGCCGCGGCGGCGCCGTAGGAACCGACGCGATCGAAAGCGCGCTGGCGCGCCGTGATCTCGAGATAATCCGCGATCGGCACGAACTCCTTGGTGATGCCGGTCCGCGCGTCCCGGTGATTGATGATCACCAGCCGATCCGCGGCGGGATATGGAAGCGGCCGAAGCAGCACAGCCTCGACGACGGTGAACACCGCGGTGTTGCCGCCGATGCCGAGAGCGAGCGTGACGACGGCCGCGAGGGTGAACGCGGGATCGCGAAGGAGCCGGCGAAAGGCATGCCGGAGATCGTAGAGAACTCCACTGATAAACTCGCGTGGACGTTTCGAGTCGGGTTGCATGTTGGTTACCCGCGCGCGGCGAACGAGGAGTGGAAGAAGGGACCGAGCGACCTGACTCGAGCACCAGAGGTTCGCTCTCGTGAGGCCGTGTGCCTCGACCTCGCGTGCGTACATCTCGTCGAGGTCGTCGAGAAGCCACTGGCGCTCACTCGGATGAGTGACGACGCCGATGACGACGCGGGCGATCCACGGGGCGCGGCGGCTCATCGCCATTTCCCCGTGGCCGGACGGAGCTGCACGCCGTCGAGCATGTTGCGCAGCGCATCCGTGGTGCGAGCGAGTGCGCGCGCTCCAGCGGGCGTGAGCGAGACGAGCTTGCGCGTCCGCCCTCCGCGCACCGGCACGGGCTCTGAGAGCTTGAATGAGACGAACCCTTTGTCGCCGAGGCGGCCGAGGGTGGCGTAGACCGCGCCGATAGAGACGTCGCGTCCAGTGCGGTCACTGATTCGGGTGGCGATCGTGACGCCGTACGCGTTGCTGCCCAACGCCGCGACCGCGAGCATGACATAGAGCTCGAAGTCCGAGAGGTGGTCGCTCTTCGGCATGGCCTATCATATACAAAACGATAGGAAATGCGACGGACAATGCGTAAGGATTTGGTGAATACCGCCGCGCATACACTTCTCGAACACCGCGCGACGTTGACGCCCGATGCCCCCAGCAGCACTATTCCCCCAACCGAGTTGGGGGAAGCCCGTGGCCGACGAACGCCTCGATCTGCTGCAGGGAACACTGGACCTCCTCGTCCTCAAGGCGCTGAGCTGGGGGCCGATGCACGGCTACGGCATCTCCCAGATGATCCATCAGCGCACCGAGGGCGACATCGTCGTCGTCGACGCCGCGCTCTACAAGGCGCTCCACCGCCTCGAGCGCGACAATCTCGCCGCGTCCACGTGGGGACTCTCCGATAACAACCGCCGCGCCAAGTACTACCGAATAACGACGCAGGGGCGCGCACGGCTCCGCGCCGATCTCGCCGACTGGCGGCGCTACGCCGCCGCCGTCGAACGCCTCGTCTCCGCTACCTGAACAACCATGACCGAGTTCGGACGACTGCGCCGCTATCTCACGCTGCCGCGCAAGGCGGCGCGCATCGAGCGCGACGTGACCGAGGAATTACAGGCGCACATCGCGCTTCGGACCGAGCAACTCGAGCGGCGGGGGCATTCCAGTATAGAGGCGCGCGCGCAGGCACTGCGCGAGTTCGGCGATCTCGACGATGCGGTGCGTTACTGCTCCGCGGTCGACCGACAGGCCGAACGGCAGCACCGCGTGACCGACTGGCTTCAGGAGCTTTTCACCGACGCCCGACATGCGCTACGCCTGCTGCGCCGCGCTCCGGCGTTCACCGCCGCGACCGTCCTGACGTTAGGCCTCGCCCTCGGCGCCAGCACCGCCGTCTATAGCGTGCTTCACGCGTATCTCATCCGTCCGTTGCCGTTCGCACACGCCGATCGCCTGGTCTGGATCAGTCCACCACGCGAGGAGCCCGGTGGGACGCGCGGTCCGTCGCTCGAGACGGTGCGCTGGGCCAGTGTGGATTCAATTTTCGCGCACACGATGTCGTGGGACCTCGACGGCTTCACCTTCACGGGCGCGCCGTACGCCGAGAGTATCATGGGCGCATGGGTGTCTGAAGGATACTTCCCGGCGTTAGGCGTGCGCGTGGCCGTGGGACGGCCGTTTCTCGCCGAGGAGTATCATCAGAAGGATGCGCCGGTCGCCATCCTGAGCTATCAGCTCTGGCAGCGGCGCTTCCATGGTGACTCCGCGGTCATCGGCTCCAGTGTCACGATGCATTCCGTCGACCATCCGAATGGCCCGTCGCGCGTCACCATCGTCGGTGTGCTGCCAAAGGATTTCTGGCCGATCCATTGGCGCGAGAGCGAGTTGCTGCGTCCGTTCACAGCCGACAACGATTCGCCGGTGATGGCCCAGCTGAAGCCGGGTATCACGGCTGCGCAAGCCGAGGAGCAGCTCGATGCGGTCGTTAGGCACCAGCTGACGGGCCCCGTCGAGCCGTCGTGGCGGATGCGTGTCGTGCCTGCGCTCGAGCAGCATTCGGCGCGCGTGCGTCCATTGCTCATTGCCATCTTTGGCGCGGCGCTCTTCATGCTCCTCGCAGCGAGTGGAAGCGTCGCGGGTGCGCTGGTGAGTAGAGCCGCTTCGCGCCGGCGCGAGATGGCCATCCGTCTTGCCCTGGGCGGCAGCCGGTCGAGGATTCTTCGGCAGCTGCTGACGGAGAGTGCGGTCCTGACGATGCTCGCCTACCTGCTGGGCCTCACGCTCGCCATCACGCTGGTGAGCACGAGTGCAGGATCCATCGAGCGACTCTTAGGCACCGCGGTACCGGGCGGACTCGGCGCACTCCGGCCGACGCCCACGATGATGTTGCTGCTCGCGGGCGCGAGCGCCATCGTCGGTACGTCGCTTGGACTACTGCCGGCGATGTCACTCGTGCGTGGTGGGCGATCGCCAATTGATCTGACTGCGCTGCGGGCCGCACGCGGTGGCGTCGGCCAGGCTGGTGAGAGCGTCGTGCGGCGATTGCTCATCGCCGGCCAGGTGCTGGTTGCGATGGTGTTGCTTTTCGGCGCAGGCTTGATGTTCCGATCCATCGTCAAGATCAACGCGGTCGAGCTTGGCTTTCGCGCGGAAGGCGTTGTCAAGGCGAATATCCTCATGCCCTTCGCGACGTACCCCGAGCCCACGGACAGGCGGTTGCTCCTTCCGCGTATCCTGGCGCGACTGGACGAAACGCCAGGCGTGCGCTCGGCGGCCGCTGTGTTTCCGTATCCATTTCGTGGCGGCGCGGGACAGTTTCCGGTGCTCAGCGAAGGAGCGCCTAACGATGAGAATGGCGCGCCGCGCGCCGGTGTCCACACCGTGACGCCGGGCTACTTCGGGACGATGGAGATTCCACTTCATGCCGGTCGCGATTTCACGCCCGCTGATGATCACGCGGCGCCGCTGGCGATCGTCGTCAGCGAACGGCTCGCGCGTCAGATCGAGCCGAACGGCAATGTTCTCGGCCGCCGAATTCGCGTCCGCGTGCCCTATCTCCCGAACTTCACCGACGAGGACGCTCGCCCATGGCGCACGATCGTCGGCGTGGTCGCCGACGCGCGCGATGACTTCTCGCTCGACGAGGTGGGAGAGGTGTACGTACCGTACGCGCAGAACCCACGGTCGTTCATGAACCTCGTGGTGCGCACGCGGGACAACGAGGGGCGGATCGTCGAACCGATGCGTCGCGCCATGCTGACGATCGACCCTGCGCTCACGCTCTCCGGCATCGGACCACTCGCGGATGTTCTTGCGGACGAAACTGGCCAGCGACGCGGCTTGACGATGCTGCTTGGTGGATTCGCCGTCTTCTCACTCGCACTCTCCGCGCTCGCCCTCTACGCGTCCCTCACATACATGGTCGTCGAGCGACGTCCCGAGCTCGCGCTCCGCATGGCGATCGGGGCGAGTGCAGGCTCCATTCTGCGAATGATTCTGGAGGAGGGAATGCTGACGACGTGCATCGGCGTCCTTGCTGGCGCGGCGGCGAGCCTGGCGCTCGGGCGGGTGCTCGCGAGTCAGCTGTATGCCGTCGCTCCGACCGACGCCGCGACCTTGCTCTCGATCTCGGTCGTGTTACTTGCGACGGTCGTGGCGGCGTGCGTCATACCTGCCGTTCGAGCGACGCGGATCGATCCGGCGCTCGCGCTGCGAGAGTAAAGTCCACTCAGGAACGTCGTTTGGGCTTCGACACGACGAACTCGTAGCCTGATTCAAGGAGCTCACGCAGCGCCGCAGCCGACAGCTGCTCGATGCGGGCGAGCACCGCGTCATAGTCACGGTAGTGTGGTGTGACGTAGAAGATCTTCGGGTTCGCGAGAATGCGGTGGTCGCGTTCGAGAATGCTCATCCGAACGGCGAGTGAGCCCTCTTCCACTTCCTTCTTCTTCGGGAACCACGCGAGCAGTTTGCCCTTGACCTTGAAGGCGGGAAAGCCGAAGGTCGTGCCCTCCTCGACGTCAGGCAGTTTCGTGGCAATCGCGCGGACGCGCGTCAGATTGTCGGTCGCCATGAGAGTGTGCTAGAATCTACGCACTCCACTCACTGACGACACATGCAGTCACTAGCCCCTGAGTATCTGGCCGAGAGAAGCCGGCAATTGGCGACGAAAGGTCGCGAAACGACGCGAGGTCCCGAAACGACGCGAGGTCCCGAAAGGGCGCGAGGTCCCGAAACGGCGCGAGGTCCCAAAACGGCGCGAGGTCCCAAACGACGTTTAACGACGTCTGGGACCTCGCGCTTTCTGGAACTCAGCGCCGTTTGGAACTCCGCGCTCTTTGGAACGTCGCGCCGTTTGGGACTCCGCGCTTTTTGGAACTCCCCCCGTTTGGGACTCAGCGCCCTCAAGCAGTTAAATCAGGATCGTAATGCCTCCAACGGCGATACGCGCGTCGCTTGCCTAACGGGGAGGAGACACGCGGCGACTGTCACGAGTGCCAGCAGAAGAGCAACACCGCCTAACGTGACGGGATCGATCGCGGAGACGCCGTAGACGAGCGCGGCGAGCATGCGCGACGTGAGCAGCGACGCGCCGAGGCCGAGCAGGATCCCGACCGCGGCGAGGGCGAGGCCGGGACCGAGAACGAGGCGCACGATGTCTCGTTGTACGGCGCCCAGAGCTAGCCGCACGCCGAACTCCTGCGAGCGCTGGCTGACGAGGTAGGTCATGACACCGTAGATGCCGAGCGCCGCCAGCAGGAGTGCGGTCACGGCGAAGATCGAGATCAGCCGCAGCGCGAATTGCCGTCGCGCGATCGACGAGGACATGAGCTCGTCCGTCGTCCTCACGCCGAAGACCGGCAGCTCGGGATCGACGTCGTGCACCGCCTTGATGAGCGCATCGCGCGTCGTGCGCACTGTCGAGCGAGTGCGGACGAAGACGGCGAGGGTAACGCCGCCGCGCTGGAGGATCGACTGGTAGATGCGCGGCTCCGGCAGGCGATCGAGGCCGCCGTAGCGGACGTCGCCAACGACGCCGACGATCTGGAGGTCGATGCCGCGGCCCACGCGTAGCATGCGGCCGACGGGATCGCGATCGCGCGAGAATTGTCTGACGAACGCCTCGTTGACGACGACGACCCTGGCGCTTGCCGTATCGTCATGATCGGTGAAGACTCGGCCGCGCTTGAGCGGGGTCTTGAGCACGTCGAAGTAGTTGGAGCTCACGGCGCCGAACTGCGCGGCGTGGTTCTGGTCCTGCGTCGTGGATTCGTCGGGGAGCGAGAAGGGGAACGCGTTGCCCTGATTGAGGAATGGCACGTCGTTGGCCGTGCCGACTGCCGCAGCGTCCACGCCGGGCAGCCTAACGAATGCGTCGAGCAGCCGGCGAGCGAGCGCGGTCTGCTGCGGCGGCGTCAGATAGCGGTTCGCCTCGGGGTTATTCGGCACGGGAACCCAGATCTGGCCGACAACGAGACCGTTGGGATCGAGCCCCGGATCCTGTCGCATCACGGCGGCGAAGCTGCGAAGCAGAAGGCCGGCGCCGGTGAGGAGAACGACCGACACCGCCACCTCGAGCACCACGAGCACTGTGCGCACGCGTCGCTGCTGCACGCCGTGTTGACCACCGCCGCGGCCGCCCTCATTCAGGCCGCGGATGGGATCGATGCCAGCGGCGTGGATGGCGGGCATCATCCCGAACAGGAGCCCGGTGCCGATCGAGAGAGCGAGCGCGAAGGCGACGAGCCTCCAGTCGGCGTGAATCTCCGCGGCACGGGGCAGGTCGGGTGGCAGCATCGCGAGGAGTGGGCCGCGCGCGAGGCTGAGCAGCACTACCGCCGCGACGCCACCCGCGAGAGAGATGAGCGCGCTCTCGATGAGCGTTTGCTGAGCGATACGCTGCCGCGAAGCGCCGAGTGCTTGACGAATCGCGAGCTCGCGCGTACGCGTGGAGGCACGTGCGATCAGGAGGCTCGCCATGTTGACGCACATGATGAGGAGCACGAACCCGACGGCGGCGAGGAGCAGCACGAGCAGGGGACGCACGTTGCCGGTGAGGCTCGCCTGCGCCGGCTCGAGCCGCAGACTCCACTTCAACTGCGCGGGGTAATCGTTAGGGTACGCGCTCTGGAGCTGCGACGTGAAGACGTCGAGGCGTCGCTGGGCTTCCTCGACCGAGACGCCGGGCTTCAATCGTCCGAGTGCGCCGGGGAGGAATCGGGCGCGTCGAATCGGCGGCGACGGAAAGGGATTCGCCATGAAGCCGGACGCGCCCCAGAGATCGACGTCGCTGTTCGAGGTGTTGCCCGGATGCCGGAACTCCGGCGGCATGACGCCGATGATCGTGTACGGATCCTCGTCGACGCGAATGCGACGGCCGATGACGTTCGGGTCGGCGCCGAAGTCGCGACGCCAGAGCGCATCGCTGATGACGACGCCATCGAGAAATCCGGGACGCCAGTCGGCCTGACCGTAGACGCGTCCGAGCGCCGCCTTGGCGCCGAGCAGCTCGAAGTAGTTCGGGCTCGTGCCGAGCAACTCGATGCGCTCGACCTTGTCACCGCCGGAAAGCGCGGTGCTTACCGGAATCAGACCGCTGATCTGCGTGAAAACACCCGACCGCTCGGCGAGGTCGTTGAGCTCGGGGACCGACATGCCGAGATCGTGCGCGCCGGCGCCAGGTGCGTCGTCGAAGATGCGCACGAGGCGATCGGGCGCCGGGAAGGGCAGCGGCCGCAGGAGCACGGCGTTGACGACGGCGAAGATGGCGAGGTTGGCGCCGATGCCGAGCGCCATCGTGAGAACGGTCGCCGTGGTGAAGAGGGGATTTCGAGCGAGCGTGCGCAGGGCGTAGCGGAGATTCTGCTGAAGCGTGTCCATGATGCCGGGGCGGAAGCAGCGCGCAGTGGGGTGTGCGTGGTACGCTGAGCTTCCGCCCGTGAGGGGACCAGCTTCTTGTGATGAACTCGCCGTTTGGCGGGACGATCAATCCCGCCGCAACTGCTATCCGTGCGCGCCAGGAACGTACGTGCCGACGGGCGCGTGGAAGGTGATCGCCAGCCGATTCCAGCCGTTGATGGCGACGACGGCCATCGTCAGGTCGACGAGCTCGCGCTCGGTGAAGTGCTCGCGCGCGAGTGTGAACAGCTCGTCGGACACGCCGCCCTTGTAGATCTCCGTCACCGCTTCGGTCCACGCGAGGGCAGCGCGCTCACGCGGCGTGTAAAAGGGTGTCTCGCGCCAGACGGGGACGGCGTAGAGCCGCTGCTCGGTCTCGCCAGCGTGACGCGCGTCCTTCGAATGCATGTCGATGCAGTATGCGCAGCCGTTGATGTATGACGCACGCATCTTGACGAGCTCGATCAATGGCTTCTCGAGGGTCGACTGGCGCATGTAGCTCTCGAGGCCGCGCATGGTGCGATGGGCATCGGTGAGGACGCTCGGGTCGTGCACCCGATGAGCATGGTTTGCGTTGGCTGCCTGCTGCTGGGCGGCGGGCGGTGACATCGTCTCGGTATTCTGCATGGGGATGAAGGTGTGTGTGAATCGTTATGACTGACGTGCGTTCGCTATACTGGCTCTTCCGGGAATTCCCGGATAACCCTGTGGGGTCACTCAGACCGAATCAGCCTTCGATGGCAGTTTGGCGGTGAAAAAATTGTACGCGAATGCCGCGAATGTTTGCGAATCGCTCCTCGGTCGGCACAGCTCCGTGCGCAACGAGCCGAGCGGTCTTTGTGACTGCACACCCATCGAGTTCGAGTACGAGTGCCTCCCGAGGGTCGTTCCAAAGAGTGATCGTCCCGGCTCGTCGAACGAGGACTTCTCCCCTCGCACGCTGCGATTCGCCAAAAAATTCGCGTCATTCGCGTCCAAAGAACTCTGGCCTCTCCATGCGAGACCGTGCCCCGACACTCCCGAAATTCCCCGAAGAACCCATATACTGATTAGACGTGACCGCGCCTCGCCTGTGACCGACCGAACGACCTGTCACAAACGCGAGCTGTTTCCGTCTCATTCAGTATGACTGCTACTCCACTCCATCGCCGTTCGAGCGCGACCGAGGACGTCGTCGACCTGCGGCCGCGATTGCTGGGCCTCGCATATCGCATGCTGGGCGACTATGACGAAGCTGAGGACGTCGTGCAGGAAGCATATCTGCGCTGGCAGGACGCCGACCACGAGTCCATTCGGTCGCCGGAGGCGTGGCTCGTCACCGTCACGACGCGGCTCGCCGTCGACCAGCTGCGGCGCCTCGGAAAGGAACGCGCCGAATACACCGGCCCCTGGCTGCCCGAGCCGATCGCGACGAGCATCGCGGATGTGGCCGACACGACGCCGGCGCCTAACGAACACGTCGAGCTCGCGTCGGATCTCTCGGTGGCGCTGTTGGTGCTGCTGGAGCAGCTGCGCCCGGAGGAGCGCGCGGCGTTCCTGCTCCGCGAAGTCTTCGACACGGAGTACGAGGAGATCGCGCGCATTCTCGAGCGGAGTCCGAGCGCCGTCCGCCAGATGGTGCATCGCGCGCGCAACCGCGTACACGCCGGCCGGCCGCGCGTTGCTCTGGCGCCGGGAGAACATCGGCGGCTGCTCGAGCGCTTCGTCGAGGCTGTGACGCGTGACGACGCCGAAGGACTCATCGCGCTCCTCTCGCCGGAGGTCGTGCTCACCGCCGACAGCGGGGGCAAGGCGCTGGCGCCGCGAAACGTGCTCGTCGGCGCCGATCACGTTTCGAAGTTCCTCCTCGGGGTGCGACGCAAGGCCGCGAATGCCGCGTTCCAGGTCACTTACCTGAACGGCGAGCCGGCGCTGCTCGGGCTGGTGGAGGGAGAGGTTGTGTCCGCGTGCACGCTCGAGGTGGACAAGTCGGGAATCCGCGCCGTGCGCATCATGCGCAACCCGGAGAAGCTGGATCACACGACGCGCGTGACGGAACCGCTCGTTTGAGCGTTGCTAGTGGATTGTATCCCGGGGCCGGAACTGTCGGGACGCTATCGCGCGCCGCTCACGAGCAGTCGATTGGGGGCGCAGTCTGCACGAACGCTATCATGCGCCATTCACGAGCAGTCGATCGGGGGTGCACGGCGGCTTCATGCCAAATTTGGGATGTCAGCA
>DATEPP010000126.1:0-1177 GCA_035273165.1 Gemmatimonadaceae bacterium
AGCTCATCGGACGCGGCCACATCTTCAAGACGCGTTGCGACACCGAGGTACTCGTTCATGCCTATGAGGAATACGGTGACGATTTCGTCAGTCGGCTCAACGGCATGTTCGCGCTGGCGCTCTACGATCGGAGGCGGCAGCGAGTCCTTCTCGCGCGCGACCCGTTAGGCATCAAACCGCTCTTCTACGCGCCGATCGAAGGAGGGCTGGCCTTCGCCTCCGAGATCAAGGGTATCTTCCCCGCGCTCGCCCGCAGGCCCGGGTTGAGATCCGCCAGCCTGCAGGAATACATGGTGTTTCGGTACGTGGCGTGGGATCGCACGTTCTACGAAGACATCATGCGCGTGCCGCCTGGCCATGTCGGCATCTGGGAGGGGGGGCGTCTCACACTCAGGCGGTACTGGTTCCCGTCCCGATCTCTCGAGCAATCGACGCTCACTCTCGACGAAGCGGCCACGCAGCTCGGCACGACGCTGGAGACTGCGGTTCGCGGGCAGTTGATCAGTGACGTCCCTCTGGGCGCATTCTGCAGCGGTGGCGTGGATTCCGGTCTGGTCACGACGTACGCCGCGCGCGGCGCGTCTGGCTTTCAGTCTTTCTCGGTCGGATTCGATGATCCCGCCTGGGATGAGAGTGCGCTGGCGCGTGACACCGCGGCTCGGGCCGGCGCGGATCATCATGTCGTCGTCTCACGCCCCGAAAGTCTGGAGCAGGTGCTGCAGCGGCTCATCTATTTTCACGACGAACCGCTCAGCCATCCCAACTCTGTTCCGCTGTACGAGTTGAGCGGATTGGCGCGGCAACACGTGAAGGTTGTTCTCACCGGAGAAGGCGCGGACGAATCGTTCGGCGGTTATCCGCGCTATCATGTCGCCCGGCTCCGCGGTACGTACCAGCGTCTGCCGACGAGTCTGCGCGCCCTGGCGACGAGAGGCATCAGCGTGTTGCCCGGGCACCGCGCCGAGAAGGCCGCTTCGCTACTGCCGTTGTCGCTCGAAGATTCTATCTTGCTCAACTCGGCGTACGTCGATCCGAAGCTCGTTGCTCGCCTCACGGGGTCCGACGTCTCGTCCGCGTTCGACGCCCGACGTTCCTTGATCGCCGAGACCTTCGATGAGCGAGACGTCATCGCCTCGATGACGCGTTACGAGCTACTGACCTATCTCCAGTGCGCGCT
>DATEPP010000127.1:0-8001 GCA_035273165.1 Gemmatimonadaceae bacterium
CGTTCGCTCCTCAGCTGGAGCGGAGATTGTTAGAACACTCTCAACCCTCGGCGCGGCGAGCCTGACCTTCCGCGACTCCAGGAGATCACCCTCAGGTATGTCCGAACTGCAGACCCCAAACCCCCCAACCGGCACGCTGTCGGAGCGTGAGCGACGCGACGCAGTGCGCGGCCAGCTTCGTCCGCTTGCCAATCGCCGTCCCGAGCTCTACGACGAAGACGAGTATACCTCCGCCGACTACGAGCGGATGATGGAGCTGTACCAGGGCTCCATGGCGTCCATCGACGAAGGCGAGATCGTCAAGGCTCGCGTCCAGTCAGTCAATGATACCACCGTCGTTCTCGATATCGGCTTCAAGTCCGAAGGAACGATCGCGCGCGAGGAGTTCAAGGACCTCGAGCCGATCAAGCCTGGTGACGAAGTCGAGGTTCTCCTCGAGCACCTCGAGGATCAGGAAGGCGCGGTCGTCCTCTCGAAGAAGAAAGCCGATTTCATGCGCGTGTGGGAGAAGATCCGACTCGCGTACGAGAACGATCAGCCGGTGGAAGGCACCCTCGTCAAGAAGATCAAGGGTGGCGTGGTGGTGGACCTGATGGGCGTCGACGCGTTCCTGCCCGGCTCGCAGATCGCTCTGCGCCGTGTACCGAACATCGACGAGTTGCTTGGCCAGAAGTTCGAGTTCAAGATCATCAAGCTCAACAAGCGCCGCCGCAACATCGTCGTCTCTCGCCGCGTGATTCTCGAGAACGAGCGCGCAGGCAAGCGCGAGAAGCTCATGAAGGAGCTGCAGAAGGATCAGGTGCGCAAAGGCGTCGTCAAGAACATCACCGACTTCGGTGCGTTCATCGATCTCGGTGGCGTCGACGGCTTGCTCCACATCACGGACATGTCGTGGGGCCGCATCTCGCATCCGTCAGAGCTCGTTTCGATCGGTGCGGAGCTCGAGGTCAAGGTTCTCGACATCGACTGGACGCGCGAGCGCATTTCGCTCGGCCTCAAGCAGCTGCAGAGTTATCCGTGGAAGGACGTCGCCGAGAAGTATCCCGTCGGTACGCGCGTCACGGGGAAGGTCGTTTCCATCACCAACTACGGTGCGTTCATCGAGCTCGAGCCGGGTATCGAAGGCCTGGTCCACATCAGCGAGATGAGCTGGACGCGGAACGTGCGGCATCCCTCGAAGCTCGTCTCGATTGGCGAGACGATCGAGGCGGTGGTGCTCAAGGTCGATCCGAACGAAGAGAAGATCTCGCTCGGTATGAAACAGACCGAGCAGGATCCGTGGATGGTATTGCCGCTCAAGTATCCGGTTGGTACGCGGATCTCGGGCAAGGTCCGCAACCTCACGAGCTTCGGCGCCTTCGTGGAGATCGAGCCGGGTATCGACGGCCTCATTCACATCTCCGACATGAGCTGGACGAAGCGCGTTCAGCATCCGTCGGAAGTCGTGAAGAAGGGCGACACGGTCGATGTAGTGATTCTCAACATCGACTCGGAGAACAAGCGGATCTCGCTCGGCCTCAAGCAGGCCGAAGAGGATCCGTGGCTCCGCATCGGCGAGACGTACCCCGTGGGAACCGATCTCGCGGGCAAGGTCGTCCGGTTGATGGACAAGGGCGTCGTCGTCGACATCGGCAACGACATCGAGGGCTTCGTGCCGATCTCGCAGCTCAGCACGACGGGCAAGCAGGTCGCCAGTCCGGCTGATGTCGTGTACGAGGGGATGAATCTCGAGATGCGCGTGCTCGAGGTGGATCCGATTCATCGTCGGATCGTCCTCGCCGTGACGAACATTCCGGAGGATCAGCCGCCGCGTCCTGAAAAGCCGTCGGAGATCATCCCGATGGACGACACGCACGACGACGGCTACGGCAGCATCGACATTCCGCCGCCGGAGATCTGACAGCTCGACCGGAAAGCGTCGGTCCTGACCAACGGCGACCCACGCGGACGAAAGCAGTCCGCGTGGGTCGTTTTGTGTCCGTGTTCGTCCGCGCTATTCTTCCGCCATGACCATGCGTGAGAAACTCGAGCAGCTCGAGCGTCGCATTGCCGAGTCGGAGCAGGGCGGGGGAGCGGAGCGTCTGAAGGCGCAGCACGCGAAGGGCAAGCTCTCGGCACGGGAGCGAATCGATCTCCTGCTCGACAGCGGCTCCTTCGTGGAGTTCGACCGATTCGTCGTCCATCGCTCGGACGACTTCGGTCTCGCGGAACAGAAGATCTACGGCGATGGCGTCGTCACCGGTTACGGCCGCATCGATGGACGGCTGGTGTACGTCTTCTCGCAGGACTTCACCGTTTTCGGCGGCTCACTCTCCGAAACGTTCGCGGAGAAGATCTGCAAGATCATGGATCTCGCCGTGCGCAATGGGGCGCCGGTGATCGGCCTGAACGATTCGGGCGGCGCGCGCATTCAGGAGGGCGTTCTATCGTTAGGCGGATATGCGGACATCTTCCTGCGCAACACCCTCGCGTCTGGCGTCGTGCCCCAGATCTCGGCCATCCTCGGCCCATGCGCGGGCGGCGCGGTGTATTCGCCGGCGATCACCGATTTCACCTACATGGTGCGTGGCAGCTCCTACATGTTCGTCACCGGGCCGAACGTCGTGAAGACGGTGACGCACGAAGACGTGACGATGGAGCACCTCGGCGGAGCCGACACGCACTTTCGCACGTCGGGTATCGCGCATTTCGCGTTCGACTCCGAGCCGGCGTGTCTGCAGGCGATGCGCGAGCTCTTCCGCTTCATTCCGTCCAATAACCTCGATGACCCGCCGCGCGGGCCGGCGACCGATCCGCGCGACCGGCGTGATGAGCAGTTGCTCGACGTCGTTCCGGACAATCCGAACAAGCCATACGACATGCACGAGGTGATCCGCCGCGTCATCGACGACGGCGTGTTCTACGAAGTGCAGAGCGAGTTCGGCGCGAACATCGTCTGTGGATTTGCGCATCTGGGCGGATACAGCATCGGGATCGTCGCGAACCAGCCGGCGGTGCTCGCCGGCGTCCTGGACATCAATGCGTCGCTCAAGGCCGCGCGTTTCATTCGCTTCTGCGACGCCTTCAATATCCCGATCGTGACCTTCGAAGACGTGCCTGGATTTCTACCGGGCGTCGCGCAGGAGCACGGGGGCATCATCAAGCATGGCGCCAAGCTGCTATTCGCGTACTGCGAAGCGACCGTGCCGAAGCTCACCGTGATCACGCGGAAGGCCTACGGCGGCGCGTACGACGTCATGTCGTCGAAGCATATCCGCGGCGACTTCAACGTTGCGTGGCCAACGGCGGAGATCGCGGTGATGGGGCCCAAGGGCGCGGTCGAGATTCTCTTCCGGAAGGAGATCGCCGAGAGCGGCGACCAGGAGCGGGCGACGGAAGCGAAGATCGAGGAGTACCGGCAGAAGTTCGCGCATCCATACATCGCCGCAAGCCGAGGCTTCCTCGACGACATCATCGATCCCCGCGACACACGCCCCCGCCTCATCGACGCGCTCGAGACACTCCAGTCGAAGCGCGACACGAATCCGCCGAAGAAGCATGGGAATATTCCATTGTAGTTGCGCGTGGCGCGTGACGAGTGGCGAGAGCCTCCGAACGTGTTTCCTTTTGTCGGAAGCTCTTCACTCGCCACGCGCCACTCGCCACTCGCCACATGTTTTCTAAAGTTCTCATCGCCAATCGTGGCGAGATCGCCCTGCGCGTCATCCGTGCCTGTCATGAGCTCGGCATTCGCGCCGTCGCGATCTATAGCGATGCCGATGCGCGAGCGCCCCATGTGCGCGCGGCGGACGAGGCGGTGCACATCGGGCCGGCGCCGTCCGCGGAGAGCTATTTGAAGGGCGACCGCATCGTCGACGCTGCCTTGCGAGTGGGTGCGGAAGCGATTCATCCCGGCTATGGCTTTCTCTCGGAGCGGGAGTGGTTCGCGCGCGCGGTCCGCGATGCGGGGCTCGTCTTCATCGGCCCACCGGCCGAGGCGATCGCAGCGATGGGCAGCAAGACGGCCGCCCGCCAATTGGCAATTGCCGCGGGCGTTCCGGTTGTGCCGGGGACGACGGAGCCTCTCCGTGACGAGGCCGACGCACATGCCGTTGCCGAGCGCTTCGGCTATCCCGTACTGCTCAAGGCCGCGGCAGGCGGGGGCGGCAAGGGGATGCGTGTTGTGCGCGAGGCCTCGTCGTTAGGATCGTCGCTGGAAACGGCGCGCCGCGAGGCAAAGGCCGCGTTTGGCGACGACGCCGTCTACGTCGAGAAGTACATCGTCGGGCCGCGCCACGTCGAGATCCAGGTGCTGGGCGACCAGCACGGCACCATGTTGTCGCTCAACGAGCGCGAGTGCTCCGTCCAGCGCCGGCATCAGAAGATGATCGAGGAGGCGCCGAGCGTGGCGGTGACGCCCGACTTGCGACGGCGCATGGGCGAGACGGCCGTTCGCGCCGCGGCGGCCGCCGGCTACGTGAATGCCGGGACCTGTGAATTCCTGCTCGACACGAACAATGACTTCTACTTCCTGGAGATGAACACGCGGCTCCAGGTGGAGCATCCGGTCACCGAGCTCGTGACCGGATTGGATCTCGTGCAGTGGCAGCTGCGCGTCGCGGCTGGCGAGCGCCTGCCGTTCAAGCAGGAAGAGATCGTTCCGCGCGGTTGGGCGATGGAGTGTCGCATAACGAGTGAGGATCCCGCGAATGGCTTCCTCCCGTCGACCGGCCGCGTCCGATATCTCCATCTCCCCAGTGGGCCGGGCGTCCGCTGGGACGGCGGGATCGAAAGCGGCAGCGAGGTGACGTTGCACTACGATCCGATGCTGGCGAAGCTGATCGTCTGGGCGCCGTCCCGCGAGCTCGCGATTGCAAGGATGCACCGCGCGCTGTCGGAGCTCGTGATCGACGGCGTGGAGACATCACGGGACTTTCATCTCCGGGTGATGGAAGACGAGGAGTTCCGACAGGGTGCGATCGAGATTCAATGGCTCGAGCGACGGCTTCCGTCGCTGCTCGACGCTACGCCGCCGGACGCGCTGCGGGAGATTGCCGCTGTCGCCGCTGCGCTGCTCGCCGATCGTGAGCGGTCCGCCCCGCGTTCGGCGAGCAATGCAATTGCCGGCGTCCCAACCGCCACCGTCGGCGCTTGGAAGCGGGCAGCGCGCCATGAGGGACTGCGATGACCGCGCCGACGGCGACGGACGTCATCCAGTTGCGGGTTCACTCAATCGCGGCCGGCGGAGATGGTGTCGGACGAAGCGAAGGTCTGGTGGTTTTCGTTCCGCGCGCGGCGCCGGGAGACCTAGCCCTCGTCCGACTCGACTCCGTCAAGCGCTTCGCGCGAGGAACACTGGAATCTGTGGTCGAGCCCTCCGCCGACCGGATCGCTCCGCCGTGCCGCCATTACGTCGTCGACCACTGTGGCGGCTGCCAGTTGCAGCACATCCGCTATGAGGCGCAGCTCGAAGCAAAGCGGATCGTCGTTCGCGATTCGCTGCAGCGGATCGCAAGAGCCGACGTGTCTCTCCCCGCGATCCGACCCAGCGAGAAACAGTGGCGCTACCGAAACAAGCTCACGCTGGCGATGCGGCGGTCCCCGGACCGATGGACGATGGGTCTTCACCCCTACGACGATCCGGCAGCCGTTTTTCAGCTCGAGGATTGCCCCATCACCGACGAACGCGTCGTCGCGACGTGGCGTGAGATTATGGCTGCGGCCGAGCTTCTCCCGAACGCGGAGGAACTTCGGGGAACGGTGCGGCTCGCGGGCGACGAGATCGTGGTTCTGATCCGCGGCGGCAGCGAGTGGTCGAACGCTGAGGCATTCTTCACTCGGCTGCCGCGCGCAAGCTCGCTCTGGTGGGCACCCGATGGAGGCGGCGCCACGACGCTCTTCGAGCGGCGGCCGGCGGCCGCCGGGACCTCCTTCGGCCAGGTCAACGAGCTGGTAGGTGCCGCGCTCCACCGCTACGTGGTCGATCGCGTCAGCGCGCGAGAACCCCGAAGCGTCGTCGACGCCTACGCGGGCACTGGGGAGACGGCTGCCGCGCTCGCCGCGTTAGGCATCCGTGTTACCGCGATCGAGGTCGATCGCGAGGCAGCGAATCTCTGCGCATCACGGCTTCCAGCGGGATCGCGCAGCGTCATCGGTCGCGTCGAGAATGTGTTGACGAAAGCCTTGCCCGCGGAACTCGTCATCCTCAACCCGCCACGTGTAGGATTGCACGAGCGCGTTACGCGCGCGCTCGAGGCGCAGCACAAAGGGATTCGAGCCCTCGTCTACGTCAGCTGTGATCCGGCAACGCTGGCTCGGGACCTTGCGCGTCTCCGCAGCTACCGGCTCGTATCCGTCGAGACCTTCGACATGTTTCCGCAGACGGCGCACGTGGAAACTGTCTGTGAACTCGAGGCGGTCGCCGCATGAAGTACAGCGTTACTGTCAATGGTGCGCCGTTCGAGATCGAGGTCGATCGCGAGGGCGTTCGCGTGGGCGAGACCAGCTCGAACGCCCGCATTCTCGAGCTCGATGGTTCGGCGACACCGCTGCGGATGCTCACCATCGGCGAGCAGATACACCGCGTTCAGGTGCGGCCGGGGGAGACGCGCGGGCGCTACACGCTCTGGGTCGACGGATTTCGCTTCGAGGTCGAAGCTCTCGACGAGCGCACGCGCGCCATTCGCGAGCTGTCCGCAGCCACGGCGAAGCCCGCTGGACCGGCCCCTCTCGTCGCGCCGATGCCTGGCCTGATTGTGCGCGTGAACGTCCGAGAGGGTGAACAAGTGCAGGCCGGGCAGGGATTGGTCGTGATGGAAGCGATGAAGATGGAGAACGAGCTTCGCGCCGCCACGGCCGCGGTGGTCAAACGGGTTCTCGTCGGCCCCGGCACCGCCGTCGAGAAGGGTGCGCTGCTCCTCGAGATGGAGTGAGCCATGAGCAAGTTCGTATCATCGATCGCGCTCGTTGGGTTCTCCGTGATGGGAACGACGCTGGCCGCGCAGGCCGCTCCGCCGTCGACGGACATCTTCCTCGTGCCGATCCGGATCCAGAACGACAAGCCCGCGATCGGACGACCGGCAAACATCACGCATCGGACGGGCTACGATAACCAGCCATCGTTCACGCCGGACTCGAAATCCGTGCTCTTCACGTCGGTCCGGGAAGACGCCCAGGCGGACATCTACCGTTACGATCTGGCTACCCGGTCCACGAGACGCATAACGAGCACCCCCGAGAGCGAGTATTCGGCGACTGTGTACGGCGACGGGACGCGGTTCACCGTGATCCGTGTCGAGCCCGATTCGACGCAACGACTCTGGAGCTTTCGCCTCGACGGGAGCGACCCGCGCGTCGTGTTCGAGGCGATCAAGCCCGTCGGCTACCACGCGTGGGTGGATTCCACGACGATCGCGATGTTCCTCCTCGGGCGGCCCAACGCGCTCGTCGTCGCCGACACTCGCGGCGGCAGAATCGACACCGTAGCGCGGGACGTCGGCCGGTCGCTCCTTCCGCTGCCCAACGGGGGTGGCTTCTCGTTCGTGCAACGAATGGCGGACAGTTCCTGGGTGCTAATGGCGGTCGACGTTCGCGGCTCGGGCGCCGGGCGGCGGACGACGGCCATGCCGCTGGTACGCATGCCGCCTGGGGCGGACTACGTCGTCTGGGTACGCCCCGCAGTGGCAATCACGGCTTCGGGAACGGCACTCTGGCTTTGGCGGGGGAGGGACGGGAAAGGGAATTGGTCCAAGCTCGTGGAACTTGGAGAGCTTGGACTTCGCCGAATTTCCCGACTAGCACTGAGTCCAGATCATCGGTGGCTGGCGCTTGTTGCGGAGCCAGCGGCGAAAGAGGAGCGGGAGCGCCCGCGCAGCGGGCGCGACTCCAAATAAGGGTTCTTCGGGGAATTTCGGGAGTGCGAGGGGAATGGTCTCGCGTGGAGAGGCCAGAGCTCTTTGGACGCGAATGACGCGAATTTTTGCGAATCGCTCCTCGGCCGTGACAAGTCCATGCGCAACGAGC
>DATEPP010000128.1:0-7486 GCA_035273165.1 Gemmatimonadaceae bacterium
AGCCGTGGCGCGTCGAGAAAGGCGAGATAGCCGCCGTCCGCGACGATGAGCAACTTCTGATCATGGGTCAGCACGGCCCCCGTGGGACTACCCTGGAGCGACACCCGGCGCACGACCGAGAGCGTGCCACCAGCGCGGCGCACCACCGCCACGCCAGGACCGGCGGCATCGTCCGCCTGCGTCAGCGTGACGAAAAGCCAGCATCCGTCCGTCGAGATCGTTGGCTCGAACGGACGGCCCGGCAGGTCGAGTTGGACGACCGGCTCTTTCGTCTCGGCGTTGCAATCGCTGCTCTGCCCGCGCGCCGCCGGCGCCGCGATGAGAGCGAGCACGATCGCCGCGCGCGCGGCCGCCGGGGACCGGCTCATGTCGCGTCGGCGGTCGTCGTCGCCGTCATCCGTTCATGCGCACGCTCGACGAAGATCTGGACCAGGTGCAGGAGCGTCTCCGTCGTCTTCTCGAGTCCGCGACGCGAGTTGAACTCGAGCTTCCCGTGGAAGTTGTGGCCCCCGGTGAAGATGTTCGGGCAGGGCAGGCCGCGAAACGTCAACTTCGATCCGTCCGTGCCGCCACGCACGGGCCGCGTGAACGGCTGCACGCCGGCACGACGCGCCGCCTCCAACGCGTTCTCCGTGAGCTCCGGATGGTGCCGAAGCACGTCGTTCATGTTCCGGTACTGCTCCTTCACGTCCACACGCACGCGCAACCCGGGGCAGGCGCGCTCGGTCTGCTCGGCGAGCCTCCGCAACAGCGCCTCCTTCGCCTCGAGCCCAGTCACGTCGAAGTCGCGGAGCAGCACCTTGACGCTCGACTCCTCCACATCCATCACGCCCGTGTACGGGTGCAAGAATCCAACGCGTCCCTCGGTGGTCTCGGGTAGCATGTCGTTAGGCAGCCGCGCCAGGAAATGCGCCAGGCCATGAATGGCGTTGACCATGACGCCCTTCGCCGTCCCCGGATGCGTGCTCTTGCCGCCGAAGATGATCGTCGCGAGCCGCGCGCTCCACGTCTCGTCACTTATCTCGCCAAGCTCGCCGCCGTCGACGGTGTAGGCGAACTGCGCGCCGAAGCTCTCCACGTCGAACTTGTCGATGCCGGTGCCGATCTCTTCGTCTGCCGTGAATCCCACCTTGATCGTTCCGTGGGGAATGGCCGGGTTTCGCGCGAGGAGATCGACGAGCGTCATGATCGCCGCCACGCCGGCCTTGTCGTCGGAGCCGAGCAGAGTCGTGCCGTCGGTGGTGATGATGTCGTCCCCGATCAGCGTCGCCAGCAGCGGATTCTGCGCCACCGTCAGCACCTGGCTCGGATCGCCCGGAAGCACGATGTCGCCGCCGCGGTAGTCGCGATGAATCACCGGCTTCACGTTCGCGCCGCTGAGCGCGGGCGACGTATCCACGTGCGCGAGGAGGCCGATGACCGGCACGCCGGCTGCGTCCTCGTTAGGCAGGTTCGAGGGGATGGTCGCGTAGACCATGCAGTGCTCGCTGACCCTCACCTCCGCGGCACCGAGCGCGTTCAGCTCCTCGGCGAGCATCCGCGCCAGAGTCCACTGCGTCTCCGTGCTCGGCGTCGTGCTCTCCCCTTCCCTCGACTGTGTGTCGATCCGGACGTAGCGGAGAAATCGGTCGACGACCGATTCACCCGGTGGTGTGATGCGCACGGCAATCATCCCTCGGCGAGCGGTGGCTCTATCCTAACTCAGAGTGCACCCTCGTCGCTACGCATGCCGACGACGGCGATCAATCGCCAGTGGGCACCACGTTCGCCGTCTCCACCATCAGGATCACCGTGCGTTCCGGCGCTCGCGTACGGTGTACGACGCCGCGGGGTACAACGAATCCCCGATTGTCTCCATCGCGTCGAACAGGACGTTGAGGTGCGTCGAGTACGGATAGCTCGCGGCAGTTGTCGGCTCCGGCATGTGGACCTCGATCGTCGGTGAGAGAAGGGACGTTCGACCTTGCCACCGACGAATTCTACTCTCCCTTCAGCCGCTCCATCGACGACTTTACACTCTCCGGAAGAAACATGTCGTCGGCGATCGCCGCGATCTCTTCCGCGTCGCGCCACGCCGCCTCGAGCAGCGCCAGCTCGCCGG
The DNA here is from genome assembly GCA_035273165.1 of Gemmatimonadaceae bacterium. GTDB lineage: Bacteria > Gemmatimonadota > Gemmatimonadetes > Gemmatimonadales > Gemmatimonadaceae > AG2. Next base: position 2,102 of record DATEPP010000128.1, read on the forward strand.
ACATCGCCCGGCGCTCCGCGTCCTCGTGCAACGCCATCTCGAGGCCGAGTCGCTCGACCACCGTTAGGCCGTACAGGCCCGTCTTACCGACTCTACCCTTGCGCCCGAAGCGGTGTCGCTTCCCTTGCACCGCGGTCAGAACCTCTCCACGCTTCGCGACCTGCTCGACGTAGCGCTCCGGCCCACCGACGGCCTCGATGTGTGATACCGCCGCCGCCACCGTGTCCCGCGAGCCACCGAAGCGATTCACCTTCGGCACGACGAGCGACGCGATGCGCAGCGCTTCCGGGCCCTCGAATCGTGATTGACCATTCTTGTAACGCAGGTCGAGCGCGAGGGTGCCGTCGCTGCCGCGCGAGATCATCGTCTCCGCGAGGTGCCGCCGCCTAACGGGAAGCCTCTCGCCGGAGTCGGTGCGCACCGTGGCGACGATCGTCTCGTCCGAGCCCTGCACGAGCACCCGGCCGAATTGGGAGAGCGCCCACCCGAAGCCGCCGATCGAGATACCCATCGTCGCACCCCCGATCACCAGAGCGCCGAGCGCGGCAACGCCGCCACCCGCGATGAGTATCTGACGCCGGCGCCGGCGCCCGAACTGATCCCCGTAGCGCCACGACGCGAACTCGGGGCGCAGCGGCTCGCCGATGCGAACGAGCTCGGTCCCATCCGACAGGCGCGCGAGTCCGATCTGCGCAGTGGCGACGCGCCGTCGCGTCTCACTGTAGCGTTGCTCGGCCTCTTCGATCGTCTCCCACCGCTCGTCGAGCGGAGAAAGATTCCACCGCTCGCACTTCCGGCAGACGACCCACAACCGCCCCTTCGTCGCGTCGAACGCGAGCCGGCGCCCGATCGGGAACGACTCGAACATCGAGTTCGTGCCGAGCGGTTGGTTGCAGAAGAGACAGGTGGAGTACACGGCCGCGGGAAGTTCAGCGTTGGTGGGTGCTGATCGCACCACACTCAATACTACCTGACTTCCTACGTCGAGGTTTCTGGATGACCCTGCGCACCGCGCATGCGAGCCACCGGGAGTCCCGCTGCGACGCCTCCGGCTGCCGCGACGAGGACCACGAGGAGCGCGCTCGGCCCCGACGTCGGCTTTGTAGTCATGAGGAAAACGATTCCGAGAAAGAGTACGAGACGAATCACGTACGACATGCTGAGCTGCCCCTGCACCGCGACGATCTCATCGGTACCGAGCGCCTTGTCGGTGGCGCGCATCAACCGCTTCGTTGGACGTCCCGTCATCAATCCGCCGACGACCGCAATCGCGACGATCGTCAGCATTGCCATGCCCATCCACGCCCCGCGCCAGCCCCAGTACGCCGTCGCGAGGTAGATCCCGGTCACGATCGCGGTGAGCATGCTCAGTCCCATGAGGCGCTGAAGATAGCGCGTGCTCCCGAGTGCGTCGCGCGCCTCGGCAGTGGTGCGGGCCGCACGCACCCGCACGAGCACCGCTCCCTCGATCCCGAGCCCCGCCACGATTCCCATCGCCGCGGTGACGTGAAGAAAGAGCAACAGGAGATGAACCATCGGTACTGCCTCCAGAGTGTGAATGTCTCTTTCGACGCGTTAGGCTATCCGCCGTTCGCGGGAGCTCGATGGAACCGGAGACACACCGTCCCCCTCATCGACTCCGACGACATCGACCTTCGTGATGTCGGGTCGGAAGACGAGCGCCACCGTCCAATCCAGAATCATCCGGAGCCGTCGATCCCAGCGCGGCATCTGAAACAGGTAATACGTGCGCCGCATCCACCAGGCGACAAACCCCGTTAGGCGAATCCCGAACGCCTGCACGACGGCGCTATGGTGCCCGAGCGATGCCATCGTGCCGAGCGGCGTGAAGTCGAGCGGCACCGGGGCACGCCCTGCAATGACGCCGACGACATTTCGCGCGAGCTGGCGCGCCTCGCGGACCGCGTGCTGCGCGAGCGCGGGATAGAAGCTTCCTGCCGAGTCTGGAATCGCCGCGCAGTCGCCAAGCGCCCAGACGCCGTAGTGGCTCACGCTGCGCATCGCTCCATCCACGGCGATTCTTCCGCGTCCGTCGCGCTGGACCTCGATGCCTGCCGCGGTCGCATTCGGCACGATGCCTGCCGCGAGCACGATCGTGTCCGCGTCGATGACTTCATTCTGAAGATGGACGCGTCCCGGCTCCAGCATGCGCACTGGGGTGGCGGTGCGGATGTCCGCTCCGCGCCGCAGCAGCACGCGCGTCGCCGGTGCCGCGAGCTTCGGGTCGACTTCGGGAAGGATGCGGGCATTGGCCTCGAAGAGGTGAAAGCGCACCTCCTCCCGGGCAATGTGCGGATAGTAGCGCAGGATGTCGTCCGCGAACGCGGTGAGCTCGCCTAACAACTCGACGCCAACGAGGCCGCCGCCGATGATGACGACGGTGAGCAATGCGCGGCGACGACGCGCCTCGTGCTCGACATCGGCGCGCTCGAAGCGCTCGATCAGGTGATTGCGGAGTCGGAGCGCATCGGCGACGCTCTTGAACGTGAACGCGCTCTCGGAGCCGGGGATCAGGCGGAGATTGGTCGCTGCGCCGAGCGCCACAATCACGTGATCGTACGGGAGCTCGAACTGGCGTCCCCCGGGAGCGACAGCGTTGACGAGCCGCCGTTCGACGTCGACACCGTTCACGGCCGCCTCGATGAACTGCGCACGACGAAGCGCGGGCCGGATGGGTTGCGCGCAGTGACGAAGCTCGAGCACTCCCGAGCACGCCTCGAACAGCAGTGGCGTGAGCACAAAGAAGTTATTCCGGCTCACGAGTGTCAGCTCGACGTCGCCGCCACCGTTCTCGGTGAGCCGCTCCAGCTCTCGCGTGACCGTTACCCCGCCGAAGCCGCCACCCAACACCACGATCCGCGTGCTCATCCGGCTTGTCCCGCCACATAGCCTAACGCGGCTGACGGTCGCCGTGACCTCAGTTGGATGGCGCGGCCGAATGGATCGACCACCGCCAACGCCCCTCGCGGCTCGCTCGCGAGCAGCCGAACGGTGTATCCCGCGTCCCAGCACCTCGCTGCCACGTCGTGCGGTGAATCCACCGCCAGCTCGAACGGCTCTACGTCGCTGCGAACCGGGCCGACCTCGACGATATGCTGTTCGAACAGGAAATAGAGCCTGCCAATTGCGCGACGCCCGGTTGGCCAGACCTGACGTCCGCCTAACAGATCCTGATAGAATCGCTGCGCGGCCGTCTCCTGGCTGCGCACCGCGCCTTGTCCGGCGGTCGATCGATGAAGATGCACTTCTCCTATCCTCCGCGAATGACGTTCGTCTGCATTCGAATAGGAGACGGAGCGCACCCACCGCTTGTGACAGCCCGCGGATTTGGGCTCTTCCGGGAAGACGGGGAGAAACGTGGGCGTCGTGGGCGCTACGGAGAGCCCAGAGCTTTTTGGACGCGAATCACGCGAACCAGGGCGCGAATCGCACCAGGCGCCGAGAGAGCTCCTCCATCAACGAGCCCGGACGACCAGTCTTTGGAAAGACCTCGGGAGAGCCTCAGGACGCCTGAGTTGTGATCGGTGTGCAGTTCACAAAGACTTCTCGGCTCGTTGCGCATGGACCTGTCACGGCCGAGGAGCAATTCGCAAAAATTCGCGGCATTCGCGTACAATTTCCGACGCCCGATATGCGACCGAAGTCCCTTCCGGTCTGGGCGGCCCCCAAAGGGTTATCCCGAATCCCGGAAGAAGCCAGATTTGTCACCCAGAGGTCGCTCGCCGAGTCATATAGATTGCCCCTTCCGGTGATGGTTCAGCAGCAGATGAGCGCCACGGCAGAAAAGTTGGATCTCTGGACAGTCGACGAGCGCTCGCTTGCCGCGTTCACAAGTCAGCTTGGTGAGGCACCGAGCCTTCCGGAGTGGGCCGCGCTGCGCCGCGAAGCGGAACGGATCGCGCTCGCGCCTGGCTTCGATCGCTTGATCACCCTCGACGCGAATACCATCAAGGAGCTGCCACACCAGATCGAGGTGGCGCGCACCGTTCTTCGCCACATGGGCGGACGAGCGATTCTCGCGGACGAGGTAGGGCTCGGCAAGACGATCGAAGCGGGAATCATCCTCAAGGAGCTCACCGTTCGCGGTCTCGCGCGCCGCGTGTTGATCCTCACGCCCGCGTCACTCGTGACCCAGTGGCAGGGAGAGCTCGAGAGCAAGTTCTTCGAGCGCTTCGATACGCCGACCGATCCCGACGACTGGCGGCGCGTCACGAAAGCGATCATCTCCTACGACCGCGCCATCACCGAGCGTCACGCCAGAGTGATCCTGCGCCAGCGATGGGACCTCGTGATCATCGACGAAGCGCACAAGGTCAAGAACCACACGGCGGCGCGTTACAAGTTCATTCAAAAGCTCGATCGCAACTATCTGCTGCTGCTCACGGCGACACCGCTGCAGAACGATCTGCGCGAGCTGTACAATCTTGTCACCCTGCTCCGACCCGGCCAGCTCGGCACCTGGCAGGAGTTCAGGCTCAAGCACATTGCCCCCGGTGACAAGCGAAAGCCGCGGAATGTTGGTGCGCTGCGAGACCTCACCGCTGAAGTCATGATCCGGACGCGCCGCTCGAGCGTCGCGATGGCGCTCGAGCTTCCGCCTCGTCGCCCGTCACATCCATCGATCGAGCTCACGCCGAAGGAGGCAGCCCTCTACGGCAAGACGGCGGCATTCCTCCGCGACCTCTATCGCGAAGGCTTCGTCACGCCGAGTGAGGAAGAGGTGGCGCAGGACCGCCGGCGCCGCAAACGCCGCAGCGGAAAGGGCGTTCTGCAGCTCGAGCTCATTCGCCTCTCCCAGCGCCTCTGCTCGTCGTCGGTCGCTCTCGCCGACTCGCTCGAGAAGCTGTCGCAGGGCGAGCTCATTACACCCGAGTTCCGCATGCGGGCACGCGAGCTCGCCGCAGACGCGCGTCGCGTCACCACCCACGCGAAGCTGCAGCAGCTCGGACAGATTCTCGCGGAGCATCGTGAGCGAGTCATCGTCTTCAGCGAGCATCTGCCTACGCTGCAGCTCATCGCCGATCACGTCAGACAGCACGGCAGAAAGCCGATCGTCTACTCCGGCTCCTTGTCGATGAGCGAGCGCGCGAAAAAGCTCGCCGCCTTCAAGGAAGACGCCGACGCGGTGCTCGTGGCGACGCGCGCTGGCACCGAAGGCTTGAACCTGCAATTCTGCAACTGCCTCGTGAACTACGAGCTCCCCTGGAACCCGATGGTCGTTGAGCAGCGCATCGGCCGCATCCATCGCATCGGCCAGACGCGCGAGGCGCACATCATCAACTTCGCCGCGCGCGAGACGGTCGAAGCGCACGTGCTCCGGCTCCTCGACCAGAAGATCAAGCTCTTCGAGCTCGTCATCGGTGA
>DATEPP010000129.1:0-11052 GCA_035273165.1 Gemmatimonadaceae bacterium
AACGTGCGCCAAGCCGAGGAGATCGTTAGAAAGACGCGCGAAAAAGGTGACAAGCCCCCGAGGGACAGATCTGATACCGCAGGAGGCAAGTGGGCGACAATGGCGCGACAACTCGAAGACGAGCTCAGACACTACCTTCAGACCGACATCCAGATTGAGTTGCGCGGCGAAGCGACCGGTGGGGTTCGCATCTCATTCTATTCCGCCGACGATCTGGAACGCCTCATGGGCCTAATATTGCCGCAACGACGGGCAGATTTCGAAACATGATGGCGACATCATCAGGTCATTGCTAAGACTCTTATGTGCCTTGGCCGATTGGCTACCGCCGAAAAATACCCTACCGCAGAAGTGTTTATTCCACAACACGGCAAGTGATTAATACCTCGGAACTTACGCGCTACTTCCGACATTGGTCTGGCGGTTTTTCCACTGTCTTCCACATATTGGCCCTAGTTGTTATCGCGCTCGTCGGTTGCTCGGAGCGGCCGGCCAAATCGGTCGATTCCACAAAGACCGCGAACTTTAAGGTCGCCTTACTTACCCCCGGTGCAATTTCCGACCAGTCCTGGAACGGCGGCGCTTACCAAGGCCTGCTTCGAATCCGTGACTCACTCGGCGCACAGATCAGCCACATCCAAACCAAGACTCCTGCCGAATTCGAGGAAAACTTCCGCCAGTACGGAAACCAGCACTTTGATCTCGTCTTCGGGCATGGCTTCGAGTTCCAGGACGCAGCGCGCGCCGTAGCGCCATCGTATCCAGCAACGCAGTACGTGGTGACGTCCGGCAATACCTCTGGTGGGAACGTGAGCGGCATGGTCTTCGGCTTCGCCGAACCTTCCTACCTCGCGGGCATGATCGCTGGCGCGGTGACGCACACCAATCGACTTGGTCTGATCGGTGGCACGGAGCTGCCGCCGGTCCGCGAAAGCTTTCTTGCTTTCCAGGAGGGCGTCCACAGCGTAAACCCCGCAGCCAAGGTCGTCACCGCGTACATCGGCAACTGGGACGATGTCAGTGCGGGCAAGGAGCAAGCGCTCGCTCAACTGGCAAGCGGTGTCGACGTGATCTTTCAGAATGCGGACGCCGCTGGACTCGGAATATTTCAGGCAGTCCGCGAAGCGACAGGTGCGTACGTATTTGGCACCAACTCGAACCAGAACGACATCGCGCCCGAAGTAACGTTAGGAAGCGTAGCCATCGACCTACCTCACGCCTTTCTCATCGTGGCGCGACAAGTCCGGAACCACACTTTTACGCCTGGAATCATAAAGTTGGGTATGCGCGAGCAGGTCGTAGACCTCGTTCTCAACCCTCGTTTGAGCTCGCGCATTCCGAGTGCGACGCGGCGCGCTGTCGACTCGGCACGTGCACTGATCGCTGCCAACAAGTTCTCGCCGCTGCGCGCGCGCGCACCCGGAGTTCGTTAGGCGCCGGTCACGATGCCGCGAGCCGAATCCATAGCCGCGCGACTGGACGCACTGCTTCGTACGTCGGAGATCCCGGACTATCCTACGGCGCTGAACGGGCTACAGTTCTCCAGCCGAGGCGACGTCCAGCGCGTAGCCACGGCGGTGGATTTCTCCTCGTACACCGTGCGCGAAGCAGTCGCCGCTCGCGCGCAGATGCTTCTCGTGCATCACGGGATGTTCTGGAGTGGGCTGCAGCCAGTGACTGGCGTTGCATATGACCGTTACAAAGATCTCATCACGCACGACATCGCGGTTTACTCCGCGCACCTACCGCTCGACATGCATCCGGTGCTCGGGAACAACATCCTTCTCGCTCGCCGTCTCGGCCTCGAACCGTCAGCAGGGTTCGCGCGCTACAAAAGCGTCGAGGTAGGTCTGAGCGGAAGCTCGGATGTCGCTACGCGCGCGCTGGTCCAGAGTTGCCGTGAGTTGGCGCGCGAAGCTGGTGGCGACGTCGTGGTCACTCCGTTCGACGGCGAGCGCCGAACCCGCCACTGGGCCATATGCACGGGCGCCGGCGCCGATAGCGACACGATTCGCGAAGCCACCCAGCGAGGTCTTGATACGCTGATCGTCGGCGAGGGCCCGCATCACACCGCCGTGCAGGCCCGCGACCTGGGCATGGTCGTCGTCTATGCAGGCCACTATGCAACTGAAACGTTCGGCGTGCGCGCCCTCGGCGAGTATGTGGCGAGCGAGTTCGGCGTCGAAGCTCGGTTCCTCGAGGCGCCGACAGGATTATGAGTGACGGGCCGTCGAGCCCACGGTCGCGACGCGCTCCTGAGCTCCGTCTGGAAGGAATCGTAAAGGATTTCCGGCGCACACGAGCGCTCGACCGCGCCTCATTTACAGTGCGGCCCGGAAAAATACATGCGCTCCTGGGCGAGAACGGCGCTGGAAAGACGACGCTCATGCGTCTCGCCTTCGGACTCCTTCAGCCGGACGCCGGCGAAATTGTGCTCGACGGACGAAGGGTACGATTCCAATCGCCCGCGGATGCCATCCGCGCGGGCATAGGAATGGTACATCAGCATTTCACGAACGTACCGGCGATGACAGCCGCGGAGAATATCGCGCTGGGCGGTCATGGTCTCTATTCGCCCGGTGCAGCCCGCGCGCGTTTGCGTACTCTCGCCGAGGAAGCGCAGTTGACGATCGATCCGACTGCTCTTGCGGGATCGCTCAGTATCTCCGCTCAACAGAAGCTTGAGATCCTGAAGGCATTCGATAGAAACGCCGCGATTCTCATCCTCGACGAACCCACCGCGGTCCTCGCGCCGAGCGAAACGCGTGAGCTGCTGAAGTTGTTGCGACGGTTCGCGGTTCGGGGTGGCTCGGTCGTCCTCATCACGCACAAGCTGTCAGAAGCTCTTTCGTCCGCGGACGATGTCACCGTCCTTCGGTACGGACGCACCGTTTATCAAGGCACGGCGGAAGCAACCTCCGCGGAGCAACTCGCCGCGGCGATGCTCGGCGATGCGCCATCGGAGCCGGTTTCTGTGCCGAGCGCGCCAAGCGGCGAGCTACGGCTGCAGGTGACTGCCGCGACTGTACTCGATTCGCATGGCGTGGTACGCCTGGCTGATGCCAATCTCGAGGTACGGGCGCATGAGATTGTCGGGCTGGCGGGATTGGAGAACTCCGGTCATGAGGCGCTACTCCGGATTGTCGCCGGTCGAATGGAAGCTACCCGCGGCACGGTTTGGCGCGGCGGGACGACGTCGCTCATTCCGGAGGACAGGCTACGGGACGCGCTGATACTGGGGTTCTCGCTCACCGAGAATCTTGCGCTGAAAGGTGCCGGACGGCGGCGCGGACGTATGAACTGGATGCGCCTGCGCGACCGGGCGATTGTGCTGGCCAGCGAATACGATGTTCGCGCATCCTCCATCGATGCTCGCGCAAGTGATCTCTCGGGCGGAAACCAGCAGAAGTTGGTGCTCGCTCGCGAACTGAGCGACGGACCTTCGATTATTGTGGCGGAGAATCCGACTCGGGGTCTGGATATTCGCGCCGCGGCCGCGGTGCGCGAGCGTCTCCGCGAGGCCGCCGCACGCGGTGCGGCAATTCTCATCTACTCGAGCGATCTCGATGAGGTGCTCGCCATTGCGACGAGAGTTGTGGCCGTCCACCACGGTCGGCTCACGGAAGTACCTAACGAACGTGAGTCGGTGGGGCGCGCAATACTCGGCCTTCCGTAGCGGACTGCTTCCTCAAGCGTCGGATCGCCGCGATTCCCAAGGCGGGTCCGATCGAAAGCACGACGAATGCCCAGCGCCACCCGACCATCGTCGCGACGGGCGGGACGATCTGAATCGATACCATCGTGAGGAGGAATCCGAGCGAGGTCTGTACAGTTAGGGCCGTACCGACGGCGTGCGCGGGCACGGATTCAGTTACGAGAACACTGAACTGCGCCGAGTCGGCGATCACGAAGAAGCCCCAGATGAGTGCCACGGGCAGAAGGAGCCAGAGTGACATCCCGTACACGAACCCGATGAGGAGTGCGCATGCGCCGCTGGCGGCCATCGCCATGGTCACGAGCCACTCGCGGCCACGCCGATCAGCAATCAGACCACCCCAGACACATCCCGGCCCGCCCACGGCGATGGCGCAGAACGCGACGAGCGCCGAAAGCTCGTCTCGAGCTGGACCAGCTGGAACACCGGCCGCCGCCGCGCTCATCGCGACGAAGGTCGGAATCCAGGTCCACGCGCTGTACAGCTCGAACATGTGCCCGAGATAGCCACCGGTCGCCAGCCTCCAGCGCCGCTCGCGAACGACCGTGGCGACCAGACTCCATGAAAATGGTCGTGCCGGAAACGGGAAGGGACCATCGTGATAGAAGAAAAGGACCAGTACCGCCGCAATCACCGCAGCGAACGTTGCGGAGAGAATCACGGGCGCGACGCCGGCTCCTGGAATGGCGTGCACCAGATACGGTCCCGCCTTTCCCACCGTCAGCGCACCGACGATCGTCCCTACCGCGAGGCCGCGCCGTGCACGAAACCACGTCGAGATCATCTTCATCGCGGGCGGATAGACGCCGGCCAGAGCAAATCCAGTGAGCAGTCGACACAGGAGGAGGCCGCGATAGCTTGCTGACTGCAGCAAAGCGGCATTTGCGACGGCGCCGATGAGCGCCGACAGAGAGAACAGCAACCGCGCGGGGATGATGTCTGCGAGATTGAACAATGCGGAGAAGGCCGTCCCGAGAACGAACCCAAGCTGCACGATGGCGGTGAGCCAGCCTAACGAGGACGCGGTGAGATGCCATCGCGCCCCGAGCTGCGCGCCAACAGCGCTCGCCGCAAACCAGAGCGACATGCCCAACAGCTCCGCACATGCCAGAAGGACAAGCATGCGCCAGCGACTGGGATCGGTGTCTTCCGCCAGGCTGTGCGAGCCGGTAACCGCCGCGCGTACAGGAATCGAGAGCGACATCGTGGCAATCCTAATGCGTGGTGCTGCTCGCGATCAGTGGCAGGCACCGAGAGCACTGTGAACAGACGCTGGATCGCCCGCATGCGGGAGCCCCTCCGGCGGCTGGTGTACGTCATTCTGATTCTCGGTATCGGGATCCCGCTTCTGCTCCGGGCACTGGGGTTCGAGACTGCTCCGGCCACGGCGGCTCTCCTCCGGGGTTCGGTCGGTTCGCTGTACGCACTCACGTCCGCCACATTCGTTCGCGCGACGCCGCTCATCCTGACCGGGTTGTCGGTTGCGATCGCCTTTCGCGCCGGGGTCTTCAACATCGGAGCGGAGGGCCAATTGCTGGTCGGAGCGGCGACCGCTTCGGCGATCTCCCTTCTGCCAGCGCTGTCGCACAGCCACTGGAATCCACCCGTCGCATTGGTTCTGGGTGCCGCGGCTGGTGGCGTGTGGGCCGCGATCGCGGCTCTCCTCCGGGCGAGATTTCACGTGCTGGAGGTAATCAGTACGATATTGCTAAACTTCGTCGCGCTGTACCTCGTCGCGTATCTGGTTCGAGGGCCGCTGCAGGAGCCGCTTCACATCTATCCGCAATCACGGACTATAGAGGTCGTGGCACGGCTCCCACGCATGCTCCCGGCATCCCGGCTTCACGTGGGATTCGTTGTTGCGATCATCGTCGCCGCCGCATCATGGTGGGTCGTGCGCTTCACCGCCGCTGGCTTTCGACTCCGCGCGATCGGCGCGAATCCAGATGCCGCACGCGTTGCCGGCGAGATCGACGTCGCTCGGACCGGAGCTCGCGCTTTCATTGTCAGTGGCGCAATCGCTGGCCTTGCCGGGGCAATCGAGGTGACTGGCGTGACATTCGCGCTCTATGAAAACATTTCTCCCGGCTATGGCTACACCGGCATTGCCGTCGCGCTCCTCGCGCGCCTCGACGCGGCAGCCGTCATTGCGAGTGGGCTGTTATTCGGCGCCCTGGAGGCCGGCGCGTCGGCCATGCAACGAGATGCTGGTGTTCCCGCCGTGGTGGTGTCCGTCATCGAAGCCATCATCGTCTTGGCCCTGATCATTGCGTGGCCCTTGCATAACGGCGCACAGCGAAGCTCGCGTGGACTCGAACCGCCCGCTCCACCGCTGAGCAGGAATGATGCAGTTCGCTAACAGCACGGTCGCGACAGCGTTTGCCGAGGCTACCGTTCGAACGGCGACACCGTTGATACTGGCATCCACGGGAGAGCTTCTCATCGAACGCACGGGACTTATCAATATCGGCCTCGAAGGAGTGATCCTGAGTGGCGCATTCGGCGCCCTCGTCGGCGCCACGCACTCGGGCGGAGGCGCCCTTGTCGGTCTCGTCGTCTCGGCCTTCGCGGGAATGTTCATCGCACTCATTTTTGCTGCCGCGACGTTAGGCATGGGAGCCGACCAGATAATTGCCGGCACTGCTATTACCCTGCTCGCGCTCGGCGGAACGGGCACGCTCTATCGAACCATTTACGGCGCTACCGGCTCCGCTCTCGCTATCGTTACGACGGCTCGTCTGACCATTCCTCTGCTCTCGAGGCTCCCCATCGTCGGCGTGGCGCTCTTCGCGCAGCCGCTCATCACCTATGTCGCGTTCCTTCTCGTTCCCGCGACATGGTGGTTTCTCGAGCATACGCACGCCGGGCTCGCGCTTCGCGCGATCGGCGAGAATCCTGTGGCGGCACTCGCGGCGGGCGTGCCCGTAACGCGCATCCGATTCGTTGCTACGATATTCTCGGGTGCGTTAGGCGGATTGGCTGGCGGCGTTCTCGTATTGTCGCAGGCAGGCACCTTCGTTGAAGGCATGTCCGCCGGCCGCGGGTTCATCGCGATCGCCATCGTCGTTCTTGGCCGATGGCATCCACTCGGCGTTGGCCTCGCGGCATTCCTGTTCGCAGCGACGACGTCGCTGCAATACGTCACCCAAGCGTTGGGGCTGGATGTGCCGTATCAGTTGATCCTGGCGCTTCCGTACTTGCTGACACTGGCCGCTCTTGCAGGCGTTGGCGGACGCGTCACGCCACCGGCAACGCTCGCTCGGGTGGAGTGAGAGCGCGCTACTTACAATGGCCGCGGGGGCTATGCCATTTCTCCCGCCACCGCGCGGACGGGTCTCGCTGGATGAGCGCGTACGACATCCCGTCTCCGTAATCGCGACCGAGGACGAGCATCGGCTGTGCATCGGGCGTGGGGCGGGCGAGCGCTAGAACCTCGCGGCTCTCGACGGTCTCCTCGGCGCCCTGCGATCGATCATAGTACGCCAACGTGAAACGCTCCTCGCGCCTGCTGCTGTCCCGCTCGGCGATGATCAGCGTTCGCTCTTCGAATGGGCGTGCTTCCTGATTGATGTGCCTAACGAGATTCGTGACAATCCCTTCGGCGCCAGGTCCCGCGTGGAATCGCCAGAGTGACGTCACTGTGAATGGAAGTCCCGTAAAGCGATCACCCCCACTCGTCGGGAGCGTCGAGGCCAGACGCGTGACCTCGGCGGCGAGCCGTGCCGAGTCGACGCGACTCATACTCTCGATGGAATCCATCCGAATCGGCTGGACCGCCGCGCCAACGAAACCGACCGTCCACGGTGCGAGCGCATTCCCGGAGTGAGCGCTCTGGATCGCCCACGCGGGCCAACCGGTGCACTCCGAATCCTCCTCGCCTTTTGGTGAGCGAACCTCCTGAAGAATTCCGAGCTGCACCGAATCGCCGCGGCCAACGAGGGTCGCCGGTGTAGAGCGAATGGCGATGGCCTCGCGCTGGGTAATGGTATCGGCTCCTGTACGCGCTGAGTCACCGACAACGACGGTCGCGAGATCGGGCGTTCCCCCGGCAACAAGAAGAACCGGGCCGAGGTGAGCATCCCAGGTAGTCGCTGCCTGCGGTGACGCCGAGCCAGTGGCTGCCGGGCGAAGAGGCACTGCGGAATCGATCGGCGGTGCAGCGCGTGGCCGCTCGCATGCGGCGGATGCGAGAAGTACAGCAACGAGCGACCCGCTCACGAGTCGACCTGCGCGAGTCGATGCGCTGTGACGTGTTACGATCTGACGAGGCAGCATGTCGATGCGGCGGAAGTGAGCCATCGGTCGTAATTTGGACCCGCCGATGAACCCGTCAATGAGACGTAGCGCCTGTGCGCTACGTCACGAGACGTATGCCTCGGGAATATCGCGGCTCGCGAAGTTCCAATCGTCACGAATGAGGGAGAACGCCCAGTGGCGCATCCACAACATGTAGCACCCACGCTCGACGCGGACGGTGAGATTCGTCCAGTCGTCCGGGCCCCCGCTGTCGAGCGCTGGAGCTGGGCTCTGTACGACTTCTCGAACACGATCTTTTCGATGAATGTCGCCACACTGTACTTCGCGGTGTGGATAGTAAGCGATTTGGGATCGACGGATCTCGTATACGCCATGGCCAACGCCGCGGCGTCCGTCCTGATGGTCGTTGCGATTCCCGTGCTCGGCGCAATCTCTGACGCGCGCCGCCGGCGAAAACCTTGGGTAGTGTGGTTCACCATCGCATCATGCTTGGCCTGTGCGGCGATCGGTATCGTGGGACAAACAACGATCCCCCTCGTCGGCGAAGGAATCGCCCATCCCGCCGCGGTGCCACCGGGATGGCATGTCAGCGTGACGACGCTTCTTCCCGTTCTCGTCGCATTTGCCATTGCAAACTTCGCCTATCAGGCAGCGCAGCCGTTTTACAACGCAATGCTCCCGGAACTGGCGCCTGTCGAGGAGCAAGGGAGACTCTCCGGGCTCGGCGTGGCGGTGGGATATGTCGGCTCGATCTTCGGCGTTCTAATGGTGCAGCCCTTCTTTGCCGGCGGTTGGCCCCCGTTGATTCCGAAGTTCAGTGAGGGCGTCACCAACATGCTGCACACGTTGGTGCCGTTTACCGCGGTCGGTGGACGCGTTGCCACCTTCGCGCCGACCGGGCTGCTGTTTCTCATTTTTTCGTTGCCGCTGTTCCTCTTCTGCCGGGATCACAACCCGGCGGCTGCTGGCACGCGCGTGAATTGGCGGAAAGCATTCCGTGACGTGACGGAGACAATCACACAAGCGAAGCGGCATCCCGGCGCTCTTCGATTCATCGTTACGTCACTGGTCTACCAGGACGCGATTGGGACGATCGTCAGCTTCATGACGCTCTATGCCGTGCGAGCGATAGGCTTTCGACGCGGAACAGAGGTCACGCTGTTCATGGTGTTGACGATCCCCGCGATCTTCGGCAGCTACGTCTACGGACACATGGTCGACCGAATCGGGGCGAAGCGCTCACTGTCGATTACTCTCTGGATCTGGTTCGCATTGCTCATTGCCATGATGTTGGTCAACTCTCAATCCGCGTTCTGGCTCGTCGGACTGGCGATCGGATTGAACTTTGGCGGCGTGAATGCGATCGAGCGGCCGCTTCTGCTCTCGCTCATCCCCGACGTAGAAGCCGGGCGGTATTTCAGCCTGATGTTGCTCTCTGCTCGCGTCGCGGCGATCATTGGGCCACTGCTCTGGGGCCTAACGACGCTCGCGCTCGAAGGCACCTTTGGGACGAACCTGGCCTATCGCGCCGCGGTCTTCGTCGTCGCCCTCATGTTCGTGATCGCCCTCTGGATCTTGAGAGGTGTTCCCGATCGCCGACCTCAGCGTCTAAGAGCCGCCTGATGCTGTACGCGCTTCTGAGGAGCATCGCCGGCATCGCACTGCGATGGTTCTACCGTCGCATCGACGTCGTGGGACTTGAGCGGCTGCCGCGGAACGTGCCGCTCTTATTGGTCTGCAACCACCCCAACGCGCTCGTAGACGCGATGCTTGTGGCGTGGGCCGTACCGCGCCGCGTCGTACTCACGGCGAAAGCGACGCTGTTCAGTCATCCAGCGCTCGCGACCCTGCTCAATTGGGTTGGGGTGGTACCGCTCGTCCGGAAGAGCGACATCGAGAAGGGCACGGTCCAAGGCTCGCGCGACCCGCAGCGCAACGCGCGGGCCTTCGGCGCGTTGCGCGCTGTGCTCCGCCGTGGCGGCGCGGTGGTGATTTTTCCGGAAGGAATCTCACACGATCATCCGTCCCTGGCGCCCCTCAAGACAGGCGCCGCTCGCGTCGCGCTCGAGGCGCGGGACGAGGCGCGGGTCGAGCACTTACACATCGTGCCAGTGGGGTTGACCTTCGAGCGCAAGGACGCGCCGCGCACGCGTGTCCTGGTGCAGATCGGAGAAGCGATCGCTCTCGATCAATGGCGCGCGGACGGTGAAACAGCTGTTGGCCGGCTCACCGAGGAGATCGATTCGCGATTGCGGCGGGTAACGCTCAATTACGAGACGGCCGACGACGCCTCTCGGGCGCGCACTCTCTCAACGCTTTTTGCGGCGCTCTGGCGCGGCGAGCCCGAGCCAGTCGGCCACGCACGGTCGCTTCGTGTGGACGTGTCGCTCGCCGAACGGGTCGAGGAGGCAAGGTTGGCGCTCTCCCGGTGCGGGGATGACAGCCTTCGTGCACGAGCGGATGCCTTCGTGCGGTCGGCTGTGGAGCTCGAAGAGCAATTGCGTCGACACGGCGTGGCTCTCGAAGATGTGAGCGTCTCGTCCGAGGGTCGTCACGCACTGCCGTTCGTCTTGCGGGAAGCTTGGATCATCGCGCTCGGAGGTCCGATTGCCCTCTGGGGGATGATCAACCACTGGATTCCCTTCAATGCCGCACGGGTGATTGCGCGTCGCTCCATTGAAAGCGCCGCAGATCCCGCGATGCGGACAATCGTTGCCGGCGCCGCACTGGTTCTCGGTTTTTATACGGCGCAAGGCGCCGTCATTGCGGCATTCGTCGGCTGGGTCGCGGCGCTCATTTACATCGCGAGCCTTCCGCTGGCGGCAGATGTCAACTTCGTCCTGCGCGACCGCTTGCGAAGGGCACTTCAGCGCGCCCGGACGTATCTCCTCTTCCGTCGTCGTCCAAAGCTTCATGCGCGGCTGCAGTCAGAGCTCGAGCGAGTACGCACCGAAGCCATGGAGATCGAAGCGCGACTCGAGGATGCGATCGCGTCCGTTTCGAGCGCGTAGCGTCAGTACCGCTTGGTGGGCGCCGGCAATACCGGTCCGCCGAGGTCCCAGTGCCAGGCATCGCGACGG
>DATEPP010000130.1:0-41736 GCA_035273165.1 Gemmatimonadaceae bacterium
GCGCGCCGGGGCCGCCGAGCTCAGGGCCGTGTCCTGGAACGTCGGCTGCGCGTTGATCTGACCCGCCAGCTGAAGATCCCGCGTCAGATCCGAGTCAGCACTCGCGGTGCGCTTGTGATCGGCACAGGCGGCAGCGGCGACAAGTCCGAGACCCGCCAGAAGACTCCTGGACGGCCGAAAGGTCGAATGGGAACAAACACTCTGCCGTGCAACGCGCATCGCGATCTCCGGACATGCTCGAGTCAAGGACACACCAGTGCTGGTGGCCCTATTCTACACACCGGCCCTACCGGAGTTCGATGCTGACTTCAGCGCTGGAACTTGTACCCGACCTTCCAGACGGTGAGGATGTGTCTGGGCTCGGCGGCGTCCGGCTCGAGCTTTCGGCGTAGCTCGGCCACGTGGGTATCCACCGTTCGGCTCACGACTGAAGCGCTGTACCCCCATACTGCCCGCAACAACTCATTTCTGCTCGTGACCCGCCCCTGCCTCTGCAGCAAAGCGATGAGCAGATCGAACTCTTTCGGCGTCAGCTCGACCCGCTCCTTCCCACGGCGGACCGTGCGTGCTCCGACGTCCACCTCCACGTCTCCAAAGCGCTCGATGGTCGACGTGGGCGTCGCACTCACGGCCCCACGCCAGTGCCGCGTGCGGCGAATCAGTGCCTCGATGCGAGCCAGGAGCTCCAGAACGCCGAACGGTTTCGTGACGTAGTCGTCCGCGCCCATCCGGAAGCCGAGCACCTTGTCCGCTTCCTCGCCGCGCGCCGTGAGGATGAGCACCGGCACCGCGCGTCCCTCGTCCCGAAGCGTGCGCAAAACCCGGTATCCGTCCATGCCTGGCAGCATGAGGTCCAGGACGATGAGGTCAGGATCCAACTCGCGTGCATGTGTCACGCCCGCGACCCCGTCCTCGGCGACAGCGACGTCGTAGCCGGCGATCTCGAGGCTGTTCCGCAACCCGTAGGCGAGGTCGGGGTTGTCCTCGACGACGAGCACCCTGGACCTCTGCTGCGCGGCTGGTCGACTGTCGGCCATTTTCGGCGCGAATGAATGGTCGTCACGCGACGTGAACATGTCGCGGCGCATATCGCTCCCTCGTACGAAGGCGCTCATCGTCTGGTGACGAGCTGCGGTTCGCCGGCCATGGGAAGAGCCGCAGTCGCGACCGGTATCGGCTCATAGGAGCGGCCGGCGCACGGAATCTCGATCGTGAACCGCGAGCCGCCGCCCACACCGTCGTCCACGAGCACCCGGCCACCGTGCGCGACCGTCAGATTGCGCACCAGCGCGAGACCAATCCCGCTGCCCGCGATTGCCGAGTTCGCGTCGCGGTCGAGCCGATGGAAGGGCTGCCAGATCTTTCCGCGCTCCGTCGTCGGAATGCCCGGTCCCTCGTCTTCCACCCAGATGCGTGCGGAATTCTCGCCTTCACTCCGCGCCAACCCAACCGAGATCGTCTGACCCGATGGTCCATACTTGACGGCGTTGTCGAGGAGGTTGATCAGCACTTGCCGCATCGCGCCGCGGTCCACGTCGGCGATCACGTCGTCGTCGAGATTCACTCGCACCTCGACCCGCCGCGCGGCCGCGAGCGGCGCGAACGCTTCGAGCACCTCACGAACCAGCGGCGCGAGCTGCGTCTCCTCGGTCATGAGCGTGTTCTCGCCACGCTCGACGCGATCGAAGCAGAGCACCTTGTCCACGAGGTGACCGAGGCGGCGGGCTTCCTGGTCGATGATATCGAGCGATCGGGTGTGCTCCTGCGCGGTGCGAATCCAACCCATCCGCAGTAGCTCCGCGAACATCCGGATCTGCGCCAGTGGTGTGCGCAGCTCGTGGGACACGCTCGACACGAAATCGGCCCGAAGCCGCGCCAGCGCCTCTTCGCGTCGGAGCTGGCGGAATGCGATCGCCACCAGCGCTGCGGTGATGCCGAGGAGGGCGAGCAGGACGGGGAAGCGATACGAATCACCGAGAATCAATCGGCCCGCCACGCCGGGCTTGAGCGACGCTTCGACCGTAAAGCCGGCGACGTATTTCTTCTGATCATAGGTCGCGCTGTACGTGTCGCCGAACTGCCACGGTGAGCGATAGAGCACGTTACTCTTCTCGTCGCGAACCGTGATCGCGACCAGATGCCCAGCGTCCGCCTGCTTGGCGAGCGACGGCGGAAGCAATTCCCACTCGGCGAGCTTCGCCGCGAACGCCGCCACGAATCGTCGCGATTCGCTCACGACGCCATAGGCCGACACGGGCTGGCCGAGCGTGTCGCGGACGATGGTGTAGGCGACCGTTAGGCGTCGTCCATCGACCTCGCCGACAACGGCTGCGACTCGCCAGTTCTGTTCGAAGACAGCGCTCGCGTGCTTGGCGATCGTGTCGCGTAACCATGAGCGCTCGAGCCGCTCCGGGGCGCGGCCGTCGGTGCCGTCGGCGAGTACGGTCGTGAGGGCGCTGTCATTCAGGTCGAGACGGAAGTAGTACGACGCGGGAATCGCTGATGAGCAGTCTTTACACTTTGCGATGCGGTGATTCTGCTCGAGGAGCATTAACGGCGACGGCAGCTTTGCGCCCGGCTTCGCCTGGCTGATCTGCTCGGCTGGCCGCAGCAGCTCGGTCATCGCCATCCACATCTCCTCGCGCATGTTGGACGCGAATTCCCAGGCTGCGAAACCCGCATACTCGCGGAGGGCGCGCGATGCCGTCGCCCGTTGATCCTGCTCGGCGCGGAAGGCTTGGAAGACCAGTGCTGACACGACGGCCAGCGCCGCCAGCAGGAGCGCCAAGGTCGGAACGCCACGGCGCGATCGAGTAGGGAAGGAGGACCGGGAAGTCACGTTGGCAATGCCCGTTGGGTGAGAAGCAGGCAGGTCGTAGCGCTGCCTGGAAATATGACGCTGAGCGCCCTCCAGGCCTGTCAGCGAATTGTCAGGCTGCTTAGTTCGAGCGAGCGCTGATGATCTCTTCGCCCGTGCCCGCCGGCGTCTTTTGCGGCAGGATGACCGAGAAAACGCTCCCTTCGCCGTAGTTGCTACGGACGCTAACTGCACCACCCAGTCGGTCGAGCAGCTTTCGCGTGATGCTCAACCCGAGGCCGGTGCCGCCAAACTCGCGCGTCCGCGATCCATCGACCTGTCGGAAATCCTCCCAGATCGCCTGCAGGTCCTTTTCGCGAATGCCGATTCCCGTATCCACGACGTCGATGCGGACGCCGCCAGTGCTGTTATCGGCGCAGCGTGCCACGACGGAGACCCGCCCGCGGTTCGTGAACTTCACCGCGTTCGAGAGCAGATTGAGGAGCACCTGGCGCACCTTCGTGCGATCGGTGTACAGGGGCGGACATTCGAGACCGATGTCGATGACGAAGTCGAGCGTCTTCTTGCGCACCATCGGCTCGATCTGCTGCGCCACTTCCGCGATGACGTCACGAAGCTCAACCTCCTCGAGATGCAGCGGCATCTTGCCCGCTTCGATCTTCGCGAGGTCCAGGATGTCGTTGATGAGGGCGAGCAGGTGCTCGGCGGCCGCGCGGCCGCGTCGGAGCGCGTCGCGCTGGCGGTCGTTGATGTCGCCGAGTACGCCGTCGATGAGCAGCGCCGAGTATCCGATGAGCGCGTTGATCGGCGTGCGGAGCTCGTGCGACATGCTCGCCAGGAACTCGGACTTGAGCCGATTCGCCCGCTCCACCTCCTGCGACTGCCACTGGAGTCGTGCGTTCTGCTCTGCCAGATCGGCCGTCGCGGACCTGATCCGCTCCTCGAGCTCGCTGTTCAGCGTCTTTAGTGTTTCATAAAGTCGCTCGATCTCGACCTCTTTCGTGAGATCGTGCAGCACGGAGACGATGGCGATCGGCTCACCGCGCTCGTTCATGATCTTGCCGGAAACCACCTCGACCGGCAGCTGGCTGCTCGTCGTCGGATGGATGAGCATCATCCGCTCGCGCCGCGCCCGGGTGTCGAGCAGCGCGAACTCCGAGATGAACGACGTGAACTTCGTGTCGTTGCCGCGCACCGCCTGAACCTGTCGCCGGCTGCGCTGCTGAACCTCGCTCGCCTGGAACAGCTGCTCGGCCTGATCGTTCATCAGGATGATGTTGGCGCGCTCGTCGGTCACCAGAATCGGATCGGCGACGTTTTCGAGAATCAGATTCAGCCGGTCGCGCTCCGACGACGCTTTCATCTCGGCGAGCCGGACGCGCTGCACCTGTCGCTCGAGCTCGTTCGCGGCGCGCCGGAGATCCGTAACGTCGCGGAGCACCGAGAGCACGGCGTCGTCGGGCCCGACGCGCTCGCTGAGCGGATGCGCCAGCACCTCGAAGAGCAGATCGTTCCCCTCGTCAGGATCGACGAGATTCAGCTCTCGCGGTCCACCCGTCTCTGCCCCTGTCATCACCGCTTTGGCGAGGAAGGAGGTGAAGAGGAGGTTGTTCAGCTCGATCGCGCGCCGACGGCCCGTCGAATCGCCTTCCTTCGCGTTGAGCAGACGCTCGGCGCGAGAGTTCTGCGCGATGATGTCGTTGGTGGCGTTGGTGATCACGACCGGATCGGGCAGCGAGTCCACCATCAGCGTAAGGCGGTCGCGCTGCTGCGACAGCCGGTCGATGGCATCGCGAGACTCCTGCAGCGATGCCAACCGCGCGATGATCGGTCCGGCGAGCATTACCAGGTTCGTCACCGAGCCAATGACGCGCTCGGGGATTGCACCCTCGATCACGACGACACCGCCAGGCGCGCTCGCGAGCCTCCGTTCCGCGGATTGGAGGAGCCGCACCTCGCCCTCGCCGATCAGCTCCTGCGCGTGGGTCAACGGCATTGCGGGGAGCGTTCCACGCATGCGCGCCTGAGGCATCGGCAAGGCCGTCCAGCGCGCCATGGACACGAACGCGCGAATGCTCGAGCGGCCACCGCCCGTTACTGGCGAGAGCGAGAGTGCGCAGACAACGAGTGGATTCGAGAGATCGCCGATCGAGATGGCCGCGTGCGGCGCGGCTTCGTAGCCCACACTCGCAATGGAGACGAGCGACTCCTGCGCCGTGTCGAGGCGGAGCATGTGCCCACGTTCGGCATCCGCCATGTCGAGCACCTGCGCGAGCAGGAACGCTGCTGCCGACGAAAAGTCGGGAGCCTCGGCCAGCGCCGAGAGAAGGGCGGCGACTGTGCGATCGCCGACCTCCTCTGGGCCAATCAATCCTTCGAGATCACGTGTTCTGCTGCTCAAGTCGACGTCTCAGCTCCGCGTTCTCGCGCTGCACCCGCTCGAGCTCGGACATCTCACTCGCTCCGAGCTCGCGAGGACGCGACACTGGCGCCGTGATGCCCACCGCTTCCGAGTACTTCAAGTACGTATCGATGGACGCGACCACAACGCGCGCCTCCACCGTCACGAGATCGATTCCCACCAGCGAGACGCGTACCCACGCGTCGATCACGATGCCCTTGTCCAGAACACGGTCGAGGACATCGATGAGTGAACTGCCACTAGGGGTGCGTTCGACGGCCATGGAGGAGAGGGTTGGAGGCTAAGAAGTAATAGGTTCGATCACAGACCGGGACGGATGCGCTCTGCCGTGCGCAGGGTGCATCTAACCCTTGGTTCCTCGCTTTCTCGCGAGTCCTTCCAGTGTCCGCTCGATCCGATCGAGCCGCTCTTCGAGCTGGCCGGCCGGTAGCGATGCATAGGGCGACCCAGTGGTGAGACGCGGGTCACTTCGCCACCAATTCAGTCCGATCTGCTCGGCCTTGTCGATCGAGCAGACGAGCAAGCGAACCTGAATGGTGAGCAGTTCGACGTTCGCGAGATTGATCTTGATATCGCCCGCGACGACGAGCCCCTTGTCCAGGACGCGGTCGAGGATGTCGACCAGACCATGAGTGCGGGATGGATTAACGAACTCGGGCAATCAGCCGTTCCTCGCGGTCGCGATTCCGTCGTCGAGACGGACGCGCCATCACGAACGCGCGGCCTCTCGCCATTAACGCAGTTGGCCCAATGGTCCGAGATCGATGTTCAGATCCTCGTCTGTGAGCCCAAAAATTGTCTTGAGCTCCTCCATCCGCTCATTGAGCTTCAGGAGCGCAAGCCCCAACCGTTCGACCTGCTCCTCCGACAAAGTACCACCATCCATCCGTCGGATGGCCTGGTGTTCGAGAATTTCGCGCAGCAGTTCTATCACGGTCAACACGAGTCGCGCAAGACCGTTCTCCACCTGCCCAGGATCTGCGTTGATTCGCTCCGGCAATGCACGAGCAAGTGGCTCGAGGGCCACGTCGGGAGAACGATCCTCACCCGGCCGCTCGGCATTCTCGGACGCCCCGCCCTGGCCGCGTTTTTCGTCGTGCTTATCCACTACGGCTCGGGCTGCCAGAATCATGCCCGCCCCTGATAGCGCGCTTCGGGGACGCAAAGCTATACGGCGCGCGGGGTTCTCCTCTCACAACGCGCAAATCTTCAGCCGGTTCGAACGTCTCTATCGCCTCACGATACCGGGCTACGGCTTCCGTGGATATGAGGTGCGCGATCGACATGACGCCAGCGGCTGTGAAGCTCCGAGCCTCGTCGCGTACGATTTCACCAACGGTCACACGAAGCCGCGACGCCTCGCGCTCGGCCGCTGATCGGCGGCGCTGCTCATCGGCGACACGCATGCGAATCGACTCCAGATACCGTCGGCCTGCAGCCGCATCATTCGAGCTCGGCTTATCGACCGATTTCATTCGAAGGCCGGGTGGGACCAGCAGGGTTGGCATCTCGACGGCATCAGCCACGTGCTCGAGCGTTGCCTCCAGCTCCGCGGCCCGGCGAGCCAGGTCGGCGATGCAGGCGTCGTCATCCGGAAACCTCGAGCCATAACGCGCCGGGACCGGTGTTCGGCCAGTGGCGAGCGCGGCGTCTACCACTGTGTTGTGTAGCAGAGCCTGCGTGGCGAGCGTGCGACCGCTCACTCGGAGTGCTTCCTCGTCGATAGTCGCTACCCATGCCTCCAGCGCTGCCGGGCCAGGGACCTTCACCACCCGGATCGGCGCGGAAGCAATTCCGGCGAGCCCCGACGGCACGCGCTCAGCGCTTGCTGGAGCGAGAACGCAATAGAGATACGTCGGCATCCGGTCTCGATTGATGATGCTCCAGTGCCGTCTGCACCGATGAGAGCACGAGCTTCAAATCGACTGACAGCAGATCGATGTCCGCGATCGAAATGATCACGTCGCCCGAGATGACAACTCCCTTGTCGAGCACGTGATTGAGGAGGTCGCCGAGGACGAGCTGCCGATCCTCGGCCTCGTCGTCGTTAGGCTCGAAGGCCGGGTCAGCGGTCATCGCGAGGCTGGACGAAGTGATATGGAGGCCAGGGGCCGGTGAAATCGAAACGGAAGCCGCGGCCGCCATGCCGCGTCATGATGTCGGTCAGCACCCGTTGAAAGTCCTCGAGGCTCGCCGGCTCGATGAGAAAGGCGATGTCGAGGACCAGTGTCCCCTCCGCCTCCGCTCGCACCGCTCGCGTGGAGACTCGGGTCTCTGCCGTCTCGACAGCGAATGGCCGGAGCGTTGCCGCGATCTCCCGTGCGATGCTCGCACCGATTCCATGAAGCTCCTTCTTGCGTTCCGCTTCGAGCTTTCGCTCGAGGAGGTAGCGTTGGCCCGGAGTGGCCTTCGCGGCCGATGCCTCGAGCTCCGCCAGCCGCGGACTGTGTTCCGCCGCCACACTGGCTAGCTCTGCATCGATGCGATAGACACGAAGCGCGTATTCACGTCCCCGATCGACGCGACGCAGAGTGTTTCGCAGCTCGGCACTTCGCTCGCGAAGCGTCTTTCTCACCGCTTCTTCGGCGCTGAACAATGAGAACACCGGAAGCGGCACGACCGGACCGTGATCGCTCAGCCAGGTGAGAACTCGATCGTGCGCAACGGCCCGCGGCGCCAGCCATTCGACATTCTCGGTTCCCCGCTCGATCTCACCTGGTGAGTAGCGCGCGGCATCGAGCCGGGATGCGACGGCAGCGAGATCGTCATCGACGCACAGCTCTATCGGAGTGTCGTCCACTCCGTCCGGCGCTCGACGCACGTCGATCGTTGCCGGCGTGATGCCGTAGACGTACCAGAGTTGCGAGGCCGGAGACATCCTAGTTGGTGAAGAGGAACCGAAGATATCTCACAGTCACTGCGCCTGCGTCCACGTCGATGTCCACTGGCGGATGGCCTCCACGCCGATCAGAGGTCGTGCGAACTGCGGAGCAATCACGACAGACCTCCCCTCTCCCGGATCGCCAACCATAGTGCGATTCCGCACCTCGCCAATAATGGCGATCCCGGTTGCTCTGAGAAGATCCCCCAAGCGCTCAGTCTCCGACCGTACGCTTGGCTCGCCCAGCGAAACGAGCAGGACGCCAGCGCGCTCCTCGTCGTGGAGTAGTGCGTCGAGCGCTCGCGTGCGCCGGCTGAAGGCTACGAGATCCGCGGCGGCCTCGGTGATCCCGGTGATCTCGCGGTACTTCATGATCAGCCGCATGAGGCGGTGACTCCAGTCGATTGCGACCGATGGCAATTGCAGCAGCCGCAGCAGATGACCTGTGGGCGCGGGATCTACGATGATCCGAGCATATGCCGCGTTGGCGAGTGCTT
Source organism: Gemmatimonadaceae bacterium (assembly GCA_035273165.1). Lineage (GTDB taxonomy): Bacteria > Gemmatimonadota > Gemmatimonadetes > Gemmatimonadales > Gemmatimonadaceae > AG2. The sequence goes on from DATEPP010000130.1 coordinate 8,619, forward strand.
CCCCGAGTGAGGCCAGTGCATAGAGCTCGTCTATCCCTGGCGGGGCGAGCGCGAGGAGGTCTCGGACGATTGTTCGGTCGTGTGCGATGTCGACGCTTTGGCCGAGGAGGGAATCGAAGACGCTATCGATGTGGTCGCGGTAGCGCTCGCGAAGACCCTGGAACGCCGCGGTGGCATCCATCTGCCACACGTGCAAGGTCGGCAGCCTGTCGAGGACAACGGGGCCATCGTGAGCCCATCGCGGGGCATGAAAACCAAGCGCGTCGCCGATGGAGGGTGCGGGGTCGGTCGAGACGAGCAGGATCTTGCTTTCCGCATCGGCATCGAATGCGGCCGAGAGAGCAAGCGCGCAGGCGACGGTCGTCTTTCCGACACCGCCCTTGCCGCCGACGATGGTGAGGGTTCGGAGGAGGTCGCCGACCGCGATCTGGTTTTCGCGCTCGCTTGCCCGCGGCTCGGGGCCCCCCCCCGAATTCAAAGATACCGCCTCGCCTCGCTTCCTCCGCAATCTTTTTCCGTCGCGCCGAACCCCATCATCGCCGCTTGGTTTTCCGACCTCGAAAATCTTGCCTAACGATGCAGAGGCCTCCGTCAGGCCGGCGGGCGGCGGATCGAGGCGCGGCGCGGCGTACAACGCTCCCGCCGGAACCAGGTCCCGCAGCGCCGCCACCGCCTCGACAACCGCGCCCTCGGGCGACTCCGGAAGCGCCTCGATGATCACCGCCGCTACCGCCAGCCCGAGCTGCTGGAGCGCTTCGAGATACCGCGCCGTCTCCCGCACCACCACCGATTCCGCTCGAGTCACCACCACGGCCCCCGAGCGCGATCCATCGCGTAGCGCTCGTCGAAACGATCCCAGTGTCTGCCGCATCTCGTCGAGGAACCTGTCGGCCGCATCCTGCCGATAGCGATGCGTCAACGCGCTCACCATGAATCGATGCTTCGCCTGCATCGACTCGAGGAGCGCGATCAGTGCATCGAAGGTCTCGGGGAGGGCCAGGAGACGCAGCGTGTGACCCGTCGGTGCGGTGTCCACAACGAGCCGTGTCCATTGCCCGTCAATCGTTGGCTCGGCGATCGCCGCGAGGAGATCGGCCAGGACCAGAACGCCGAAGATCTCGTCTGCCCCGGGGAAGGCGGCATCCACGAGCCCGGCAATGTCGTCGGCATCGAGATAGGTGCCACGATCCACGATCGTGACCAGCACCTCTCGCCACCGCGACAGGAACGCCGTCCGCGCCGCGGCGGGATCGAGCTGCATCGCATGAAGCCCGGCGCGGACTTCATGAGTAACGCCCCATTCCAGGACGACGCCGAGTACTGGGCCTAACGAGTTCGCCGGATCGGTCGACACGAGGAGCGTCGAGTCTCCCCGCGCGGCGAGACGCTCCGCGATGCCGAGGGCGCACGTCGTTTTCCCGACACCCCCCTTGCCCACGATTAGAGCGAGCGGCGGCACTGCGTCGAGGAGCTCCTCGACGCGGCGCGGCGACTTCGCTCGCGCCGGGCTCACTCCGGGGCCGAGCTGTCCTCGTTTCTCGCGACGCGCACCAGCCCTCCCGAAACACCCTTCCCCAACCGCTCGCGCCAGTCGCGAACCTCGCGCAGCCGCTGCATCAGCAGCCCTTCGCGCCGCACGTATTCGGCGTCGTCGATGTCTCCGAGCTCGAGGAGCATCTGCAGCTCCATGAGCTCCTGCTTCACCGACGTGTCGTCCGTCAACTCCTCCTCGACAACCGTCTGCACCTTGCCTAACGCCCAGCGAATTCCAGCGACGGGCCCGGTGACGGGAAAGAAGAGGATGTTCGAGATCAAGCCCATGGACAACGACGATTCGCGGTCAATCCGCCTTTTCGAGCTTCAGCTTGATGTTCACGAAGTTGTACGGCGGCCACGGGCCCGAGTACTTGAAGGTGAGCAGCTCTTCGTACTTCCGGCTCGTCTCTTTCACCCGTTCGTCGAACGCCTGCTCCTGCGCGCGATCGACGAGGAACGCCGCGTTGAGGATCATCCGGTCGCCGATTGGCTTGTTGCTGCGGCTCGCGACGGCGACACGCTTGATCTGATCGTGAATGTCGTTGACGTAGCGCTGGCCCACCTCTTCGAGCGCCGAGTCGATCAGCCGCCCGAGCTGCATCCGCGCAAAGTAGGTCGACGACGCCGTGTGTCGGCTGATCTCGTCCTTCAAGCGCCGGATCTCGTCGTTTTCGCGCTCGATGTTCGCGATCACCTTCTCGCGATCCCAGAGCACCTTGAGCCCGAACTCGATCTTGTCCTGCATCTTCTCGAGCACGTCGCTGAACGCCTGATACGTCGAACGGAGCAGCTCGGTGACGTCGTCTTCCGAGCGGAACACGGTACCGAATGCCATCGGAATCACCGTGTGCTCCTTCATGACCGTCTCGTTCACGAACTCGTGCGCGAGAACATTCTCACGCGTCGGATCGTAGATGACGACTGCGGTGTCGCTCACGACGGCGGCGAGGTCGTGGAAGGCAACGGTGTACACGCGTTGGCCTCCCCCGATTCCGATCGCGCCGAACTCGCGCTGTCGGTCGCTGCGGATAATGCAGTAGACGTATTTGCCGCCGTCAGGCGCGACACTGGCCCCAGCGACATCGGGCGTGGCTTGCAGATCTGCCATGAGATCCAACCCAAGGGTGAAACCCAGAGAACTGGCGGGATCCAGACTCGTACCCCGCCATGGCTCGGACCGGAGAATATACGTTTGCTCGCGGAGATCAGCCAAGGCAAAACGGCGCTGTGCGCCAAGTCACCTTGACCGGTCTGATTGCTATCTGTCCATAGTCCTTAGCTAGCTGGGAATTCCGAAGCGTCGACGTTAGTCGATGCCTCCGGATAGCTAGGGACTATGCGCTGCGAGCTCTCAGACCGAGAGCTCGAGCTGCGGAATCTCACCTTCGAGACTCTCGCGCACCCGGAGCGCAACCTCCTCGATCGTGCCCGGGTCGCCGATCACGTCGTAGTCGCGGACGTCGACCATAAGCACCGGACAGCGATGAAATCCCGCGATCCAATCTGCATAACGAGTGTGCAGCGCGACCCAGTAATCGGTCCGCGTCTCGCGCTCTTTCGGGCGGCCCCGCTCGGCGATGCGATCCAGGATCGTCGTCAGTGGCGCATGAAGGTAGATCAGCAATCGCGGCGGACGGGCGGCGGGCGCGTGAAGCAGCTCGCCATATAATCGCGCGTAGAGCTCCCACTCCGCTTCCGTCATGTATCGCTGCTCGTAGAGGCCGCGGGCGAACACCTCCGCGTCCTCGTACCATGTGCGGTCCAGAATCCAACCGCCGCCGAGACTCCGCATGCGACGCATCGTTGCGAAGCGGGACGCGAGGAAATGCAGCTGGAGATGCAGAGCGTACGTCCGCATTCCTTCCGGCTCGCCGTAGAAGTGCTCGAGCCAGGGATTGTCGCGGTCCACGCTCTCGAGACCGAGCTGGAGGCCGAAGCGCGCGGCGAGCGCGCGCGACAACGTAGTCTTGCCGGTTCCGACCATACCGGCGACACCGAGGAGCATGTTGACGGACAGCTCGGAGCAACGGGGAGTGGACGAGCGAAGCGGCGGCTTCGCGGGGAGGCGAATACTACTTCTCCCGTTCTCCTTCGCAACCACCGAGCGTGCGGCGAATGACGGTTACCCTCAACCGATTGTCAACCGATCGGTCTGAGGATCATACTGCGTCGCGATTTGCGTCAGCGGGCGGATCGTATTCGGTGGCGAGTTGTCTGGACCATTGATCACGCTTCCGTCGTTCGCGAAGCGTGATCCATGACACGGACAGACGATCTGATTGGTGTCGTTCACCGCCGCGTCACACCCCTGATGGGTGCAGATCGTCGAGAGGGCGAGGAACGAGCTCGCGCCGGTACGCTTCACCGCGCGCTCGAGATCGATCTGGACGAGTGTGTCTACCGTGGCGAGACCGGGGAACTGTCCAACGGTAATCGTCACCGTCCCCGATGGCACGCCGCCAGCGCTGTGCGTTGGCAGCGGCGGACCGAAGACGCCGTCTCCGCATCCGCTGGCGAGCGCCGCCGTCGCCGCCGCCAGCGCGCTCTTGGCAAGGAACGCGCGCCTGTTTAGACAATTCTCACATGACATGATCCCTCGCTCAGAGCAGAATGACGGCGGCTTTCCATTCCGCCGGATCGCTGTCCTGCTGATACAGCTTGTCGAGATCCACGACGACCTTCTCTCCGTCACGACGCACCGCGAATCGATCCATCCCCCGCGTTGCTCGTCCTTCGATGAACGACCCGTCGGGACGGTACTTCGAGTGGTGCTTCGGGCACTGGAACTGTGCGTCGCGTTGCTCCCACTTGAGCGCCGTGTTCTGATGTGGACACGCGAGAGAGAACACGTAGACGGCATTCTGCCATCGCGCCACGATCACCGACTCTTCCTTGTCGATCGTCGCGCCATCGACCGCGGGAATCGCGTACGTTCGCTCGTCACCACGCGCCGACAATGCGGACACGGCGCGCACCGGCAAAGCGTGCGCCTCCGACGCAACGACGCCCAAAGCGACGAACACACCAGCTGCGGCGGTCGCCGCCTCACGGAAGAAAGCACGGCGCTCCATCATCGCGCCCAGTGGACAGCGATCACACGACTCGGCGGCGCTCGACGTGCCGCCGTGCTCCTGCTTATCGATCGGACTGCTCATCGCTACTCCTGCGGATTCGGAAGTCCAACATTCGTTGCCGTTAGGCAACGTTCACCAACGCCACGCCCGCGAGTGTGATCGCGTACCACAATCCAACGCTCACCAGTGCCGATCGGCGCAGTCGGACCCAGGACGGCGCCGACTCGCTCGCATCAGCGCGCAGCGCGCTCTCGGCGCGCGTCATCGCGTACCCGTTGACGAGGAGAACGCCGATCAGCGCCATCTTCAGCCAGAAGATCCACGAGCCGAGGAAGGTCTCGACGTCGGATGCAAAGAGGAGAACGCCGGTGATCACGGACAGCGTCAAACCACCGACGACGAGGCGGTGTACGCCCGCCAACTCCTCGAGATGCCGATCCCGATCCGCGGCCGCGAGTCGCAGCGCGCGCAGCGTCGACCGATCAGTCGCGACGGCAAGACCGCCTGCCATCAACAGTGACGCGATGTGTCCGAAGGTCACGATCGTCGCCACCGTCTTCGAATCGGCGTACAGGTGCGCCCACGGCTCGACGAAACGAGCGAGGCCACTCGTCACGGACGCGGCAACTGCCATTGTCATCGCTACTTGTTGTAAAACTTCATCGCCAAGCCGCTCACCAGCGTCACCGCCATCGACGAGAGCGCGATCGTGCGGTGCTCTCGGCGCTTGCTGAAATCCGTCTCCGCGTCCTTGGAGAGTTTCACGCCGGCATACGTGAAGCCGGCATCCGCGGCGAGCATAGACAGCGCGTGAACCGTTCTCAGCGTCCGGCCGTTCGAGGTGCTCCGCGAATCCCACAGATTCCAGAGGCCAGTCACAGTGTTCACGGTGAAGATCCCCGCGAGCGCGCTCGCTCCAGCACGATGAGTCGTCTTCGCCCACTCCGGGGCTTGGTTGCCGTGCTTGTAGATGCGCTCGCCGGCGAACCACTGGGCGCCGAAGATCGGTATGACGCTGTAGCTCAGAGTGCGATGAATCGTGAGTCGGCGGCCGTACCAGTCGCTTACTTCGACCGCGCGCGGCCGCACATGTGGCGTATCCGCTGTCACCGGCTGCGGCGAACGAACCGTCAGCGACGTGTCTTGTAGCGCGTGTGAGTTGGCGCTGTTGACGATTCCCGCAAGCAGCACGGGAATGACAGGAACGAACAGCATGACTTTCCTGAGTTTGAGCCTATCGAGCGAGCAACGGCCTGGAGCGTCCGAGAGTCCAGCCAGACGGACCACCAACCCCCATGCCTTCCTTCCCGTTCCCAACGACGAATGGGGCACCATTACGTGACCGCACCCTATAAATGCAGCGAGTCCCCGGCCATCCAGGGCCGGAGACTCGTGAAATCTGAGCGCTCGCCCTAATCGAGCGCTGACTTCAGATGCGTGCGCAGCTTCGCCAGTGCCTCTGCCCGGATCTGCGAGATGCGAGATGCGGAGAGGCCAAGTACGTGCGCGATCTCCTGCAGGGTCAACTCCTCGTAGAAGTAGAGCGATAGCACGGTTCGCTCCTGCGGCCGCAAGCATCGAATAGCGATCGCGAGAATTGCCACGCGCTCCTCGTGGCCAATCCTTTCGTCGATCGCCGGCATTCGCTCGTCCGGAATCGCGCCCGCTGCGGTCACTGGCCCATCCTCCCGCAGCGATCGGGGTGCGACATCGAGCGAGATCTCGCCGGCTGAATCCACTTCCATCTCCCATTCGCGGAGCGTTCCCGGGCTGAGGTTCAATTCGGCCGCGATCTCGGCGGCTCTGGGCTCACGGCCAAGCCGACGCGTAAGAGTTTCACGCGCTGCACTCAACGCACGCGCCTTCTTTCTCGCACCGCGAGACATGCGATCGTGCCGCCGGAGCTCGTCGAGCATCGATCCACGGATCCGAGGCACAGCGTACGTACTGAAGGTGAGCCCCCGCGCCGGCTCGTAGCTCGCTGCCGCCTGCATCAGACCGATCGATCCCGCGCTCACGAGCTCGTCGAGGTCTACCTTGTCGTGGAGCCGGCGGGACAGCTGCCGAGCCACGTGGTGGACCAGGCCGACATGCTGGCTGGTCAAGGATGTGATGTTTTCCGCGCCATCGGCGCTTGGAGCGACCTGTGAGGCGAGAGACATCGCGGAAGTCCTCGTGAGCCGGAGAAGGTGGCGGGCGACCGCCCCGCAACAGCGTCCGCGGCTGTAAAGGCAATCCGTGCTCCATCGCTCTCGAGCCTGAATTTCTCACCAGAATGAGCTTGACTCCCTCCCGTCCAGAGCGCTCAACAGAAGACGCAGAAAGAACTTGCCTCGAGCGATCCCGTGACGCGCTCGTTAGGCGTGAGGGGCATCGCGGTCGAGCGAGCAGCTAGGAAGAAATTTCCCTCCGGCAATTTCTTCCTGGAAGAATCTGCCGCTCTCAGCTCTTCGGGAGGCCGTTCAGCTTGTTTCGCAGGGTTCGAACGCTGAGCCCAAGCAATTCGGCTGCACGCGTCCGATTGCCTTCGGTGACCTCGAGTGCCCGCGCGATGAGCTGCGATTCCGCCTCGTTCAGGTCGAAGGAGCTGAGCACCACCTTTGGCGAATCTGCCGTCGCGTGTCCATTGGCCAGGTACGGTTCGGCGGCTCTGGTGGACTCGCGGAGACTCGCTGCCTGCGGGGTGAGCCCAAAGCGCTGTCCCTCGAAGTGAACCGGAAGGAGCATCGGTCCACTCGCGAGAATGACGGCACGCTCCATCGCATGTTGGAGCTCGCGGACGTTTCCTGGCCAATCGTGTCTCTGCAGCAGGGCGAGGGCCTCGGGAGAGATCCCCGCGAACTCTTTCTTCGCGTCGTTTGCGGCATGCGCCGCAAATCGATAGGCCAGGAGCGGAATGTCCTCGATTCGATCCCGAAGGGGCGGAATCTGGATCGGGATCACACTGAGCCGGAAGAAGAGGTCGCGACGGAACCGGCCCGCTTCGGCTTCGGTGGCGAGATCACGGTTCGTCGTTGCAATGATGCGCACGTCTACCTTGATCGGTGACGTGCCCCCGACGCGTTCGAATTCCTGCTCCTGAAGAACGCGCAGAAGCTTCGCCTGGAGATCGAGTCGCATCTCTGAGATCTCGTCGAGCAGCAGTGTGCCGCCATGTGCTCGCTCGAAGGCACCTGCGACGCGCTTGATCGCACCCGTGAACGCCCCGCGCTCGTGCCCGAAGAGAGCACTCTCGACGAGACCCTCCGGCAGCGCCGCGCAATTCAGCTTTATGAACGGCCCGTCTGCTCGCTCGCTTTGATCATGGAGAGCCCGAGCCACGAGCTCCTTCCCGGTTCCAGACTCGCCTTGCAGGAGCACTGTGGCGCGGGTCGGAGCCGCCGTCGCGACCGTCTGCAGCAAACGGCGCATCACGCCGCTCTCGCCAATGATCTGCCGCTCGTTCCTCAACGCCATCACTTCCTGGCGGAGGACATCGTTCTCCTTGCGGAGCCGAGCGACCTGCAGCGCCTTTGCGACCGCGTGCTCGAGCTGCTCAGGGCGAACGGGCTTCGTGATGTAGTCCGCGGCGCCGGCCTTGATCGCCAGCACCGCGTGCTCGATCGAAGCGTAGCCCGTGACCATGATCAACGGGATGTCGTACGCTTCTTCCTTCAGAAGACCGAGGAACTCGAGGCCAGTCATCCCCGGCATCTTGAAGTCGGAAATGATCAGCTCGATCTCGCCGTGCGACAGTGCCTGCAGCGCTTGAGGAACATTCCGCGCCCCGATCGCTCGATGTCCGGCTCGCAGCAGTGTATCCTCGAGGAGGAGACCGATCGTCGGGTCATCGTCGACGTACAGGATCGTCGCCATCGTGGTGCGGGAGACCTCGGGGGAGAGCCGCCGCTCGCCGCGGCACGGAGGAAGCGGTCCCGTCCGGCTCTAATGATTCGGCGAGTGCTCCCGATACTGTAGCTATGAGGCTGCAATGACGATAGGCTCCTCGCCCTTCCTGACCGCGGACGTCGACGAGACGTTCGGCTTCGGCACCGAAGCGTCGCCGAGCACCAATCGCCCTCGAGCCGAGGCTCCGCTGTCGGCCCGCATCGAGTTGATCCGGCGTCGTGTGCTCACGGGCTACTACTCGTCGCCGGCCATTGCAACGGAGCTCGCTCGGCGGTTGATGGAGGGCGGCTGCATCGACGACCGCTGATTCGACGTCGCTAGTCGCGCTAGGTTTGGGCGATGATTTCAGCGCCCGACACCAAGGCCGCAGCCATCGAGCGTGTGGCCATCACCGGCGCCTCAGGCCTTCTCGGTTCCGCGCTCGCCTCGCGACTTCGACAGCAGGGAATCACCGTTCATCGCGTCAAGCGCGGAACAGCTGCCGCGCCGCCCGATATAGCCTGGTCGCCGTCGACGGGGAATCTCGATCTGTCGGCGCTCGAGGGCGTCGATGCGATCGTGAACCTCGCGGGCGAGCCGATTGCCCAGCGCTGGGATGCGAAGCGGAAGGCAGCTATTCGCGAGAGCCGCCTCACGACTACCTCACTCCTCGCTGGCGCGATCGCGAAGCTGCGACGCCCTCCTCGAGTCTTTCTCAGCGGCTCGGCGGTCGGGTACTATGGGAATCGTGGAGATGAGGAGCTGGATGAAGACAGCGTTCCCGGCTCTGATTTTCTCGCCGACGTGGCGGTGGCCTGGGAGCGTGCCGCCGACGGCGCTCGACCGTCCGGCAGCCGCGTCGCTCTCCTTCGCACCGGAATCGTTCTCAGCCCAGCCGGCGGCGCGTTGCGGAAGATGCTCATGCCGTTCAAGTTCGGCCTCGGTGGGCGCGTCGGATCCGGCAAGCAGTGGATGAGCTGGATCGATCTCGACGACTGGGTGCGGGCAACGGAATTCCTGCTCGCTGCCGATGCGATCAGCGGGCCGGTGAACCTGGTGTCTCCGTCGCCAGTGCCTAACGGTGAGTTCGCGACGACGCTCGCGCGCGTCCTGGGCCGGCCGACGCTCGGCGTCGTCCCCGAGCTGGCGGTCGATCTTCTTTTCGGCGAGATGGGGCGGGCAACACTGCTCGCGAGCCAGCGCGTCCATCCGCGACGTCTGCTTGCCGCGGGATTCGAGTTTGCTCATCCCACGCTGGAGCAAGCGTTGCGCGCTGCCCTCGGCGCGCAACGCCCCTGAGGTTCGACCGGGACTACTCGATCAACGCGCTCAATCGGTCGGAGTACACCCGGCTCGCGGTGAGACGCGTGCCGTCGCGCATGATGACGATGTACTCGCCGTGGAACCACGGCTCGAGCTCCTTCACGCGGTCGATGTTGACGATCGCGGAGCGATGGATGCGGACGAACGTGCTCGGATCGAGCCGCGCCTCCATGTTTTTCATGCTCTCACGCAGCAGGTGTGACTCGCTGCGAGCGTGGAGCCGCACGTAGTTGCCGGCCGCCTCGACCCAGTCGATCTCCTCGGTCCGGAGGAAGAAGACTCGGCCGCCCGACTTCACGATCAAGCGGTCCGAGTGGCGGTGACCCTTCCGCTCGCTCCGCAGATCTTCGAGCAGGGCGAGGAGTCGCGCGTCGACCGTCTCCCGCGACTGCCGCACGTGGCGTCGGGCGCGGGAGAGAGTCTTCTCGAATCGCGCTTCGTCGAACGGCTTCAGCAGGAAGTCGAGCGCATGGATCTCGAAGGCCTTGAGGGCGTGATCGTCGTGCGCGGTGACGAAGACGATGGCGGGCGCCTTTCCGCCGTTCGGTGACGGAGACGATGGATCGCCGCGCTCGAGTGCTTCGACGACATCGAAGCCATCGACTTCGGGCATCTGGACGTCGAGGAATACGAGATCGGGATTCTTGTCGTCGATGGCGCGGAGCGCTTCCGCTCCGTCGGCGCATTCGGCGACGACTTCGATGTCGTTGTGTTCCGCGAGGAGAGTGCGCATGCGCTCGCGCGAGAGCTCTTCGTCGTCAACGATCGCGACGCGGATCTTGTTGGGATCGGTAATCAATCGGCCGCCGTCCGTTCGAGGGAGTGATATGGAATCGCGAGCGAGACTCGGGCGCCGCCGCCCGGGTTCGCGGTGAGCTCGAGCGAGAAGCGCTCGCCGTAGAGATGCCGCAGGCGTGCGCGGGTGTTGGTTGTTCCGACGCCTTCCCGCGCGCCGGCTGCCGCGATGCCTCGTCCGTTGTCCACGACCTCACAGCGGAGCATGTCGCCGTCCGGGACCACCGTGACCCGAACCTGGCCGGCCCGCATGCCGTCGCCGAAACCGTGGCGAAACGAGTTCTCGACGAGGGGCTGGAGTACGAGGGTGGGCACACGAGCGTCGAGCACATTCGGATCGATGTCCAGCGTGACCGTCAGGCGATCGCCGAAGCGAAGGCTCATGATCTCGAGATAGCGCTGGAGAAACTCCAGCTCCTCTCGCAGCTCCACTTCCTGCACGCCCACGCTCCGAAGCGACATGCGCAGGAGATCGCTCAACGCCGCGATCATCGAATCGGCACGCTTCACGTCGCGATGCATGAGTGCCGAAATCGTGTGGAGGGTGTTGAACAGGAAGTGCGGCTGCAGCTGCATGCGGAGCACCTGCAATTGCGCCTGCGCCAGCCGAGCCTCGAGCTGCGAAGCACGCAGGGCTCGATCCTGGGAGACGCGGTAGTACACGAGCGCATGATAGACCGCGAGCAGCGTGCAGTACACGATCGAGTCGAGCGTGAACCACGACGCGAGATAGCCGGTGAAGAGCCGCGACGCCGGAATTGCCGGCGTTCCGAGCAGTAACGACGCGGCGGTGAAGAGCGCGACGTGCAGGAAGACGAAAGAGGCGACGGCAATGAGCTGCGCTACCCAATTGCGCAGCGTGTGGCGCGTATCCTCACCGTAATGAGCGCCCCACACCGGAAAGCGCCGCCCCATCCACATCACCAACGGGGTGAGGAGCGCCCAGAGATACGTGAAAATCAGCTCGGCGGGGACAAGCTGCCCCAGTGACACTTCCTGGCCCAGCAGTCGCCGATAGAAGTAGCGCTCGAGCGAGTAGAGAACGGCGACGACGGTGGCGATCGCGAAGATGATCAGCGCGAAGCTGGCGCGCCGTTCCCGACTGACCGGCGGCTCACCGGCGCGTGTGAGACCGAAGATGGAGTACTCGCCAGTCTTTGCGAGTCCGTCGGAGAGGCCGACGTTGGACTGGCCGGCGACCGGCGAGAGGTTGCGCCGTCGCTCGGGTTCGTGCCGTGGTCGACTACTGGCCGCGCCTGTTCGAGACATCGAGCTCCTGCAGGTCCAAGTTCGCGGGTCGCGCGCGATCGAGCACAGGACAATGGAACCTTACTGTGACGACGCGTCCCGAGTTTCGCTGATCCGCATCGTGCTCGTACCGCGCTGACACAATTTGACAGAGGAATTATGCGCAGCGTTGCAGGTGCGCTGTCTGACTTTTGTAAGCAATGAACGCGACTGTCCGGTTTCGAACAGGTCAGTCCCAACCGTGAACACTCTTCGCTATGAAAAGCGCTTGGGACGAGCCGTTTCATTCGTTATGCGCGTGCTCTCTCACGCACGACGCCCCTCGATGGCTTGCCAGCGAGGGGCGTCGTGGAAACGGTGCGCAGTCGATCAGGCGAATGCCGGCGGGCGCTTGAGGTGAAAGTTCGTCACCTGCTGAAAGGCGTGTGCAACGGCGAGGATCTTCTCGTCCTGGAAGATCGGTCCCATCATGTAAATCCAGGTCGGAAGCGGGGTCTTCGATGGTGCCGGTGGCCTGAGCGCCGCCGCCCTCAGAGAATCGGTGTGCGTGACCGCGGGAGGGCCACCGAAACCTCCCTGTGGCGGGGGTTGAGGAATCGCGAAACCCGTGGGCACGACGATGGAGGGCGTGCCGGTGATGTTCGTCACCGAGGTGTTCTCGCGCGGGGTCAGAATCACGTCATGATCCCGGAAGAGATCCCACCACTCCTTGCAGAGCCGCGTTCGGACCCGCTGCGCATTGACGTAATCGGGAGCGGGGAGGAATTGCGCCGCGCGGAAGGTATTGGGCCAGGTGCTGTAGGTCTCGAGCTCCTGGATCTTGCCATTGAGCGTGTCACCCTGGAACGCGGCACCGCACTCCGCGTTGAGCGTCAACTGCGCAAGGAAGCCCGACGTCGGCGTTGGCTCGTCGATTGGCGTGAGCTTCGCGCCTAACGATTTCAGTACCTCGAGGACGTTCAACGCCTCCTCGTTGCGGAACGGCGTCCCGTCGTTGCGCGTGCCCTCGAAGTGGGACTTGATGTACGCGATGCGAAGCTGAGACGGTTTGGTGTTCGCGTTCCAGTTGAAGGGGTAGCTCTTGACCGAGCGATCGATCTCGTCCGGTCCCTGAATCGCGTCGAAAACGAGCGCGCAATCCTCGGCGCTACGGCAGATCGGTCCGAGCTTATCCATCGTCCAGGACAGCGCCATCGCGCCGGTGCGCGGGACGCGACCGAAGGTCGGGCGGAAGCCACTCAGGCCGCAGACACGCGATGGCGACGTGATCGACCCGTTGGTTTCCGAGCCGATGGAGAAGGCCACGCACCCCGCGGCCGTCGCCGAAGCCGGTCCGGCCGAGGATCCGCTGGATCCTGTCTCCGCGTTCCATGGATTTCGCGTTCGCTCCGCGTACCACCGGTCACCCTGCGCTAGAGAGCCGAGGGTGAGCTTGGCGATGAGCACGGCGCCGGCATCATCCAGCCGCCTAACGACGGTCGCGTCGTAGTCGAACTGCTGATCCTTGTACAGGCCGGCACCCCAGGTGGTCGGGTAGCCCCTGACGGCCAGCAGATCCTTCGCGCCCCACGGCAGGCCATGCAGCGGGCCGCGGTACTTCCCGCGCGCGATCTCCTCGTCCGCCGCCTTCGCCTGCTTGCGCGCGCGGTCCTCCGTGAGGGTGATCACGCAATGGAGCTGAGGATCGTACCGCTTGAGGCGCGACAGATACATCTCGGTGAGCTCGGCCGACTTCACCTTGCGCGTCTGCACCAGCTGCGAGAGCTGAGACACCGTCGCATAGGCAAGCTCCTCGAGCGAGCCGGGACGGGTCATCACCGGCATGCGAGCGCGTACCGTGGCCGCTTTGTTCTTGGCCGGCAGCTTCTCCCCCGGCGGTACGGGATCGAAGACGATCGCTGGCGGCACCGACATGTCGAGCGGCACCTTGTGCAACTGATCGATGGAGTTTCGTGCTTGCTGAAGGCCGCGCGCGATGCTGGCGCGTTCTTCATCGGTAAAGCTCACGTCGGCGATCTGCTCGGCGGCGGCGATCATCTCTTTCGTTATCTCCGGCGCTTGCTGCTGCTGGGCCTGTGCCCACAGCACGCCGGGGAGGAGTGTCGCACCGAGACCGATCGAGCTGAAGTACGCCATGAAGGCACGTCGGTCATACGTCGTCATTTGCGTCATGTTGCGGTCGGTTGTTGAGTCAGATTGGGCAGCCGGCGCAAGAGCTATGGTTGGGTCGCTTCGATATCAAGGGCGCCGAGCCCGGCGCGCGCTGGCGAAGTCAGCGGCTCCAAGGCACGCTCGGCAGGAGTGGCGACCCGCAACCATGTGACGCTACTGAGGATGCGACCGTCCTTCCCGGATCCCTCGCCCGCACGCTGAAACTGCCGGCTCGCACACCTCGTCATGACGGCACACGTATGAGCGTCATCATCATCGAGGGTGTGCTGTTCGTCGCGTTATTGGCGACGGGAGCCGCCCTTCTCTATTTCGTGCTCGTGCAATTCACGCCGGTTGGCGTCAGGCTCCGCCAGACGAAAAACCGGAGGCAAATCGACCGCGCGGCGGAGCTGAACTGCCCCATTCACGGGCCGCGCAACGAAAAGGACCTGGTGCGCCTCGCCAGCGGGGAAGTGATCTGCCCCGATTGTTACAAGGAGACTGTCCATGGTTAGCGGGACAAGCATGGGTGATCGACTCGAGACGATGGGTTTCAGCAGGACTCCGCGCGGCGCCTCTCGTGTCGGACGACTCCTGGGCGTCATCGCCGGCATCATCGTGCTGCTGTTCTTGATTCCGAACACGATGACGTATGTGAATCCCGGGTATGTCGGCATCGTGATCCATCGCGCTGGCGGCGGCGTCGACCCCAAGCCGCTGAGCGCGGGATTGCATCTGCGTAATCCGCTTACGACGGGGATCGAGGAGTATCCGGTTTTCATGCAGACGCTCGTGCTCACGAAGGGCGCGAGCGAAGGTTCTCCGAGCAATGACGAAATCAACGTCAACAGCAGGGAAGGGCAGCCGTTGTCGCTCGACGTGTCGATGTCGTTCGAGATCGACCCCGACAAGGCGCCGTACCTGTACACGTCCTTCCGGCGTGACATCTCATCGATCCAGCACAGCTACGTCAAGCAGACGATCCGTCAGGCGTTACAGGAGGTTATCGGCAACGAAGAGATCGCCGCGGTGATCGGTCCGAAGAAGGCAGAGGCGGTGAGTGAGGCACAGAAACGAATCGCAGCCGAGCTGGCGCGCTATGGCTTCATCGTCAGACAGTTCACGATCAACGAGCTCCGGGCGCCGGACGCGGTCATCCAGGCGATCAATCAGAAGAACGTCATGCAGCAACAGGCATTGACGGCGCAGAACGAGTTGCAGAAGAATCAATTCCAGGCGCAGGGTGACTCGATCAAGGCCGCTGGACGCGCGAAGGCAATTCTGACGGAAGCCGAAGCGCAGGCTCGCGCGAACGAGTTGCTGTCGCGCAGCATCACAGGTACGCTGGTGCAGTACGAGATGGCGAAGCGCTGGAATGGTCAGATGCCGCAAGTGAGCGGTTCGGCGATGCCCATGATCCAGCTGGCGAAGCCGTAGGATGGAGGGTTGACGGTTGGCGGCAGTCGGTGGGCCGTCAACCATCCACCGTCCACCGGGACCGAAGATCCATGTTGATGAGTATCTACGAATTTTCGCTCGCGCTCGGTGCCGCGGGATTGGGCATCATGGGGCTGAGTGGGTTCGCCCACACGGTCGGCGGGCATCACGCGGGCCACGCGGCGCCGAACAGCCACACGGGCCATCACGCGATCTCGCTGCGCGCCGGGTCGCGTGCGGTCCGCGGCGGCGCGCGTGGCGGAGCCCGGCTCTTGTGGGCTTTGCTATCACCGCGCGCGCTCTTCAGTCTCTGCCTCGGTTTCGGAGTCTGCGGTGTGGTTCTCCATTCGCTGCTCGGCGGCACCGTGCTGTTCGTCGCGGCGGTGTTGGGCGCGCTGTTGTTCGAGTTGGGGATCATGCGGCCGCTGTGGAACTTCCTCTTCCGCTTCGAGTCCACACCGGCGCTGACGCTGGAAACCTGCATCGGCGACGAGGCGCGCGCGGCGACGAGCTTCGATGCGCAGGGCCACGGCTTGATCGCGCTCGAGCTCGATGGGCAGCTGGTCCAGCTATTGGGCTCACTGCGCCGCGAAGATCGGGACGCGGGGATTCGGGTTCGAGCCGGCGACCCAGTGCGCATCGACGACGTCGACCCCGAGCGCAATCGTTGTACGGTCCGAGCGGTCTGAGCCTAACGACTATTCACTTCTGGCGACCGCGGGCCGAGTCGCACTCTTCATTCTCGCTTTCGCGAAGGTGGTTTTATGGACCTCCATACTTTGATAACCAATCCTTTCTTCATCATCGCCGCTGTATTGCTCGGCGTGTTCGTGGTCGTGCCGACGATCGTCGCCGCGTTTCTGCGCGACGTCGAGGCGGGCACCATTCGCATCGTCAGCTGGATCACCGGGGGTACCATGATCTACCGTGGTCCCGGTAAGTCGAAGGAGATTCCTCTGCTGACGACCGGTACGACGATCTCCAGTAAAGTCATCAACGTCGACCTCGACATCACGGATCAAACAGCGGACGTGGACGAGAATGGCCGGCCGCAGCCGATCAAGATCCGTGTTCTGGCGAGCGCGATCGTCTCCGTCGGCGATTCCGACGTGATGGTGCGTACCGCGGCAAATCGCTTCTTCGCCAAGCCCGAATCCGATCAGATGAGCACCCTCACCGATCTGCTCTCGAGCTCTGGACGACGAGCGATCAACCTGCTCACGCATGATCAGCTCTTCTCGGCGAAGTCGGTCCCCGCGCCGGCTCGGGCGTTGCCGGAGTCGACCAGCGCGCCGAGCACCGCGCTGGTGTCGGCAAAGCCGCAAGCGCTCGCCCTTGCGCACGCGGTCGAGGAAGACGAGGACGATCCGCTCGCGGTGATCATTCGGAAGGCGTGCTCGCGCGAGCTCACCGACCTCGGTCTGATTTTCAATTCACTGAACATCAAGGTCGTACAGTCCGAGGTCGCCGAAGCGCGGCGGCGCATGTCGGCCGCCGAAGCACAGGCCAACGCGGACATCGTGTCGGCGCAGCAATCGCGGCGCGCCAAGGAAGCACAGCTCGAAGCGGAGCGCGCGATTTCTGATAAACAGCGCGAGCTGGAGCAGACGAAGGCGTCCAACGCCGCTCTGGTTGCGCAGGCCGAGGCGAAGCGCCAGCAGGCGCAGGGTATCCAACGCGAGGCCGAGCTCGACGCCACTCAAATCGCGCAAGCGAAGGCGGACGCCGAGCGTGTGCGCATCGAGGCGCAAGCGGCAGCGGAAGCCGAGGCCATTCGCATCCGTCGAATCGCCGACGCGCAAGCGGAAGCCATTCAGAAAGTGAACGATGCGATCAAGGCCGGCGGCGAATCATACTTCCGGTATCGTCAGATCGAGATGCTGCCGCAGATCGCGCCCGCAATCGCCGACGCGCTGGCGACGGCGAAGCTGGTGACGATTTCCGGAGGCGGCGAAGGTGGTGCGCCTCAGGCGGCAACGGCAAACATCGCGAGTGTCATTCAGACGGTGCTCGCGGCGCAGCTGGTGACCAAAGGAGGGCTGCTGGACGGCGCCGCGCCGCCCGCGCCGACAGCGCCGGCCCCCGTCTCCGCGCCGGCGCTGTCGCCACTCTCACCCGCTCCGCCCGTCCGTCGTTAGGCGCAAGTTACGGAGGGTGGTGGACGCGGTGGCGTCGAGCGATGTCAGCTCGACGCCACCGCGTCTTCGCGTTTCTCCACGGGCATTCCTTCTTCCTGCCAGGCGCGCCAACCACCGACGAGCGCTCTGGCCTTTAGCCACCCCGCTTTTCTCAGCTCGCGCGCCACACGGGCGCTCGTCGCTTCGTCCACTCAGGCACAGTAGACGACCAGCGTCGCGTGATGGTCGAGGCCGAGCTGGCGGGCAGTTCGAACCGCGTCTTCGGGCGGCAGCCGCACGGCGCCCGCCGCGCGCAGGCCATCTCCGCGGTAAGTGCGATCGGTACGTACGTCGACCAGAACAACGGGCTCACCGTGCGCCCAGAGCTCGCGCAGCTCACCAATCGTTATGCGCTCTGGAACGTCCGCGACCGGCGCAGCTTGGGGCGCCTCCGCGCCTTCCACGACCGGCAACATCGATCGGCGAAGTGACGTCGATGCGGGAGGTGGCACGACCTCCACGCGACGCCGGAGAAAGAGCGCGATACCGCCACCATGGAGAATGACCGACAGAAGCACCACGAGGCAGGCAATGGCGAAGAGCCGCTCGGCTTCGGGTACGCCGGCGAAGACCGCCAACAGCACGAGAAGCAGAGTGCTGAGTCCGCGGGGACCGAACCACGCGATGAGGCGCCGACTCGCGTCGTTGACCCCAGCGCGTCGCAGCCCGGGCAGGAGCACCACGGTACGCATGGCGAGCGCGAGCAATGCAAAGAGCAGCGTGCGGCCATCGATGACCGTCAGGCCGATCCAGATCAACGATGCGCCGAACGCCACGAACGTCAGCAGCAGGAACATCTCGGCGGTGGCCTCGCCATAGTCGAAGAAGCAATCGCACAGCTCAACGTCGAGCGAGGCGATGACCAGGCCGGCGCTGAACGCCGCGAGAAAACCGCTGCCGCCGACGCCTTCCGCGGCGGCGTAGGCAGTGAACGCGACGCCGAGCGCGTACAGCGATTCATAATCGCGCCGAACGCCGACGCGTCGGCGAATCTGCTCGAGAAAGGTGATTGCCATCCAGCCGATGAGGACGCCAAGCACCGGTCCCAGAACGAACAATCCGAGGAGTCGCCGGCCGACGTTAGGCGTGGCCGCGCCGCTCTGGATCTGGAGCGCGAGGATCGAGAGCGCGACGATCGGCAGCAGCACGGCGTCGTTCATGCCGCTCTCGAGGCGCAACGCGATTCGGGCGTCGCCGGGAAGCTCGGGGCGGCGCACGAGCGAGCGAAGGAGAACCGGATCCGTCGACGCGAGCGCGGCGCCCAAGATGAGCGATGCCGGCCAAGAAAGATGGAGCAGGAACCGAGCGGCGGCGGCGATGAGCAACGCCGGCAGCACGGTGCCCGGGCCGAGAACGTAGAGCGCCAGGCGCCGATTGCGACGAGCTTCGCCGATGTCGACGCCGATCGCATCGCTGAAGAGCACGAGGAAGAGCGCGAGTGTCGCGATGACTTCCAGCGCGGGGGATTGCAGGGTGAGATCGAGCAGCCCAAGGCCGAACGGCCCAAGTATGACGCCAAGAACGAGGAAGATCGCGACCTGCGGCAAGCCCGTTCGCTCGACCCATCCCGACAGGAGCGACGAGACCAGAACGACAATGCCTATGAGCGCGAGAGTTGCCGGAAAGTGCTCGAGCATGGCGTGGGCGTGGGGGGCGCGTCGGGAATGGAGCAACATACGACCGCCGTCCAGTCTCTGACAGCACGACTGGCGCGTGGCCAGTATTTTTCACCGATGCCTATTGTCTCGTTCGACTCATTGCCGGATGCGTCACGCGTCTGGGTCTTCGGAAGCGATCGCGCTCTTTCCGGAGCCGACGCCGATCGATTGCTCGCCGAGGTGGATCGATTTCTCACGCAGTGGAAGGCGCACGGCGTACCGCTCACGTGCGCGCGCGACTGGCGTGATGAGCATCTACTCACCATCGGCGTCGACAGCACGCGCGAGGGGGCATCCGGCTGCTCCATCGACGGTCTCTTTCGCGTTCTCCAGTCCATCGAGCGGCCGCTCGGATCGCGACTCGTCGGGGGTGGACGCGTCTTCTACCGCGACGCGAACGGGCGCGTGCAGTGCGTCCCCCGCAACGAATTGCCCGCACTGGCGGCGAGGGGCGTCATCAAGGACGATACGGTCGTGTTCGACACGGGGCTAACGACAATGGAAGCCTGGCGCGCTCGATTCGAGGCTCCGGCAGGTCAGACCTGGGTGAAACAGCTGCTCGGCGTCTGAGCGTCGGCGCTCAGGAGAGCCAGCGCGTCAGATGCTCGGCGACGAACGCGTCATCGGCGAGGTCGGGGTAGAGCCGGAACACACGATCGATCTCCTCGGCCTGTCCGGGAGAAAGCTGTTCATGCGGGTCGAGGCACCAGGTGCCGCGCAGTAACCCCTGGCGTCGGAGCACCTCGTGAATGCCGGGGATGCAGCCGCGAAAAGCGTGGGCGACGTCGAAGATCGCTCCGTTCGCGTCCGTGAGAGCGGCCGCCTCCTCGAGCCAGCGTGCGTCGATCACGGCCGAGGTACGCAGCGCCTTCGCGCGCTCGAGCAGTCGCACCGCCGATCTCGTCCAGCACGCCCATTGTCCCAGCAGTCCGCCGTCGATCCATCGCACGGCGGGTTCCCCACGAATCGTTACCGGGAATGGCGTCAGCAGGTCGACGACGATGTTGTCGTCATTCCCCGTGTACAGCGCGATGTCGTCGCGGCCGGCGTCGGCGACGGCGCGGACGACGTCGATCGTCTGATATCGATTGAAGGGGGCGATCTTGATTGCCCAGACGTTAGGCAGCTCGGCAAGCTCGCGCCAGAAGGCGTAGCTGAGCACGCGACCGCCCACGGCCGGCTGGAGGTAAAAGCCGAAGAGTGGCATCACCTCGCTGACCTCACGGCAATGCATCAGCAGCTCGCGCTCCTCCTCGCGCTGCCAGTCACCGAGGCTGAGGAGGCCGACGTCGTAGCCTAACGCGGATGCGATCTGGGCCTCGCTGATCGCCTGGGCGGTGTGACCGCAGAGACCGGCGACTTTGACGAACGGACGACCCGGTGTGCGGGTGATCGCAGCTGCGGCGGTCTCACTCGCCAGCTCCAGCACGGGCCGGTAAAGGCCATACCGCGAGTCGCGAATGGCGAATTGCGTCGTGTGCACGCCGACGGCGATGCCACCCGCGCCGGCGTCGACATAGTAGCGCGTCAGCGCCCGCTGTCGCTGCTCGTCCAATGTGCGGCGGGCGGTGAGAGCGAGCGGATGCGCCGGGATGACGACGCCCTCGCGCAGATACTCACGAGTCGATGGCATGCGATGCCCGGCTAGAACTTGCCGCTCCGTTCCTCGAAGTGTGTCGGCTTGCCGAGCATCGGCTGGTCCTCGCGGATCCACTCCGCGATCCAGCGGATCATGGTTTCGAGCGGAACGTCGGGCGCCGAGAATGTCGACCGCATCCGATCCGTGTTGCTCAACAACGCGTCCTCGCGCTCCTTGCCCTTGAAGCGGACGGACTTCTCGAAGGTGCGGGCAAACATCTCGGCAATGTCGCGGACGGCGAGTGTCTCGGTGCCCGTGACATTCACGACGAACGGCGGCGTGGCCGCATGCGCCAGCGCTTCGATCGCGATGCGACTGGCATCGCCTTGCCAGATGACGTTCACATGTCCCATAGCGAGCGGCACCGGGTCTCCGCGCCAGACGCGGAGGGCGATGTCGGCGAGCACGCCATAACGCAGATCGATGGCGTAGTTGAGCCGGATGATCGCGACCGGAGTGCGATTAGACGCCGAATAGAATTCGAGAACGCGCTCACGACCGAGAGCGGAGCTCGCGTATTCGCCGATTGGTCCAAGGCTGTCGGTTTCGCGCGCACCGCCCTGAGCCGCGGGTGTAAGGGGGTAAACGTTGCCGGTCGAGAAGGCGACGATGCGCGCGGCGCGGAATCGCTCGGCACAGATCGCGGGGACGATCGTGTTCATGGCCCAGGTGATCGCTGGCGCGTCACTCGTACCGAACTTCTGACCCGCCATAAAGATCACGTTAGGCGCGTCGGGAAGCCGAGCGACGGCCTCCCGGTCGAGGAGGTCGCAGACGATGGTCTCCACACCGGCAGCGCCGAGCGCTCGCGCCACCTCGGGCGTTCCGAAGCGCGAGACAGCGAAAACCCGCCGGCCGTCGCCGACCTGATTCGCAGCGCGCGCCGCCATGCGCGACACGGTCGGACCCATCTTGCCGCCGGCGCCGAGGACGAGGACGTCGCCGGGGCAGTGACGGAGCGCCTCCACCGTCTCGGCGCGCGGCGTCGAGAGCAGCTCGTCGAGCTCGGCTTCGGTCATGAGTCGTTAGGCAGCCACGGCCGCGGCCTGCTGAGCATACCGTTTGACGCGCAGCAGCATGGCGGTGAGCCCCGCCTCGCGGCCGGCAAGGCCGATTCCTTCCATCACCTGGCGCACGAAGTCATCGGGAATCGCGAGCGCGGTCGCGGGCGGCTGATCGTTGATGGCCGAGAAGAGAATGGCAAGGAAGGCCGCGATCGTCGGCGACTGGCGCACATTGAGGTCCGCGAAGTAGTGCATCTTGCCGTCGCGAAATTCCGGAAAGAGGTCGACACGCGTCTGACACTCCGGCACGGCGAACGCGTTTGCATCGAGCTCGCGGAAGCGCTCGGGCACCGGCTCGAGCCGCTTCGAGTAGGCGACAAGCGCCTGCATCTTCTCATCGCGGCCGAGCGACTGAAAGTAGCGCAGCACGCGAGCAATGGAGGGCGGCAGGGGTGCCGGCGAATCCGATCGTTCGGTCATGACGATCAGATATAGCTGGTGGCGAGCGGTGAAGCACGGCCGTGGCCGTTTGCCGGGACAGCTACGCGCTGGCAGCAGTGATTATTGTGCATGCACTCGCCGCGACCAGTGGTCGTCGGGCGATCGTGGGATGCAACGATTCACCAATCGTCGTTCAGGGAGATTCATTACATGCCGACACGCACCGCAAGCGCAAGCTGGAAGGGCGGCCTCAGAGGTGGGACGGGAACCTTCAAGGGCCAGACTGGGCTCGGCGGGTCTTACTCTTTCGGCTCGCGCTTCGAGAACGCGAGTGGTTCCAATCCGGAGGAGCTCCTCGCGGCGGCCCTCGCTGCATGCTACAGCATGGCGCTGAGTGCGGGATTGGAGCGCGGAGGCACGGCAGCGACCAGCGTCGACACGACCGCCCACTGCACCATCGAAAAGGTGGGAGACGGTTTCAAGGTGACGAAGATGCGCCTCGAAGTTCGAGCGGTCGTCCCCAAGGTCGACGCGGCCGAGTTCCGTAAGATTGCCGAGACCACGAAAGAGGGCTGCCCGATCTCTCAGGTCATGAAGGGCAACGTTCCCATCGAGCTGGACGCAAAGCTGGTCTAGCCCGAGTGGCGCCGATCACTCGGCGAAATATTCCTTGATGCAGATCGTCACGACACGTTGCAACACGCGCGTCTGTTCGCCGTGGTCGTGGGCCTTCTCCACGCTCGGCAGCGACTGCCAGATGCGCTTCAGCGCGATGAGCAGATGCTCGGGCGGCACGGCCTTCGCTCGTGCGTCCTGCGCCAGCGCGTGGAGTGCGGTGCGCAACTCCGGCGCCGGCTCCGTGGCGAGCGTCTCGACATACCGCTCGAGGGCAACTCGCACGGAATCCACCGCTTCCTGGGCGAGCGCGTTAGGCGACATCGGACCCGTGTCGTGTTGCATCATCATGACGGGAGATCGCTCGCGGTGGGCGGGCGCATGGACCGCGGATAGACGACGAATGTTTACCCCGCGCCGCACGCCGTCAAGAGCGAATTCTCCTTCATTCGCAAAGGCTCCGCGCCTTCCGGCACGAGAGCAGCCGCCTCAGCGGCATCGCCGGCGGACAGTAGCCATCCACGTCGCGATCCGTTATCGGTTATCTGAGCGGGCGCGACCGCGACCGCGGCGACTTCCAACCGATTAGAGTTTTCTCATGTCGAGCCCAACCCGTACCGACCGCGACTCGCAGCGCTCCGTTACCTGGTACCGTTGGGAGGAGATGCCCCGCGAGAAGGTGTCGCCGATGCTCGATCGCCGCCTGATTACCGGCGATCGGATGATGCTGGCGCACGTGTACCTCAAAAAGGGATGTGTCGTACCCAAGCACAGTCATGAGAACGAGCAGCTGACGTACATTCTCGAGGGGGCTCTGCATTTCTGGATCGGTGACGATGAGCGTGAGGAGGTCGTGGTGAAGGCGGGGGAGGTCCTGCACATCCCGTCTCTGGTTCCCCACAAAGCCGAAGCGCTGGAGGACACGCTCGACGTCGACATCTTCTCGCCGCCGCGGGAAGACTGGTTGAACAAGACGGACTCCTACCTCCGCAAGTAGCCGCTAGCCGTTAGGCATCGATGGATCTCGGACTACGCGGCAAGATCGCGCTCGTCACCGCGGCGAGCCGCGGGCTCGGACGCGCCATCGCGGAAGCGCTGGCGGCCGAGGGCGCGTCGCTGATCATCTGTGCGCGGGGCACGGCCGCGCTCGAGGAGGCGGGCCGCGAAATCGCGGAGCGAACGGGCGCCGACGTGGAGATGGTCGGTGCCGACGTCGCGACGGCTGAGGGGATTGCACGCGCCTGGCACCACGCGCGCGATCGCTTCGGCCGGGTAGATGTCCTCGTGACGAACGCTGGCGGACCGCCATCGGGTCCCTTCGAGTCGCACGAATGGGACGTCTGGCAACAGGCAGTGGAGCTCACCCTCCGGAGCGCGGTGGAGCTGACGCGGCTCGTGCTCCCGGGGATGAAGGACCGTCGCTGGGGCCGCATCCTGAACGTCACGTCGATCGCGGTGAAACAGCCAGTGGACAACCTGATGCTCTCGAACAGCATCCGCGCCGCGGTCACTGGATTCGGGCGGACGCTCGCCAACGAGGTAGCGCGCTACGGGATCACGGTGAACAACATGCTGCCGGGGTACACTCGCACGGAGCGCGTGGAGCAGCTGAACGCGGCAACGGCAGCGAGGGAAGGCGTCGCGGTGGAAGACGTGTCACGGCGGATCGAGGCGCAGATCCCGATGCGCCGACTCGGCGAGCCTCAGGAGTTCGCCGCGCTCGCTGCCTTTCTCGCCTCGGAGCAGGCGGCGTACATCACCGGTCAGTCGATCGCCGTCGACGGCGGCTGGATTCGCTCACTGCTCTGACCGGTGATCGGTTGTCGGTTGTCGGTTGTCGGTTGTCAGTGACTGCAGAGCTTCCGGATTGACCACGATCGTCCGCGTCGGGAAGGCGAACTCGATCTCCTCGGCGGTGAAGCGGCGAAGCAACTCGAGGTTTATCGTTTGCTGAATGTCGAGGTACCGGGTGTAGTCGGCGTCGAGCACGTAGTACACCGTCTCGAGGCGTAGCGCCGAGTCCGTGTACTGGGTAAAGTGGCTGCGATCGAAGCGCACGGGATTCTGAGCCGTGATGACTTCGCGAATCATCCCGGGAATCCGCGCGAGGACGTCGGGGCTCGTATCGTAGGTCACGTCGGTGGTGAAAACCACGCGTCGATCCAGCTGCCGCTTGTAGTTGCGAATGCGACTCTTCAGCAGCTCGCTATTCGAGATGATGATCTGCTCACCACTGACGCTGCGGATGCGAGTCGTCTTGAGCCCGATGCGCTCGACGGTGCCGGCCATCTGATCGACCGCGATGGCGTCACCGACGTCGAACGGCTTGTCGAAGACGATCGACAACGCAGCGAAGAGGTCGCCGAGGACGTTCTGCACGGCGAGGGCGATGGCGACGCCGCCGATACCGAGCCCCGTGACGAGCGTTGTGACATTGACGCCAAACTTGTCGAGCGCGGTAATGAAGATGATCGTCCAGAGCACGAGCTTGGCGGCGATGCCCAGCGCCCGCATCGTCGTGATGCTCGCGACGTCGGCGTGAGTCGCCCGAAAGCCGGCGCGCCGATGGATCCAGAGGTCGACGGCGGTTCCGCCCCACAGCCCACACTGCACGAGCAGCACGATCGCGAACGCGGCGTCGAAGTAGCGATCCGTGGTCGGCGGGAGAACGAGGAATCGAGAGCCGACGACGACCGCCGCGGCCGCGAGAAAGTAGGGCCGCGTTTTCGCCACGATCTCGACGAGGATGTCGTCGATTTCCGTGCTCGTTCGCTTCGCGGCCGCGCCGAGTCGGCCCACGAGGAGATAGCGGACGAGCAGTAGCGCAAAGAAAGCGATGAGAGCGACCGCGAACGCGATCGCCCACTGTCGAACCGAATTCTGATAAAGGACGCGGTCGAGAAACTGATCAGGGCGCATGTCGGGGTGGAGCGGAGCAGTCGGACGTTGGCGTGGGAACCGCCGTCCCCAACGCTACGCTCCACTCGCCGCGCGGGCTACACCCCGACGACCTCCTCCTTTCGCCGCACACGCCAGCGCGACATCGCGTCGCACGCGTCGCAGTTGTTGCATTCCCATTCGGGTTCCACATCCTCGCCGAAATAGTCGAGAATGAACCGGGTGCGACACTGGGCGGTCTGACAGTACTGCACCATCGCGCGCAGCTTGGCGCGGTCCTGCATCCGGCGCGCCTCGTAGTCGGTGAGATCCGCGCTGAGGTCGATGGATGTGAGTCGCTCCGTCGAGAGGCGCTCCCAGCTGCCGCCGCGATACTCGCGAACGAGGCCGTGGCGTTTCAGCAGAACGAGAACGATTCGCACCTTGCGTCGCGGCACGCCCGAGCGGTCGGTGAGATCGTCGAGATGGACCTGCTCGCGCAGAGGGATCTGCTCGAGTGTGATGGCGACACGGGCGGCTTCCTCGACGTCGGGATACTTGCCGCCGAGGAAGTACGACTGTACGCGGCTGTCCTCGACGCGATAGAGCACGGTGCAAGTCGCAGGGTCACCATCACGTCCCGCACGTCCGGCTTCCTGATAGTAGGACTCGACGCTGCCGGGAAAATGGTAATGAATGACGAAGCGGATATCGCTCTTGTCGATGCCGAGGCCGAAGGCGTTCGTCGCGATGATCGCCTTGAACTCATCGGCCATGAAGCGGTCCTGCATCTCCTTCCGATCGGCAGCCGCCATCTTACCGTGATAGAGGCCGATGGGAAGATCGTGGCGGAGTTCCTCGTGGAGTCGCTCCGCCTCCCGGACGGTGGCGACGTAGACGATGCCGACGCCGGGACTCGTGCGTAGCAGATTCCGTAGTGCCGCGTCCTTCTCGCGCTGATTCACCGTGCGACTCACCTCGAAGCGGAGGTTCGGCCGCGCGAATCCGGTGATCGTGATGACGGGATCGTGCATCCCGAGCTGTCGCGCGATGTCGCGTCGGACCTCGTCGGTCGCCGTCGCCGTGAGGGCGAGGATCGGTGGACGACCGAGACGCTTGACGATCGAGCCGAGCATCAGATAGTCGGGGCGGAAGTCGTGGCCCCACTGACTGACGCAGTGCGCTTCGTCGACGACGAAGAGGCTGACCGTTCGCGAAAGCAGACGCTCGAAGAAGTCGCGATCCTTGAAACGCTCGGGCGTGAGATAGAGAATCTCGCCCTGGCCGTCGAGGACGCGCTGCTCGAGGTTGCGCGTTTCGGCCTCGGTGAGATGCGAGTGCATCGCGAGCGCGTCGACGCCGCACGCGGTGAGCTTGTCCTGCTGATCCTTCATGAGAGCGATGAGCGGACTCACGACAACGGTGAGCCCTTCGAGCATCAGCGCCGGCAGCTGATAGATCAGGGACTTGCCGCTTCCCGTGGGCATGACAACGAGCGCATCATGCCCCTTGAGCGCCGCATTGATCGGCTCCCACTGCCCCTTCTGGAAGTCGCGGTGTCCGAAGCGCGCAACGAGTATCTCGCGAGCGCGGGCCCGAGATGCATTCGACATGAACACATGTTGGGCACGATCCGTTCCGTCTGTCTCATTTCGACCCAACGGCAGATTAGCCGTGCTGAGCCGTTAGCAACTGCTCAGCACGGCTCGCTCGTTAGGCCTGCGTCAGCTCGTGCGACTGCGTGGCAGGCTTGATCTCGATCTTCCGAGGCTGCGCAGCGGTCGCCTTCGGGATGGTGATCGTGAGCAGACCGTCGCGGAGCTCGGCGCCGATCTTCTCGCTGTCGACGAACTCGGGAAGACGAATGGCGCGCTCGAACGCTCCAGAGACGCGCTCAGCAGAATACACACGGAGCTCACCGTCCCGGGACGGATCGAGCGTGGACTTCTTCTGACCGCGAATGGTCAGCACGTTCTGCTCGAAGCTCAGCTCGATGTCGCTCTGGCTTACACCCGGCAGGTCCGCGACGACGAGATATGCGTCGCGCTTCTCGACGACGTCGAGTGCAGGGACCCACACGCGGTTCGTCCCCTCGGTCGGCCAGGATCCGTTCATCGCCTGGTCCAGGACGCGATTCAGCGACATCATCCGATCGAGCGTCGAGTTCAGAGAGCGGGTGGTCAACATGGATGTCTCCTCCAATTGGTTGGTTGAATTGCCGCCAGTTGGCGGAAAGGCGAACGTGAGTGATCCGTTCGCGGCTGCCCGCGGAGTGGGCAGCCGACATGCCGATCAAATCGGCCAAGGTGACAAACGCCGTCAGCGCTCGGCGGCAGCAATGACAGTTCTTATGCGCTGCGCCTGTCAGAGTGATCGAGTGGCAGGAACCCGAATCGCTCCAGCGCAGTATTTTGCGGTGTCACCACCAGGCTCGCGTACGCGGGCGGAGGCCCCTCCATGTGGATCAAACGCCCGGACGACATTCCGTCCTCCGAGATCACGGACGAAAAGCTGTACATCAACCGGCGACGGTTTCTCCTAGCGGCGGGAGTGATCGGCGCGACGGGCGCGGGCCTGCTCGGGTGCAGCTCGGACGCGGAAGGATCGAACGCCTCTGGGTCAGGGACCGATCTGGCTGCTGGTTCAGCGCAGGAGCCGGAAGACAAGCCGAACACGTACGAGCAGATAACGTCGTACAACAACTTCTACGAGTTCGGCACCGACAAGGAAGATCCGAAAGCGAACTCGGGCGGCTTTCATCCTCAGCCGTGGACGGTCCGCGTGGAAGGACTGTGCAAGAAGCCGGGAGAGTATCACTTCGAGGATCTGATCAAGCCGCATAAGGTCGTCGACCGCACCTACCGGCTTCGCTGTGTGGAAGCGTGGTCGATGGTGATTCCATGGCAAGGGATTCCGCTGGCTGAGATGATCAAGCGGTTCGAGCCACAGCCGTCAGCCAAGTTCGTGGCCTTCACGACGGTAATGCGGCCGAGCGAGATGCCCGGACAACGGCGGCCAGTGCTTCAGTGGCCGTATGTGGAAGGGTTACGCATGGATGAGGCGACCAACGATCTGACGCTGATGGCGACTGGCTTGTACGGCAAGCCGCTGCCAAATCAGGATGGGGCGCCGATTCGCCTGATCGTGCCCTGGAAGTACGGCTTCAAGGGCATCAAGTCGATCGTGAAGATCGCCTTCGTCGAAAGACAGCCTGAGACAACCTGGAATATCGCGGCGCCGGACGAGTATGGCTTTTACGCGAACGTGAATCCCGAAGTCGATCACCCGCGCTGGTCCCAGGCGACGGAGCGGCGCATCGGTGAGTTTCGCCGACGGCGGACACTCATGTTCAATGGGTATGGCGACAAGGTCGCGAGCATGTACTCGGGCATGGACCTTCGCCGGAATTACTGAGCGAATGTCCGGACCTCGCTCGTGAGTGTTCTGAGCCGGCTGAAGCCGGTCGCCTTCCTCCTCTGCCTGACACCGGCGGCGGTATTGGCCTGGAATCTCTGGGGTGTCACGCACGACCGCCCGGAAGCGCTCGGCGCGAATCCGATACGTGAAGCCGAGATCTTCACTGGCCTCTGGACGCTGCGATTTCTGGCGATCACGCTCGCGGTCACGCCGGTGCGTGAGCTACTCGGCCTCGGCGCGCTGGCCAGGTATCGGCGCATGCTCGGTCTCTTCACGTTTTTCTACGCGTGCGTCCATCTGAGCATGTGGGTGGGAGTCGACTGGTTTTTCGACTGGAAGGCGATGGGCGGGGAGATCGTGAAGCACAAGTACATCCTCATCGGCATGACGACGTTCGTGCTGTTGCTCCCTCTCGCGCTGACGTCCACGAATGCCGCTGTGCGACGTCTCGGCGGTGCGCGATGGGCGAGGTTGCACCGGCTCGTGTACGTCTGCGCTATCACGGGCACGGTGCACTATCTGTGGGCCGTCAAGAAGGACACGCTCTTCCCGTTGATCTATCTCCTCGTCTTTGCGGCGCTCCTCGGTTTTCGACTGTGGGAGCATTACGTTGGGCCGATTCGGCTGCGCTCCCGTGGCACGAGGCGACCGCGATCGAGGAGAACCACACTTGCCGGTGCCACGACGGCCGACACGCGTCCGGTCGGCGACGCGAAGTAAGCGGAGCGATCTGCTCGACGCATACGCCGTCGCGGCTCCAGGCCTGGAGCCGCTCGTCGCGCAGGAATTGACGGCGCTGGGAGTGGTGCCTAACGCCGAAACGGGCGGGGTGGCTTTTCGCAGTCCTATCGAGTCGGTCTGGAGAGCGAACCTATGGCTGCGAACGGCAAGCCGGGTGCTGGTTCGCGTCGCTTCATTCCGCGCACAGGCGTTTCACGAGCTCGAGCGGCTCGCCCGCGCCGTCCCGTGGGAGCGGCACCTGACGACTGGGGCTGCCGTGCGCTTCCGTGTCACGAGCAAGAAGTCCAGGCTGTATCACACGGGCGGCATCGCCCAACGCTTCGGCGAAGCGATCCAGCACCGATTGGGGAGCGGCCTTGTCGTTGCCGACTCGCGCTCGGACGAAAGCGACGAGGAAGAAGTCGAAGGGCCACCCACGCAGCTGTTCGTGATCCGGGCATTTCACGACGTTTTCACCGTGAGCGTGGACAGCTCCGGCGCTCTCCTGCATCAGCGTGGCTACCGGAAGGCGATCGCAAAGGCACCGCTCCGCGAAACCCTGGCCGCGGCGATCTTGATCGCCAGCGGCTGGGACGGTTCGACGCCGTTGCTCGACCCGCTCTGTGGCTCCGGCACGATCCCGATCGAAGGAGCGCTGATCGCGCGGCGAATCGCGCCGGGGTGGGCACGGTCGTTCGCGTTTCAAGGGTGGCCGAGCTTCGACTCTACCGGCTGGGACGCTGTCCGTGGCGAGGCGGCCGCAGGGGTACTCGCCAGCACAAGTGTTCGGATCCGGGGATCGGACCGCGATGCCGGCGCAATCGAAGC
Organism: Gemmatimonadaceae bacterium; assembly: GCA_035273165.1. Classification (GTDB taxonomy): domain Bacteria; phylum Gemmatimonadota; class Gemmatimonadetes; order Gemmatimonadales; family Gemmatimonadaceae; genus AG2. The sequence continues at coordinate 39,426 of DATEPP010000130.1, forward strand.
CGCCACATCGAACGCGGACCGGGCCGGAGTAACGGGTGATCTGGAGCTTTCGGTCCGCGCCATATCGGCCATCGACGACTGCGGCGAACGCGATGGACTGGTGGCAACGAATCCCCCGTACGGCGTCCGCGTTGGCGAGGCGGCACGGCTTCGGGATCTGTACGCGAAGTTAGGTCAGGTTTTGCGGACGAGATGTCCCGGCTGGGGGTTGGCCATGCTCTCCGCGAACCTGCGGTTGGAGAGGGAGCTGCGGCTACCGCTCGAGGAGCGAGTACGCACGCGCAATGGCGGAATTCCCGTCCGCTTGATGGTCGCACAAGTGCCGCGACCATAAGCGCGACACAGATGTGCCTGAACTCGCCCGGTTCTTGCTGATTTGGCTGAGTTCACGACGCGCGCTCGGCCTCACTTTCACGCGGGATCGCTGCGGTGAAGAGTGCTTGAGTCCGGCATCACTCTTGAAGAACAGGCCCGTAGACGAGGATTCGCGCGTCGCTCGCGTCGTGTGAGGGCCTGCGCGGCGTGCGATGAAAATTCTTGAGGCATCTGACCGTGTCGCGTCGCGACCATCGGCTCACCTCCGATGGGCGGCGTCATTCATTCCTCAATTCGCCAGGAGCTGACCGTGGGAGTCGGCGAACGACCTGATTATCTCGACGAGCAAGACGATCAAGAGACCGAGCAGCGCGCCGGCAACGGCAAGCGTAGCCGGCGGCGACAGAATGGGCGGCGCCGAGCGGCGGCCGACCGGGTTGCCGATACCACGCCTGAGAGTAATGGCGGCGTCGCTGTCGAGCGTGAATCCCCCGAGCGACGCGGCGAGCGGCCGGAGCGACGATCCTCTCGCGAGCGCGCGCTGACTCGGTTGCTCGCGGGACTGCGCGCGATGGACGCTGGCGATTTCAGCGTGCGCATGGAGCCGGACGGCGATCCGCTGATGGCGGAGCTGATCCTGGCATTCAACAGCGTCGCCCAGCGCCACACGCGACTGACGGACGAGGTGGTGCGGGTGGCGAGCTCGGTCGGCCGCGAGGGGAAGATGCGGGACCGCGCGTCGATCGGCCCAGCCTCGGGGCAGTGGTCCATCGCCGTCGATTCGATCAACAGTCTGATCACGGACCTCGTGCAACCGACGTCCGAGGTCGCGCGCGTGATCAAGGCGGTGGCCGAAGGCGATCTGTCGCAGAAGGTGGAACTCGAGATCGAGGGGAAGCAGGTGCAGGGCGAGTTCTTCCGCATTGGCTCGACGGTCAATCGGATGGTCGATCAGCTCAACGCGTTCGCGAGCGAAGTGACGCGCGTCGCGCGCGAAGTCGGCACCGAAGGCGTGCTGGGCGGCCAGGCGAACGTGCAAGGTGTGAGCGGGACGTGGAAGGACCTGACCGATTCGGTGAACGCGATGGCGTCGAACCTCACCGGTCAGGTACGGAACATCGCACTCGTCACGACGGCGGTCGCCAATGGCGATCTCTCGCAGAAGATCACGGTCGAAGCGAAGGGCGAAGTTCTCGAGCTGAAGAACACGATCAACACGATGGTGGATCAACTCTCCGCCTTCGCGGCGGAAGTGACGCGCGTTGCGCGCGAAGTGGGCACGGAAGGAATTCTCGGTGGTCAGGCGAGTGTGCAGGGCGTGAGCGGCACCTGGAAGGACCTCACGGACAACGTGAACTTCATGGCGGCGAACCTGACGAATCAGGTGCGCAACATCGCGCTCGTGACGACCGCGGTGGCCAACGGGGACCTGTCGCAGAAGATCACCGTCGAAGCGAAGGGTGAGGTCTCGGAGCTCAAGAACACGATCAACGACATGGTGGACCGACTTCGGATCTTCGGCGACGAGGTCACACGCGTCGCGAAGGAAGTGGGTACCGAAGGCATTCTTGGTGGTCAAGCGAACGTTCCCGGTGTCGCTGGGACGTGGAAGAGCCTGACGGAAAACGTGAACGCGATGGCGTCGAACCTGACGGGTCAGGTTCGCAACATCGCGGACGTGACGACCGCCGTCGCCAAGGGCGACCTGTCGCGCAAGATCACGGTGAGCGCGCAAGGCGAAGTGCTGGAGCTCAAGAACACCATCAACACGATGGTGGATCAGCTCAACGCGTTTGCCGGCGAAGTCACGCGCGTGGCGCGCGAGGTCGGCACCGAAGGCAAGCTCGGCGGCCAGGCCCAGGTGCGCGGGGTGTCGGGCGTGTGGAAGGACCTGACCGACAACGTCAACACGCTGGCCGGCAACCTCACCGTGCAGCTGCGCGACGTGTCGGCGGTCGCGACGGCGATCGCCAATGGCGACATGACGCGCAAGATC
>DATEPP010000131.1:0-9067 GCA_035273165.1 Gemmatimonadaceae bacterium
ATGGTTCACGCTCAATGGCAATATCGGCGATCTGTTCAGCCAGGCGGCTGAGCCAGACGACAAGAGCAGCTACTCTCACAAGCTCGATCTCGATCTCGTCGGAACGCTGAACGTCTTCAACGAGCTGCCGAAGAGCGAGTATCTGCACCGCGTCGGCCTCTACGGCATTCTGGATTTCGTCGCGACTGGTCTGCCGAAGGCCGGCGACGAGGTGCCGAAGGGAGAGCGTGTCTTCGTCAGTGATGCGCGTTCCGTGTCGTTGATCGTCGGACTCTCCGTTCCATTCGCGCCCCTCTCGCCGGGGCAATAAGAGCATTACCGCAGAGGACCTCCGCGTCCTCTGCGGTATTTCAAATCGGATAGATCGATCAGCTCTTCAAGGCGTCGAGCTTCTGCTGGGCCGCCATCATGTGCGCCTGGAAGGCGGGCGCGACACGAGTGACGAGACCCTTGAGCTCCTGATTCTGGATCGCGGGGAGGAGCGTCGTGGTGACAGCATCGATTACCGCCTTGTGGAAGTTCACCTCGTGCTGAAGGAAGGCCCGGTCGAACTCCTTGCCCTCGGCGGCACGAAGCGTCTTCATCGCGGCATCGTGGTCCTTCGCCATCGCGAAGTCCTTCGGAGGCGTCGGCGTCACGCCGAGCTTCTTCGCGAGATCTCGACCCTGCTGGCGCACCATCGTGTGGTCGTGCGCGAGCATCGCGCCGAAGTCGCGGATCTCCTTGGTCGTGCCCTTCTTCTCGGCGAGCCGGCCCGTCTCGATGTCCCAGCTGTTCGCGGCATCGAAGATGGCGACGATTGTCGGGTCGTCGAGGGCGGCGCGGGGCGTCGCACCTAACGAATTCGCACGGGCCGACACGATCGTCGCACCGGCGACGGCAAGAGCGGCGGCGAGAGCGGCATGGCGGACGACGCGGCGGGTCTGGACTGAGCTGGACATGGATCGAGTGGGCTAGGGTGAAAGATCCGGCCGCACACAGCGACCGTTCGACATAGTACGCCCGCGGTCAGCAATAAGTCAAGGAAAAACTTGACTTATTGTAAATTGCCTCTGGCCCGCCACGTCGCCGCATGACAACTTGAGGTATGATCGCGCGCGCACAGCGACCCGATGGGCCCACCCGCGGCCAGGTCATCGCCCTCCTTCGTCGAGGCCCGATGACGGTGGACGAGCTCGCGAGCGCCATCGGGGTCACCGACAACGCCGTGCGGTTGCATCTCACCGCCCTCGAACGCGACGGGATCGTCAGAAACGAAGGAGTCCGCCGCGAAGGGAGCGTAGGCAAGCCGGCCACGCTCTACGCCATAACGCCAGAGGGGCAGGTTGCGCTCTCCAAGGCGTACGAACCGGTGTTGTCGACGCTGCTCGTCTCGCTCGCCGGCCGGCTGCAAGGGCGTGAATTGACGGAGCTGCTTCGCGACGTTGGGCGTCAGCTCGGCTCGAGCGCGACGTCGAACAAGGAGACCCTCGAGCAGCGCGTCGAAGCGGCGGCGGCGTTGCTCGAATCGCTCGGCGCCGAAATCGAGGTCGAGCCCGCACCCGGAGCGACGGGCGGTTACCTCGTGCGCGGCTTCGCCTGCCCATTGAGCCGCTCGGTCGCCCAATGTCCCCCCCTGTGCGCCGCGGTCGAGGAGATGGTTGCGGGGGTGACCCGCGGCAAGGTACAGGAGCGGTGCGACCGAACCGGGTTGCCGCGATGTAGCTTCCTCGTCACTCCTCGCGGGACGCGAACGAAGGCGTGAGGCCGGCGTCGCACCGCAAGGGTGCGATGCGTCCCGGGTCTCATGGCCACCGTCTACACGGCACAAGCGACAACCGACACCGATAACCTGCGCGTCATCGACGCGTCGGCGATCGCGTATCGATTGTACGACATCGGCTACGAGATCGACCTCGATCGGGCGAGCGCGCTCTTCGCGCCTGACGGTGCCACCCGCGAGCGGCCGGCGCGTAACGAGGCGCAGGCGCTGCAGATCGTGAATCTTCCGCTCTTCGTCGCCCTTGGCAGCGAGACGCTCACGGTTGAAGGCGCCGAGCTGCGCGCTGAGGTGTCCGCGCGCCTGTACGACTTCGGCACCTGCTCGTTGCAGCTCCGCGTCGACGCGCCGGGCGATCTCTCCTGGGATCGGTTCACTGCCTTCGGGAACGCCGTCGACACATCGTCCGCGCTGCCCGCGATCTTCGCCCGCCACGTGGAATCGTTGCGGGCGCGGGTCGCGCCGGCGGTCAACCGGCCCAACCTCGCTCCCGTCGTCGAGGATTACGTCGTCTTCCGCATCGCGGGCCTCGCCGACGACACGGGTGCCTCGTTAGGTACGGGCGTCCTCACCGACGACCACATCGCGCCCCTTCTCCTCCGAGAGCGTCGCGGTCTGTCGCCAGACGCGCGCCGCGAGCTCCTGCCGCATCGCTTCTCGTACTATCCCGACGACCTCACCGTTCTCACCTGGGACAACGCGCTCGTCGTCGAGCCGCGCGCCGAAGACCGCGACGTCGAGTTCATCCTCGAGTTCGCGAATGCGCAGCTGCTGGAGCTTCGCTTCTATGACGCCGTGCTCGACGCCGAGCTGCCGGCGATGTACGACCGGATCGCCGCGGCGCGTGAGCGGATCGCGGCCCTACCAACCTGGCGCTATCGCCCACTCCTCGCTCGACTCCAGACGCGCGTCGCGGACGTGACGGAAACGGTCGAGCGCGTGGACAACGCACTCAAGGTGACCGACGACGTGTATCTCGCTCGCATCTACGCGGCCGCCCTCGAGCTGTTCCGCGGCACGGCCTGGCGCCGCGGCATCGAGCGCAAGCTTCAGATTGTGCGCGAGACGTACGGCATGCTGAACGCCGAGGCTCAAGCGGCGCGCGCGGAGCTACTCGAGATCGCGATCATCGCCCTGATCGTGATCGAGATCGTGCTCGGATTGCGGCGGTAGCCGTGGAGCGTCGAGCGTGGAGCGTGGCGCGCGACCCTGTCATCCCGAGGAGCGAAGCGACGAGGGATCTGCACTTTCCCTTCTCGTGGCTGGGAAGCATCCCTGAGAAGGAGAGTGGATTGAACGCAGATGCCGCAGATTTCGCAGAAACAACAAAGGAGCGGGAACGTCCTTTTGAAAAGACGTTCCCGCTCTTTCGTCAGCGTCATCTGCGACTTGTCAGCGTCATCAGCGTTCCCTCAGACGCTGCGCCGCAGGGATGACTCGCAAAGCGCAAGAGCAGATCCCTCGTCGCTGCGCTGACGCTTCGCTCCTCGGGATGACAGCCATTCGTCACGCGTCACGCACCACGAATCACGCCGCCTTCGCGGTGGCCTGGAGCCGGTCGCAGATCGACACCGGATCGACGAACCGGCCGTCCGCGCCTAACGTGCGAATGATTCGCTCGCCGAAGATCGGAGCGATGCGTGCCCAGTTGCTCGATACGGCTCCGACATAGCGGTCGAAGAGCGTCGTATCCGGCTTGCCGCGCGAATACACCCCGTTGCGAAGGACCACGTTCCGGTTCGCATACCGCTGGCGCGCGGCCAGACGGTCGGCCTCGAACCACCACGCGACGACGCCAAAGCTTGTCATCTCGCGGGTGAAGTCCACGAGATCGACGGGGAAGGTCCACGTCAGAACGGATGACTTGCCGACAGTACGCAGATGGCGCACGAACTCGCGGAGACGGCCCGAGTCGAGCGCCGCGACGCGCTCCTTTTCCGTCCAGAAGGGCGGAAGCCCCGCGGTCTTGAGACAGTCCGCGGCATCGAGATCGACGTGGACATAGCCGCGGTTGTCGCGCAGCCAGTCGCCAAAGCTCGTCTTGCCACTGGCGGGCATGCCAGTGATGAGTAAAGTCTGAACTTGAGCGGGCATCGGAATCGTCCTGGCGCGGTCACTCGCCGGTGGCGGGTGACGCGCTCGAAGTCGGAGAGGGAGGGACTGCCGGCGTCGTCGGCGTGCCGTTGCCTGGCCGCAGTAATCTCGCGATCAACACCACGAGCGCGAGCACGGCCAGCGCGAGGGCACACCAGAAGACGATCGTAGGGGTGACCCCAGTCACATTCGACGTCTCGCGCTCGGCGCTGGCGGCGACGTCCTGCGCCGGCGCGCCAAGGAGACGTGGCGCGAGCAGAGCGAGATCGTAGCGTGGCGTTCCGAGGTCAGGGCGGCCGTAGAGGAGCGTGAGCGGTGTGTGGCCGTCGCGGAAGAAGCGCAACCGGAACGCGGGAAGCAGCAGCGTTGCCTCGCGCAGCGGCAGTGGTGCGTTGTCGCCTTCGTCGACGACGAGCGACAGCTCGGAAACGCGCAGCGGCGGCAGCTCCAGCGACAGCGCGGGAGCCGGCAGCTCGGGATCCGCATGTCGCCAGGTTGTGGACGCGATGGTGATCGGACCGGAGCGTGCCCGTGGGTCGTCCTCCGCGTTCGGCAGGATCTGCAACCCGACTTCGCGCTCGAAGACACGAGCGTCGGTACGAATCACCAAGCGCGATGCCGGGAGGCCCGCGTAGGGCAGCCGGATGCGATAATGCGAACGCGATGCCTGATCCCGGCTCCTCGTCAGGCGTTCGAGAGACGGCAGCGTGACGGCAAGCGGTTCGTCGAGCCGTTCGACGAGGAAGGGAACCTGGTGGCCATCGGATGTGGCGATCCGGATGTCGGCGAAGGATCCGTGGGCCAGCGTCGCCGCATCGAGTGGGAGCGTCGCCAGACCCGCGGTGCCGGGAGCGATCGATCGAGCATAGCGAAAGTGCTCGGGATCGATCGTCGCGCCGGCGGTCGGCATCGCCACCGTGGTATCAGCGGTGGCAACGGTCACCTCACGCGACGCCCCCCAGTGGGCAGTCGCCAGCGCGAGGGATGGCACGCGGTCGCGCTCCGCCTCGAGGTCATACTTCGGCGCGGTGAGACGGTCGCTGCCGAAACGCGCAACGAGCGTGTCGCCAGTGCTCTCGAAGAAGACGAACGGGAGCGTCGCGAAGACAGCCGTCGCTCCAGTGACGTCGAGTGGTGGATTGTTGCCATCGTCGACCGCGAGCTCGAGCTGCGATTCGCTCGGGGGCGTGATCGGGATGCGCAACTCGGCCGCGGCCAGTCCGTCGCGTACCGAGCGACGGAGCGTGGCAGTGCCGAGCTCCGCCGGCACGACGGTGCTTCCTTCCAATCGGCCTTCGGTGATGCGAGCGGTGCGCAGCACGTTGCCGCCGCCGACGTTCAACTCGAGCGCGACGATCGGCAGGTGGGCTCCGGGCAGGCGAATGCGAAAGCGACTCTTCCCAGGCTCGCTCGGCCGGCGCTCGACGGCGACAGGAGTGCGCAGCGGCGCCGGTCCGCGGGTCGCCGACGCAACGCGAGCCTCGACCTGGCGCGGCAACGGCATGCGCCGGCTCGCGCGATCGTCCCAGGTCAGGCGGAGATACCGATACGAGCCCGCGGGGATATCGAGCGCCGTCAGGGCGAGTCCGTCGTTAGGCAGGTCGAAGAGCGTGCCATCCGGCACGAGGACCGTCCAGTGAGCGCGGTCGCCGCTTCCTTCGATCTGGACACGTTTGAGGAATGGGGCGGGCAGTCCCTCCATCCGAACCCGGTCGACCATGAGGGCTGTCTCGAAATCGGCCTCGAAGCCGCTCGAGAGCTTGGTCGGCGTAATTCGCAGGAGCCGCGCGGCCCGCCACTGGGCTTCGACACGAGGCGTGATGAGCAGATACGGAACTTCCCGGTTCGCCTTGTCGAAGAGACGCAGGTCCCCCGCGCCGCCGCTGGCGACAGCCACACGTCCTTCCGACGCCGCCACATCCGTCACTCGGAATGGCTGCACAGCGGCGAGCACCGTCGCGTCGAACGCCAACTTGTTCGGTCCGGCGCCGCCAGGAACGACGACGCGTTCGGCTTGCTGCGCCGCCAGCGGACCGGCGACGGCGATGCCTAACGCCAGACCGAGAGCGAACCGGTTCACGTGAGTGCCTCCGACGGCTCCGGGCGCGACGCGAGGACGAACTTCTGGAGCGCCACGGTGATGAGGAGCGCGCACGCCGCGATGCCGACGAGCGAACCGACACGATACAGTCCACCGAGCCGCCAGAGGTCGTGGAAGGCGCACTTGAGCATCGCGATGATGAGCAGGGCGATGGCCGCGATGCGGCCAGGCTTGCTGTGCGTGACGATCCCAGCGCCGAGCAGCGCAACGGCGAAGAGCGCCCAGCCGAGCGTGTAGCTGAGATCCTGCGCGAGCACCGAGGAGAGGAAGTTGAAGGTGATCGTCGGGCCGGTGGCGAAGAAGTCGGCGATCTCTATGTTCAGCAGCAGGAAGAGCAGGATGATGGCGCCGGCCGGAAGCAGTGACGACATGCGCGGCGCATCCGGTCTCACCCGATCGTCGGTCTTCAGGAGCACTCGGCCCGCAACGAGAAATGCCGAAGCGCAGACGACGTAGGTGTAGAGATACCAGTTCCAGACTCGAAGCGCGCCGCGCGGTTCGTAATTCAGGACCTCGGGATTGAGCGCGAGCCGCACGAAGACGGCGGCACAAAGCCCGAAGGTGAACAGGAGTAGCCCCTTGTGAGGGATGCGCGAGTAGAGCCATGCGAGCGCGGCGCCTTCCACGGCCCAGCCGATCGTGATCCAGTTCCGCTCGAGCTGCAGCGGGATGGCCAGAGTGATGAAGCCGAGCGCCGCTCCAGCGATGAGCGCGAGCCGGGCGATTTCGGCTGGGGTGCGCGGCTCGCCGCTGCGCTCGAGCCTAACGAGACTGGCAAGGACGAGAGCGAGGAGCGCGGCTTCGACGACGGGGAGCACTCCGATGACGGACCCATAGCCGCCGGCGTCGATGCTCGCGCGCGCCTGGAAGAAGTACAACGCGCTCGCCAGGACGGTGGCGAGATACGGGGCACGCGCGTTCCCCGCTCGACGACCGAGAACGAGTGGGTACGCGACGAAGGCGAGATACAGAGGAGTCGTCAGGGCAAGCTGCGACGTCCAGAGGGCAGCGCCGGTGTGCTGGCTCATCCAGAGAAAGCCCGCACCGGCCGCCGGAAGCACAGCAAGGACGGTGAGTCCCTCGAGTCGCGCGAGATCCAGCGTCGCGAAGCCTAACGTCGCGCCGAGGAAAAGGAGCTGCGCGACAATAAGGAGCGCAAGGGGCGCTGCCGGCGTCTCGCCGGCGGCGATCATCGCAATCACTTGCGCACCAAAGCCAGCAGCAGCGGCAGCGTAGAGGAAGTGCCGCTCCTCCGCGCCGACACGTCGCGCGAGTAAGAGCCAGACACCAGCAAGGACCACAAGCGCTGCCGCGGCGCCGATGGCGACCGACGACCAGGGGTCAGCTGGCGCCGTGATCTGCCAGACGAAGAGCACGGCCGGCGCGGCGACCACCGCGCCGAGGAAGAGCTCACCGCGCTTCAGATAGAGACCAGCGACGCCTGCGGCAGCCGTCAACACCGCAAGCACGGCGAGGAGCGGCCATGGCGGCACTGCCAGCGCCGGCTGCGATGCGACGAAGAGGAGAAAGAGATGTCCGACGAGGCCAACGAACGCGCCGTTGCGGAAGAGGCCTCGCGTCGCGTCGTCACCGGCAACGGCCTGGCGATGCGTCGCCCAAACGCTGCCGCCGATGGTGAGCAAGGCATAGCCGCCGATGATGGAGAGCGCTGGAATGAGCGCGACGCTGACTGTGGCGGTGAACCACCAGGCGGCGAGCACCAGCCACGCGAGCACGGTCCCGGCGATGGCGAGAAGGGGATTGCGGGTCGCGCTCGCCTCGGTGAAGAGGCCGAGCGTGAGAATGGCGAGGAGCACGGCGATGCCCCACAACGCGGCCTGCGCCACGGCGCCAACAGCGAGGAAGAAGAGCAACGCGATGCTGACGAGTGCGAGCGCGGATCCCGCGCCCTGTGGCGTGAGCGGCGCGTTCCGCCGGCGCGCAACGACAGGTGCGCCGATGAAGAAGAGCCCAAAGACTCCGTAGATCGCGAGCGCGACGAGGAGTCGTGACGGCGCGAGATATTTCGCCGACCAGACGGCCTCCGCGGCGATGGTGAAGAACGCCGCGATGAAGTGAACGATGCCTTCACGCCGCGCCACCGCGTACGTCGCACAGGCGCCGAGGAGGGCGAGGACGACCGCGAACAGCAATGCCGGCGATTCCGTGCGCGGTTCGAGCGCGGCGAGGGCGGGAAAGGCGAAGAAGAGAAGCGGTGCCGCGAGCACGGCACGGGACGCGTACGGTCCAAGCTCCACCTCGCCGGCGCGTCGCCTAACGAGCGACGAGCTGGCGATGAGAGGTGCCGCGAGATAGAAGAGCGTGAACGCAGCGACGGCCACGAGGATACCCGGCCACGCGTCTGTTTGATATGAGCCGCCGAGCCAGATCGCGAAGACCATCACCGTGGAGGCTGCGCCAACGAGGTGGAGCAGCCGCGGACCCTGGAAGATCGCAACGGCGAAGAGCCCGACGACGATACAGAAGAGGAAGCCGAAGAGGACGCCGTAGCGGGCACCATACGCCGGAACGGCCGCGAGATAGATCGAGAAGAGCACGGGCAGCGCGGCGCCGACGCGCGCGGCATGACCGAACAGCGTGCTTCCCGGCGTCGGCTCGTCGTTCGCGTCACGGCGATTCAGCGCCATCGCGACGAAGCTCATGATCGGGAAGATCAGGAAGATCGCCGCGGCCAGGGGCAGCTGGCTCGTCGTGAGAAACTTCGAAACCCAACCCCACTGATACAGCGTCGTCAGGCCGAGGCTGATGGCGGTGAGCAGCGGCCAACGCTTCTTGTAAGCCACCCACGCGAGGCCCGCGTTGAGGAGCAGGAGATAGCCGAAGAGGCCGATGGGATTGTTCTGGCCCGTGGCGACGATGGCGGGCGATGCGAAGCCACCGACGAGTCCCAGCAGGGCGATGAGCATCGACGCGCGCCGGATCGCGAGCAGCACCGCGACGACGGTAGCGAGGATGAAGAGCACGAAGGCGACGGTCGCGCCGACGAGGTGCCATCGCGCGAACGACGCGAAGAAGACGACGTAGAGGAGCGCGATGCCGGCGGCGTCGAGCGCGTCGGCCGTCCATGCATAACGACGCGAGCCCTTCAGTTC
>DATEPP010000132.1:0-7822 GCA_035273165.1 Gemmatimonadaceae bacterium
CAGACTCTGAGGCCACATGGACCGTCGCCAGGCGCTACAGATGCTAGGAGCAACCGCAATCATACCGGCCATCAGCAAGCACATTCCGAGCAGTGAGCCACTGCGCGCCTCGCGATTGAAGCAATCAGTTTCTCGCTGGCCATACTCCAAGATTCCCCTCCCCGAGTTCTGCAAGGCGTGCAAGGGGATGGGCATCGCCGCGATCGATCTGCTGCAGCCGGAGGACTGGCCCGTGGTGCGCGACGCGGGGCTCGTCTGCTCGATGGGCTATCCGACGAAGCGGAACGACTTCATCCCGACTGGCTTCAACGACCCCGCCAATCACGCGATGCTCCTCCGAGAGCTGGAGACGACAATCCCGCTCGCGGCCAAGGCTGGCGTGCCCAACGTCATCGCGATGTTCGGCAATCGGAACGGGCGGAGCGACGGCGAGGCGATCGAAGCCTGCGTGACCGGCCTGAGCCAGATCAAGGCGCTCGCCGAAGAGCAGAACGTCACCGTGTGTGTCGAGCTGCTCAACAGCAAGGTCGACCACGCGGATTACCAGGGCGATCACACCGCCTTCGGTGCCGCGGTGATGGAGCGCGTCGGCTCACCGCGGGTGAAGCTGCTCTACGACATCTACCACATGCAGATCATGGAAGGCGATGTGATTCGCACGATCCGCACGCACATCCAGCACATCGGCCATTTCCACACCGGCGGCGTTCCCGGGCGCCACGAGCTCGACGATTCACAGGAGCTCAACTGGCACGGCGTGGCGCGCGCGATCGCGGACACCGGCTTCAACGGCTACATGGCGCACGAGTTCGTGCCGACGAAGGATCCGCTCACGTCGCTCCGAGAGGCGGTGCGGATCTGTAGTGTCTAGGGGATACGGATTTCACGGATATTCCTGATTCTCACGGATCGCTCCTCGAGCGCCGAGAGCTCCGCACGCCACGAGCCGAGTTGAACACTATAAACGGCACACCGGCCGGTTCCCGGCACCGGAAACTGCCCGAGGTGGTTCACAAAGACTGATCGTCCGGGCCAGTGCCCGCGCCAGCGCTGTCGATGCGGGGGAAGTCAGGGTATCGCGCCACGCGATGCGAGTGACCGCGTCAACCGCCAGAGAAATTCCTGACCCTCGTAGTAGGACTGCACCCGCATCCGCTCGTCGCGGCCGTGAGCACGCGCGTCGACGGTCGGGTCGCTGAACAGACCGGAGACGCCGAAGGCCGGCACGCCTAACGCGCGGAAAAAGCGCGAGTCGGTGGCACCGGTGGACATCACGGGGATGACCGGCACGTTGCCCCAGAGCTCGTGCGTGACCGAGGTGACCGCGTCGAAGAGCTCGGGCAGCAGCGGCGAGGGCGCCGGTGGGCGCGCGCCGCCGCGGGCAATGACCTTCACGGTCGTATCGTTGATGAGACGCTCGAGGCTCGCGCGCACGACCTCGGGCGTATCGCTCGGGAACATCCGGCAGTTCACCGTCGCCTCGGCCAGTTGCGGCAGTGCGTTCGTGGCGTGGCCCCCGGTGAGCATCGTTGCGACGCAGGTCGTGCGCAGCATCGCGTTGTAGCGTGGGTCGGCGGAGACGACCGCAAGCGCGGAGGCGTCATTGGGGTTCGCGACGAGCGCGCGCATCGCCGCGCCTAACGCGGGCGTCTCGAGATCGGCCGTCTTCGAGAAGAAGCCGCGCGTCACCTCGTTGAAGCGCACCGGGAATTGATAGCGGCCGACCTTGCTCAGCGCGTCGGCGAGGGCGGTAATGGCGTTGTCTGGGCGAGGCACCGAGGAGTGGCCGCCGCGATTCGTCGCGCGCAAGGTGATGTTGGTCGTCACCTTCTCCGTCGCCTGCACGCCATTGAACAGCGGCTTGCCGTTGCGCAGCGTACCGCCGCCGCCTTCGTTGATGAGGAACGCCGCGTCGACGAGCTGCGGATGATTCTTGAGCAGCCAATCGACGCCGTTGTTGCCGCCACCTTCCTCGTCCGCCGTCAGCGCGATGATGACGTCGCGGTCTGGCACGACGTGTTCGCGAACCATGCGAATCGCGTTGGCGACGAAGATCGACGCCATTGCCTTGTCGTCGGCGGTGCCGCGCCCGTAGTAATAGCCATCGCGCTCGGTGAAGACGAAGGGATCGAGGTCAGCCGACCAATCGCTCTTGAGTGCTTCGACGACGTCGAGGTGCGCCAGGAGCAGCAGCGGCTTGCGGCTGCTCATCCCGCGTCCGCGAATACGCGCGACGACGTTGTACTTCTCCGGCACCGGCCCACCGACGAAGACGTCGGAATCGGGGATCCCCCCGTCGCGAAAGCGCTTTGCCATCGCGTTCGCCGCCAGAGTCACGTTGCCCGTCTTCATCCCGGAGTTGATCTCGATCAGCTCCTTGTAGATGTCGCGGGCGAGTTGCTGGTTGGGTGTGAGGGTACCCGTGTAGATAGCTGGGCCGCGCTGCGCGCCGAGGGGCAGCGCGAGGCAAGCCGAGAGGAGGATGGCCGTGGCCTTGTTAGGCATGTGCGAATCAGGGTGAGGGTGCTGATGCCAACGTAGCGACCACCGCCTCTGGTCGACAGACCGACGAAGACGATTCGCGCAGCGTCCAAACCTTGTGCATGTTCTGCCCGTCCAACCGTTGCTCTCGCCACGCGCCACTCGCTACTCGCAACCCGCCACTCGCAACCCGCCATCCGCTACTCGCATGGACTCCTTTGCCCGAGACCTCCGCTACGTCTGGCGGACACTCGTCCGCACGCCGGGATTCTTTCTCGTCACTGTTGCCACGTTAGGCCTCGGCATCGGCGCGACGACCGCGATCTTCAGCGTCGTGAACGGGGTGCTCCTCCGGCCACTCCCCTACCCCGATCCCGACCGCGTCGTCCTCGTCTGGCAGGTGGACAAGAAGGGACGCGACTTCAATTTCTCCGATCCGAACTACGTCGACATCCGCGACGAGAGCCGGTCGTTCGCCGCGCTTGCCGAGTTCCACGATTGGGGAACCGTGTCGGCGGTGGTCGGCACGGGAGACGCCGTGCGCGCGCGACATGCCGTCGCGTCGAAGGAATTCTTTCGCGTGCTCGGCCTCCAGCCCGTGCTCGGGAGGTCCTTCGTTCCCGAAGAGCAACAGCTCGGCGGCGATCCCGCGGTCGTCATCAGCTACGGCTTCTGGCAGCGCACGCTCGGCGCCGCGCCGTCGGCTCTCCAGACGACGATTCGCTTTGACGGCCGCAGTTATCGCATCGTCGGCGTCATGCCCGCGGCGGTCGACATCCCGACGGGCACGGAGCTCTGGACGCCGAGTGAGCTCGAGGTGATGCCGACAAGCCGGACGGCGCACAATTGGAATGTCGTCGGACGGCTGCGCGATGGCGTCTCACTTGGCCAGGCCCAACGCGAGACGAGCGCCATCGCCAGAGCGCTCCGGCAGCGCTTCGGGGACGAGACGTGGATCTACGACGCGCACGTCGTGCCCTTGCGCGAGCAGCTCGTCGGCGACGTGCGACCCGCGCTCGTCGTGCTCCTCGCCGCATCGGGATTCCTCCTTCTCATCGGCTGTGCGAACGTCGTCAATCTTCTCGTGGCACGCATGGCGACGCGACAGGGTGAGCTTGCCCTCCGGCTCGCGCTCGGCGCGGGCCGTTCGCGCCTCGTCCGGCAGCATCTCACCGAAGCGCTCGTGCTCTCGTTATGCGGCGGCGTCCTCGGTGTTCTCCTCGGCATCGCCGGTGTGCGCGCGCTTCTCGCGCTGGAGCCGGGCCGACTGCCACGCATCAACGAGGTCGGCGTGCACTGGCCTGTCTTCCTCTTCGCGCTCGTCGTCTCAGTCGCGTGCGCGTTTGCACTCGGCCTCCTCACCGCGTGGCGCGCCACGCGCGGCGACATTCGCGAGACGCTCGCGCAGTCGCAGCGGACGCAGGCGGGCGCCGGGGCGAGCCATCGCATTCGCAGTGGACTCGTCGTCGCGCAGGTCGCTCTGACGCTCGTGCTGCTTGTCGGGGCCGGTCTTCTCGCGCGGAGCTTCGTGCGGCTGCTCTCGGTAGATCCCGGTTTTCGCGCCGACAATGCCGTCGTGATGGACGTCGATGTCCCGGCCAGCGACTCGAGCTCGCGCCAGCGAATGATCCAGTTCTACGATGAGCTGATGACGCGATTCGCCGCGATCCAGGGTGTGCGCGAAGTGGGCGGGGCAAATTTCTTTCCGCTCGCTGGTGGTGGCGGTGGCAACGGGGCCTTCCTCGTCATGAGCACGCCGACGGAGAAGCTGGATTTCGAGCAGCTGCCGCAGCTCCTCAAGGACAAGACCCGCTCGGGCTCCGCCGAATTCCGCGTCGCGAGTCCAGGATTCTTCAAGGCGCTGCACGTGCCGCTCGTCGCGGGCCGCCTCTTCGACGATCGTGACAGCCCGACGGCAATGCCCGCCGCGGTGATCAACGCGTCGCTGGCAAAGAAGCAATGGCCTAACGAGAACCCGCTCGGGAAGATCATTCAGTTCGGCAACATGGACGGCGACCTGCGCCCGTTCACGATCGTTGGTGTCGTCGGCGACATGCGGGAGGAGAGTCTCGCCGACCCGCCGGCGCCGACGTTCTACGCGTACTATCGGCAGCGACCGCGCCGCGCCACCAGCTTCTACTTCGTGCTCGACGGAGCGGCGCCGGCCGCATCGGTGATCGCGACGGCGCGCCGCATGGCGCACGACCTTCGCCCCGACGTGCCGCCACGGTTCCGGACGATGGACGTCGTGCTCGCGGATTCGCTCGCCGACCGCCGGTTCCTTCTCCTCCTCATCGGCGTCTTCGGCGGCGCCGCGCTGCTGCTCGCGACGTTAGGCGTCTATAGCGTGATCTCCTTCCTCGTCGCCCAGCGCCGCCAGGAGATCGGCGTCCGCGTGGCCCTCGGGGCGCGCTCGGAAGACGTTCTGCGGCTGGTGCTCCGTCAGGGCGCAACGCTGGCACTCATCGGGATCGTCGTCGGCGCCGCGGCCGCGCTGGGCCTAACGAGACTCATCACCGGACTTCTGTACGGCGTCAGCGCGACGGATCCGATCTCGTTTCTCGGAGTGATGGCAATCCTGTTGGTCGTCGCCCTTGTCGCCAGCTTCATCCCCGCGCGGAGAGCGGCGAAGGTGGATCCGATGACGGTGCTCCGCGGCTCGTAAAGTCAGCGCACCGAGGGAGCATCTCGATCATTCGAACTGCTGAAAACCTGATCACGAATCACGCGAATGAACGCGAATTTCTCCGGTGGCAGGGACGCCTCCAGCAGCCCCGGTACCGTTTCTCAACGGAACAACCCTTGATTAAGCGGGCGATGCGTCCCGAGGCCGTCCGAAAAAAAACCCCGCTCGTAGCGCGGGGAGCCTCCCCTACCAAGGAACAATTCGCGTTCATTCGCGAAATTCGTGATCAGGTTCTCGGACGTAGAGCGGTCGAGATTTTTGTTGCCGCGCCGAGATGCCTCTCGGGCACGCGCTCTGGATGGAGGATGTGCGCGAGAACCTCGATACCGTCGAACACTCGCGGCCCGGGACGGGCGAAATAGCTGCTCGCGTCGACCGCGTAGACTTCTCCAGCCTGCACGGCCGGAATCTCCGACCATCGGCTCTGCTCGAGCAGCTCGCGCGTCTGGATCACTGCGCTCTCGAGGTGAGCGCCACATGGTGACACGATGAGGACCTCTGGCGCCCAGGCACCGACCTGATCCCAGCTCACGCGCACCGAGTCACCGCCGCGCCGCGCGAGCGCGTCGTGGCCGCCGGCGCGCTCGATCATCTCGGCTACCCAGTGGCCGCCGCAGAACATCGGATCAGTCCACTCGAGAAAAAACACCCGGCGGCGCGGGGCGCCGGCCAGCTCGCGCGCGAGCGTGGCGAGGCGGTCCGATTGGGACTCGATAAGCGTTTGCGCAACGTCCAAACGGCCGGTTGCCTCGCCGAGCTGGCGGATGTTCTCCTGAATCTCGCGCAACGTGCGCGGCGCCAATGTGAGCACCCGTGGCGCCCGATCGAGCGCGGCGACCGCCCGCTCGGTCTCGTTTCCGGACGGCGCGCACACCTCGCAGAGATCCTGCGCGAGGATGAGGTCCGGCTCGAGCGCCCGCAGCAGCTCGGTATCGATCGTGTAGATCGAGCCGCCGACCCGCAACTGGGTGCTCACGGCGCGGTCGATATCGGCCGGTGCCAGGTCCTCGAGCGGGATCGCACAATGAACCACGGTCGCACGGGTCCGCGCTTCGGGTGGGTAATCACACTCGTGCGAGACGCCAACGACATCATCGCCCAGGCCGAGGGCAAAGGCGAGCTCGGTGGCGGACGGGAGAAGGGAGACGATGCGCATGGTGCGAGCAATGTAACGATGTCAGGATTTTGTGTTGTTCTTGCCTTCACCCGTCTCGCACGGCAAGCTGAATGATCCCGATCCGGGGTCCTTATGCCCGCTTTCACTCTCCTCGTCAACGGCCGCCGCCGCACGGCTGATGTCGCGCCCGACACGCCGTTGCTCTGGGTCCTTCGCGACCACCTCGATCTCACGGGCACGAAATTCGGCTGCGGCGCGGGACTGTGCGGAGCCTGCACCGTCCACGTCGACGGCGTGCCGACGCGCTCGTGCACTCTTCCCGTCTCGAGTGTGGCCTCGAAGAAGATCACGACGATCGAGGGGCTCGGCGATGAGAAGATGCTACACGCCGTCCAGCGTGCCTGGATCGCCGAAGACGTTCCGCAGTGTGGCTATTGCCAGTCGGGACAGATCATGGCCGCGGCGGCGCTGCTCGCCAGGAATCGACACCCCAGCGACAGTGAGATCGACACGGCAATGACGAACATCTGCCGGTGCGGGACCTACCAGCGCATTCGCAAGGCGATCCATCGCGCCGCGCGGGAGGTCGGGACATGAGCGACAGCGACAGTGGCGTTCTCACCCGCCGAGCGTTCGTCGTCACGAGCACTATCGCGGGGACGGGGTTTCTCCTTGGCGTGCGCATCCCGGAGCGTCGGCGTGACGGCATCGCCGAACCGTTAGGCATAGCACCTTCCTCTCCGTTCGCGCCCAATGCCTGGATCCGTCTCGACGAGACGGGCGACGTCACCATACTCGTCCACAAATCGGAGATGGGCCAGGGCGTCTGGACGGCGCTGCCGATGATCGTTGCCGAGGAGATGGACGTCGACTGGAGGCGCGTTCGGGCGGAGCGTGCGCCGACACGACCCGACCTCGCTACCGCGACGGGCGGAAGCAGCAGCGTTCGGGACTCGTGGGAGCCGCTCCGGCGTGCAGGCGCCGCGGCGCGTGCCATGCTCGTTGCTGCCGCAGCGCACCAGTGGCATGTCCCGGAATCCGAGTGTGCGACCGACGCCGGAGTCGTCACGCACACGCCGACTCGCCGACAGCTGACCTATGGCGCGCTCGCCGGTGCCGCAGCCCGCGAACCAGTGCCCGGTGAGAAAACGCTCACACTCAAAGATCCTCGGCTCTTCCGCATCGTCGGACGCGACACCCGGCGGCTCGACACGCCGGCGAAGGTCACCGGGAAGGCAACGTTCGGCATCGACGTCAAAGTGCCGGGCATGCTCGTCGCCGTGGTCGCGCGCTGTCCAACCTTCGACGGCACCGTCAATCGCGTCGCCGATCAGCGCGCACTCGCCATACCTGGCGTCCGGCACGTCATCACACTCGATCCGGTGCCACGACAACTGCCCGGTCGCGTCGCGGTCGTCGCCGACGACACCTGGTCAGCGATGCAGGGGCGGCGTGCCCTCGACATCGACTGGAGCTACGGCGACCAGGTGGGTTTCTCCACCGACGGCATGTGGGCGGATGCGCGCCGCGCCGTGAAC
>DATEPP010000133.1:0-1393 GCA_035273165.1 Gemmatimonadaceae bacterium
CCGGGCGCCGAGCGAGGTCCTCGCTCAACGAGCCCGGACGACCAGTCTTTGGAACGACCTCGGGAGGCACCGTGCTCGAACTCGATGGGTGTGCAGTTCGCAAAGACGTCTCGTCTCGTTGCGCGTGGACCTGTCACGGCCGAGGAGCGATTCGCAAAAAATTCGCGTCATTCGCGTACAATTTTCAGCGCCCGATATGCGATCGGAGGCCGTTTCGGTCTGACAGAGCTTGCCTACGTGAGCAGACGCTTGATCAGGTAGATGCCGAGTATCGAGACGCCTACGGCGAGGAGCGCGATGGCGGCGAGTAGGAGCACTACCAGAGCCGTGCTCGCGCGCCGAGTTCGAGTGGGCGCCTCGAGGTGACCAGCGAGCAGCCTCACGTTACGCGCGTTCGATTTCCAGGCGAAATCGAAGAGATCGCCGACGAGCGGTATACCGCCGACGAGGGTGTCGATGCCGACGTTGAGGGCCATGCGGGTGATGACACTCGCTGGCGCGCCGGCTCGAGCTGCCTCGAGGATGATGTACACCGACGCGGCGCCGCCGAGGAGATCGCCAAGGCCCGGCACGAGCCCAACGAGCGGGTCGATGCCGAAGCGAATGTCGGTGCCCGGGACGCGAATGGCGTCATCGAGCACCGATGCTATGATCTTGGCCCGGCGTAGCGAGTCGTTAGGTGGCATGCTGGCGCGTGGCGCGCATGGATGTCATCCCGAGGAGCGAAGCGCAAGCGGAGCGACGAGGGATCTGCGTTTATCGGCCGCTGTCAGCACTGAGGCTGTCAGCTATTAGCAGTGAGCGACCTACCTGAGCTGTCAGCTGTCGGCATGCGTCGGCTTCGAGCGTTACTCATGGATCGCACCGGTTACGGCGAGCCCAGAGGCGAGACTCAAGCTGACAGCTGACGGAATCAAGAGAACTACTTCAGCTCTCAGGCCACGCGCCGCGCCTCACCCGCCACGCGACACGCCACACGCATCATCGCAGCGCGATATCCTGCGTCGTCTGCACGGAAAGGCGCGAACCGGCTGCCAGCACGCCGTTCTCGCCCGAGCGCCCGAGGGAGATCGCCGTTCCAGCGACCGCGCCCAGACCCGCGCCGAGAAGAATCTTGTCGCGATCGCCGCCGCTCAGTACTGCACCGAGAACGGCGCCCGCGGCGGCGCCGATCGCGCCGCTCTTCACGGTCTCGCTCGTGCTCGCGCCGCCCTGCTTCTGGAGGTTCGTCGCGGTGACATTCGCCGCGAACGGATAGCGCCGGCCGTTGAAGGTGAGGCTATCGAAGTCGAGTACGAGCGCGGCCGTCTGCGTCGCATTGCTCGCTGGCGTGACGGCGGTTACGTGGCCCCATACGCGGGCGCCGCTGGGCACCGTCAATCGTCCATTCTGC
>DATEPP010000134.1:0-5050 GCA_035273165.1 Gemmatimonadaceae bacterium
GGAAGACCAGCCGCAGGCGGACTTCACGCGACAGGTCGTCGCCAAGTTGCGGACGGACAGTATCCTCGCCGCGCACGCCGCGGGTGCGTACGACTTCAAGAAGATCACGTACAAGAGCAACGCCGACGGGATGGAGATCCCGGCCTATCTGTTCGCGCCACTCAGCAAGCGTGGAGCGAGAGGGCACGCCGCCATGGTGTGGGTGCACGGCGGTGTCCACGGCGACTGGAATGAGCTGATGCTGCCGTTCGTGAAGGAGGCGGTGCAGCGCGGCTATGTGATCATCACGCCCGATTATCGCGGCAGCACCGGGCACGGCGCGGCGCACTATAATGCGATCGACTACGGTGGCAAGGAGCTCGATGACGTGCTCACGGCCGTCGACTATCTCCACACGCTGCCCTACGTCGATCCGGATCGCATCGGCATCATGGGATGGAGCCATGGCGGTTTCATCACTGCTCATCTCGCCATGCGAAAGGAGACGCCGTTCAAGGCCGCGGCCGCGATTGTGCCGGTCACCAATCTGGTCTTCCGGCTCTCATATAAGGGGCCGGGCTATCAGCGCAGCTACTCGACGCAGCGATCGATTGGCGGATTGCCCTTCGAGAAGCCGGAGGAGTACATCAAGCGCTCGCCGCTCTATCACGTCGAGGATCTGAACATTCCGATCCTCGTGCACGTGGCGACGAACGACGAGGACGTGAACTATGTCGAGGATCAGCAGCTCGTATGGAAGCTGCGCGCGCTCAAGCCCGAGCTGGCCGAGACGAAGATCTACGTCGATCCCGCGCCGTGGGGCTCGTCAGTCGGCCACGCGTTCAGTCGCCGCGTGGATCCAAAGACGCTCGAGCGTGTCGACTCGCCCGAGCAGATCGATTCGTGGAATCGGACGTGGGTGTTCTTCGAGTGGCTGCTGCGCCCGTACGAGGATCGGTCGAAGCCTCCTTCTAAAGTGGCAACAGCCCCGTGATAGTGGCGAGTGGCGAGTGACGGGTGGCGAGCAGTTGCGGTTTCTCACTCGCCACCCGTCACTCGCCACTCATCACTACATGCGTGCCTCGCTCTGCGCGCTGGCGCGGGCCGCGTCGCGCTGACCTTCGTGCATCCCCTCGGCAAACTCCTCGATCATCTTCTTACTGAAGGCGGGGATGTCGTCGGGCTTGCGACTGGTGACGAGGCCTTCGTCGGTCGCGACTTCACGATCGACCCAATCCGCGCCGGCGTTGCGGAGATCGGTCTGTAGCGACGGCCAGCTCGTCACGGTGCGTCCGCGAACGACGTCCGCCTCGACGAGCATCCACGGCCCATGACATATCGCGGCAACGGGCTTACCTGCCTCGAAGAAGCTCCGGACGAACTTTACGGCGCGCTGATCGGCGCGCAGCTTGTCCGGATTCATGACGCCGCCAGGCAAGAGCAGCGCGTCGAAGGTGTCCGCACTCGCGCTGTCGATCGTGACGTCGACGGGAATCTCGTCGCCCCAGTGATCGTGCTGCCAGCCTTTGATCTTGCCGCTCTTGAGTGACACGACCACAGTCTTGGCTCCTGCCTGATCGAGCGCCTTGCGGGGCTCGGTGAGCTCGATCTGTTCGACGCCATCCGTCGCGAGGATCGCGACGCGCTTGCCGTTGAGTGTGTTTGCTGCCATTGGACACATCCTCCCGTTGAATTGCAATGACGGATCGTGCAACGACCGCGCCCACGAGCTATGCTTGAGCGCGCTCATGCGCACTCATGCGCGCTCTGCGCGCGGTCCAGTTCATCTCCCGAGAGCAACCATGATCCAGCGCCTCGCCATCGCATCTCTGCTCGCGGTCGGAGTCGCCACGACTGCCGGTGCGCAGCGACTCGAACCCAAGCTGTACGAATCACTCCGCTGGCGCTTCATCGGGCCCGACGGGAATCGCGTCATCGCCGTCGCCGGCGAGCCCGGGGAATCGCGCGTGTATTACGCCGGCGCGGCCTCGGGCGGGCTCTTCAAGTCGACCGACGGCGGCACACGATGGGAGCCGCTCACCGACAGCTTGCCGTTCTCGTCGGTTGGATCGATCGCGATCGCGCCCTCCGATCACAACATCATCTACATCGGCACGGGCGAGACGTTCGTCCGCAGCAACATCTCGATCGGCGACGGTGTCTGGAAATCCACCGATGCCGGAAAGACATGGACGCATGTCGGTCTCGACCGTACGGGCCGGATCGGCCGGATCGTCGTCGATCCACGCGACGCACGCGTCGTCTATGCCGCCGCGTTAGGCACGGGTTATGGACGCCAACAGGAGCGCGGCGTCTATCGGTCGCGGGACGGCGGCGCGTCGTGGGAGCGCGTCCTCTTCGTGAACGATTCGACAGGCGCGTCCGACATCGCGCTCGACGCGCATGATCCCAATGTGCTCATCGCCGGGATGTGGCAGTTCATGATCCATCCCTGGAGCGTCGAGAGCGGGGGGCGAGGGAGCGGCGTCTACCAGTCCCGAGATGGTGGAACGACCTGGCGCCGCCTCACGGACGGACTCCCGCGTGAATCGATGGGGAAGGTCGCCGTGCAGATCGCTCGGCGCGATCCCAATCGCATGTACGCGCTCATCGAGACGAAGGACCCGGGCCTCTACCGCTCCGACGACGGTGGCCGTCGCTGGCGACTCGTCAATCAGGACCACGACTTCCTCGAGCGGCCGCACTATTACACCCGCTTCGCCGTTGCGCCCGATGATGAGAATAGACTCTACTTCGTGAGCGTACGCTTCTCCTGGTCGCTTGACGGTGGCCTCACAAAGGCGCCGAATCCTCCGCGCGCTGGTGGCGACCTCCATGACATCTGGATCGATCCCGAGAACGCGGACCGCATGATGGTCGGCGATGACGGCGGCGTGGGCATCTCCGTCGACCGGGGCAAGAGCTGGACGCGGATCGTGCTGCCGAACGCGCAGATGTATCACGTCTATGTCGACAACCGCGTTCCGTACAACGTCTACGGCAATCGCCAGGACGGCTACTCGTACATGGGCACCTCGAACTCGCGCGAGAACGGCCGCTCGATCGGATTGTGGAGCGCGGTCGGCGGCTGCGAGTCGGGCTTCGCCGTCCCCGACACCGTGGACCAGAACATCGTCTGGAGCGGCTGCTACGACGCGGGCCTCGAGCGCTACGACAACAGCACGCGCATGGCGCGCGCGGTCGAGGTCTGGCCCGAAGCCGGGTACGGCGTTCCGCCGAAGGACATGAAGTACCGTTGGAACTGGACCTTCCCGATCGCCATCTCGCCGCATGACCACAACACCGTCTACGTCGGGAGCCAGTACGTCCATCGGACGCGGAACAGCGGGCAGAGTTGGGAAGTGATCAGCCCCGATCTCACCACGAACGACAGCACGAAGCAACGGTCGAGCGGCGGTCTCGTGACGGACAACCTGTACGTCGAGAGCTCGATCGTCGTGTTCGCGATCGCGGAGTCCCCGATCGCCAAGGGCGTCATCTGGGCGGGCACGATGGATGGACTCGTGCAGCTCACGCGCGACGACGGCAAGACGTGGACGAACGTCACGCCGAACGGGGCGGTCAAGTTCGCGGCGGTGTCCAACGTCGAGCCGTCGCGCTACGATGCCGGCACCGCGTACGTGTCAGTGGATGCGCATCAGATGAACGACCGCGATCCGTACATCTACAAGACGACGGACTATGGCAAGACGTGGAAGCTCATCTCCAGCGGGATACCAAAAGCCAACTTCAGCTACGTCCATTGTGTGCGTGAGGATCCGGTGCGGCGGGGAATGCTGTATGCCGGCACGGAGAACGGTGTCTGGTTCTCGCTCGACGATGGGACAAGCTGGCAGCCGCTCCAGAACAATCTTCCGCATGCGCCGGTGTCGTGGCTCGTCGTCCAGCCGCACTTCGATGATTTAGTAATCTCTACATATGGCCGAGGGTTCTGGATCCTCGACGATGTCGGCGCGATCCGGAATCTCGATCGCGCCGTCAGCGGCTCGCAGCGCGCGGCGATGCTGCCCCTCCGCGACAGCTATCGGTTCCGCAAGCTCCAGAACCATCACTCGGCGCCCAACTCGCTCGTTTCTGGTGAAGACCCGCAATACGGCGCCGCGATCAATTACTTCGTGAGGCGCGGCGTCGAGCCGGAGAGCGCGGCCGTGATCACGGCGGCGGTGGAGCGCACGACGGCCGCCACCGAGCCGAACGACCGCAGGACCGGCCTGCGCAACACGCCCGCGGTGCCCAGCGCTCGTGCCGACTCGCTGCGCGCGCGGACTGACAGCGCCGGCCGCGATACGCTGGCGCGGCGCGACTCCACCGCGCGCCGAGACTCGGTTCGCTTTACCGTCAGCGACGCGCAGGGCCGAGTCGTTAGGCGCTTCACGGCCGGGCCCGCGCGAACGGGTCTGAATCGGGCGTGGTGGGACCTGCGCTACGATGCCCCGCGCGCGGCAAAGCTTCGCGTCGCGCCGCCGGCGCACGCGCACGTTCGGGTGAGCGGCTCGCGCCCGCTCGTGACCTGGGACCTCGACATCGTCGGCGGGCAGGTCGGTCCGCTCGTGGCGCCGGGGACGTACACCGTTGCCGCGGCGATCGGGCGTGATACGATCAGCGCTCGCGTGCGCGTATTGCGCGACCCAAACAGCGGCGCGACCGATGCCGACATCGCCGCGCAGCTCGCCGAGTCGATGGAGTTGCGTCACGACATGAATGCGGTCGTCGACATGATCGACCAGGCTGAGTGGGTGCGGAAGCAGATCGCCGACCTGTCGTTCATGTTCAACGAGCGGAAGCGCGACACGCGCGAGCGCGCGGCGGCGGGCGATGGCGTGACGCTCGCGGGAGGCGCGCGCGACACCACGCTTGCCCTCGCGTCGATCGACTCGTCGCTGGCGTCCATCCGCGATCTCGAGAAGAAGACGCTCGCGCTCGAGGGCAAGCTGTTCGACACCGATCTCACGGGCGCGCGCGAGGACGCGTTTCGCTCAGCGAATCAGTTGTACGAGAAGCTGGCGAGCGTCGCCTCCGACGTCGGCTCGGCGAGCGCGGACTGGGCACC
>DATEPP010000135.1:0-2434 GCA_035273165.1 Gemmatimonadaceae bacterium
TGCCAGGCGCCCAAATACGCCGAGAAGGAATGGCCGAAGGATTACTGGCCAGAGACCGCGACACCGCCGACCTCCAAGGCGTGGGACGAGTGCATCGCCGCCGTTCGACGCGATCGCAAGGCGCTCGCGGCGCTCACCGTGGACAAGAAGGTCGATCTGACGACGCCGGTGCCCAACGGCACAGGTCAGACGTACCTGCGCGAAGTACTGCTCGTCGCCGACCACACGGCCTATCATGTCGGCGAGCTGATTGTCGTCCGTCGTCTGCTCGGCGCCTGGAAGTGAGCTGGATGCACGGGGGGGACGTCGTCAGGACGCTACGGTGCGCCCATCACGAGCAGTCGATCGGGGGTGCTAGGCGGCACCATGCCAAATTTGGGCTCTTGCGGGAATTCCGGGAGAAAGTGGGCGTCGGGCCGCCACTGGAGAGCCCAGAGTTTATTGGACGCGAATGACGCGAACCAGGGCGCGAATCGCGCCGGGCGCCGAGCGAGGTCCTTGCTCAACGAGCCCGGACGACCAGTTCTTGGGAAAGACCACGGGAGAGCCTCGGGACGCCTGATCCGTGATCGGTCTGCAGTTCACAAAGACTCCTCGGCTCGTTGTGCATGGACCTGTCACGGCCGAGGAGCGATTCGAAAAAATTCGCGTCATTCGCGTCCCAAGAACTCTGGCCTCTCCATGCGAGACCATTCCCCCGCACTCCCGAAATTCCCCGAAGAACCCAAATTTGGCATGAAGCCGCCGCCGCACCCCCGATCGACTGCTCTTCGGTCGAGATCTTTACCTTCAGCCGCCTAACGTCAAGCACCTCCCGTTGACTCACACCGTCCTTCATTACGCGCCGTCGCTGCGCGTCGACGACGCCGAGCGCGTGGCAGGGGAACGCTATGGGCGACGCGGTTCCGTTCGGGCACTCACGAGCGAGCGCGATCAAAACTTTTTCATCGAGGATGCGGAGCGCGGCTCGATCGTGCTCAAGGTCGCGAACGCGCTCGAGGACCGCGCGCTCCTCGAGGCCCAGCAGCAGGCGATGGAGCGCCTCGAGCAGCGAGGCGTGCCGGTGCCGAGCGTCGTACCGACGGCCGACGGCGAGCGCCTCGTCGAGACATTCGCTGACGACGGCACTCGCTACTTCACCTGGGCGGTGACTCCGCTGCCGGGCGTCCTTCTGGCCGACGTCGGATTTCGTTCGCTCGAGCTGCTCGAGCAGCTGGGCGCGGCCGTCGGACGGCTCACTTCCGCGCTCCACGGCTTCACGCATCCGGCGCTCGACCGGCCCTTCGCATGGGACCTGACGAGCGCCGTCGAACGGGTGGTCGCGGCGCGGGACGCGATCGCCGACGAGGCGTTGGTGACTGCCATGGACGCGGTGGTGGAGCGTGTCCGTGAACACGTCCTTCCCCGAGCGCACGAACTGCCGCGAGCGGCGATTCACAACGATCTCAACGATTACAACATCCTCGTCGCGGCGTCGAGCGATGTCCCGGCTTACCTAACGAGGATGGATCGGGTCACCGGGATCATCGATTTCGGCGACATGCTCAACGGTTGGCGCGTTGCCGATCTCGCGATCGCGGTGGCGTACGCGATGCTCGACGCGTCCGATCCACTGGCGGTCCTCGCGGCGATCATGCGGGGCGCCGCGCGCGAGTGCACGTACGAGGATGCGGAGCTCGATGCCGTGTTTGCTCTCGCGGCGCTGCGTCTGGCGTTGAGCGCGACCATTGCCTTCGAGCAGCAGCGCTCGCGTCCGGACAACGCGTACCTTGGCGTGAGTCAGGCTGCGATTCGTCGGACCTTGCCAAGGCTCATCGCTACGCCGTACGGTCTCGCGTCGGCTGTCGCACGTCAGGCCGCGGGCCGCGAGCCGGTGGCGCGAAGCGCGCGAGTGAAAGCATGGCTCGCGTCGCGCACGGCGACCTTCGCTGCCGTGCTCGGCGTCGATCTTCGCACGGCTCCCACTGTGGTCCTCGATCTGAGCGTCGCGAGTCCATTGGTGAGCGGTGATCCGATGGAGAACGCCGAGCCGAAGCTGACGCCACGGATCGAGGCCGCGATGCGCGAGGCGAACGCGCGTGTCGGTATCGGGCGCTATGACGAGCCGCGACTCCTGTACACGGCGCCATTCTTCGGCGGCACCGATCCCGCCAGCGAGTGGCGGACGATTCACATCGGCCTCGATCTCTTCGCGCCAGCAGGGACGCCGGTGCATGCGCCGATGGATGGCATCGTCCACGCCTTCGCCGACAATGCCGTGCCACAGGATTACGGGCCGGTGATCGTCCTCCGTCACGACATGGAGGATGGCGGCGCTTTCTTCACGCTTTACGGCCACCTCAGTCGTGCCTCGCTGCGTGGGCTGGTCACCGGCCGCCGCATCGCGCGCGGCGAGCAGTTTGCTATGCTCGGCGCGCCTGACGAGAACGTCGGC
>DATEPP010000136.1:0-11264 GCA_035273165.1 Gemmatimonadaceae bacterium
CGCGTGGCTTGCCGTTAGGCAGCGCGGACGCGCTGGAAGTCCGACGCGTCGACGCGCTCCCCGCGCCCACGGAGTTGGACCCAGCGCGTCCGACCGTCATCCTGCTCGACCGCCGCCTCGTGGAGACGGCGGGTGATGACGCCCGCGCCATCGCCGAGCTGGCCGGTATCGCCGCGATCGTCGGCCTGGGCGAGTCGGGGGAAGTCGCTCCGGATGGGATCTTTCGCTCCGAGTATCTCTCCAGCTATTTCGCGGTCGACGCGCCCGCCGCCACGATTCATGCGCTGCTTCGTGGCGCCTTCCGGCACGCGGCGAGTCTCGTGACGGCGCATCTCGCCGGCGAGGAGCGCGCGTTGCGTCACCGCGAGCTCGCGGAGCTCACGAGCGTCGGTGTCGCGCTCTCGACAGAGCGCAACCTCCTCTCGCTCCTCGACATGATCCTGACGCAGGCGCGGCGGATCACCTCGAGCGATGCCGCGTCGCTCTACCTCGTGGAGCGCGGCGAGAACGGCAGCACGCCAACCACGCTCCGCTTCCGACTGGCCCAGAACTTCACGCTGCGAGATCTCCCCTTCTCGGAGACGACGGTTCCGATCGATCACACGAGCCTCGCCGGCTACACGGCCGCCACGGGCGAGCCGCTCGTCATCGAGGATGTCTATCTCCTGCCGGACGACGTCTCCTACCGGCAGAACCGCAGCTTCGACCAGAAGTTCGGCTACCGCACGAAGTCGATGCTCGTGATCCCGATGCGCACGCATCGCGACGAGATCATCGGCGTGCTGCAGCTCATCAATCGGAAGCAGGACCGCGATGCGGTCCTCTCGTCGAACGAGATCATCGACGCCCAGGTGCTCGCGTACGATCAGCAATCGGTGGAGCTCGTGAGCGCCCTCGCGTCGCAGGCCGCGGTCGCAATCGAGAATAGTCTCCTCTACGCTGACATCGAACGTCTCTTCGAAGGCTTCGTCACGGCGGCCGTGACGGCGATCGAGCAGCGCGATCCCACGACGTCGGGTCACTCCGGTCGTGTCGCGACGCTGACGGTCGGCCTCGCCGAGGCCGTCGCGAGTGGCGGTGTGGGACCGTACCGCGGACTGCGCTTCACCCGCGAACAGCTGCGCGAGCTCCGTTATGCCGGCCTGCTCCACGACTTCGGCAAGGTCGGCGTCCGTGAGCAAGTTCTCATCAAGAAGAAGAAGCTGTATCCGTGGGACCTGGACATCATCCGCCACCGGTTCGCCTTTCTCCTCCAGCGCGCCGACCTGCAGTTCGAGCGCGAGCGGGCCGACTATCTCCTCTCGCATGGTCCCGCGCAGTACGAGGAGTTCGTGTCGCGGCTCGAGCAGCTGCGCCGGGCCCGCCGCCACGAGCTCAATAACTTCCTCGACGCGATCGTGCAGGCGAACGAGCCGACGATTCTCCCCGAGGGCAGCTTCCACGAGCTGAAGGAGATCAACGAGCGCACGTACATCGATTTCGAGGGCGTCGAGCGGCCACTCCTCCGCGACGAGGAGCTGCGCTTCCTCATGATCCGGAAGGGCAATCTCGACGATCGCGAGCGCCGCGAGATCGAGTCGCACGTGACACACACGTTCCGCTTCCTCGAGCAGATCCCGTGGACGCGCGAGCTTCGGCGCATCCCCGAGATCGCGTACGGACACCATGAGAAGCTGAACGGGACGGGCTACCCACGCCGCGTGACCGGGGCCGAGATCCCGGTGCAGACGCGAATGATGACGATCGCCGACATCTTCGACGCCCTCACGGCCACCGACCGTCCCTACAAGCGCGCCGTTCCCGCGGAACGCGCGCTCGACATTCTCTCCGAGGAAGCGAAGGAGGGGATGATCGATATGAATTTGCTGAAGACGTTCATCGAAGCGCGGATCTATCTGAGGCTGGTAGCTGGTGGCGAGTGACGAGTGGCTGGTGGTTCGTGAATTTGGAAAGCCGGCGCTTCGCGCCGGCTTCTTCATTTTCACTCGCCACTCATCACACGCCACTCGCCACTACAATCGGATCTCCTTCTCCTCTTCCGCCGACTTGTACACCGCCTCGACGATCTTCAGCAGGCGCGCCTGGTCCGTCGGCGGCTCGTAGGGGCTCTCGTCGCGCACGACGGCGACGAAGTGCGCCAGCTCGGCGCGATAGGACTGGATGAAGGCACTCTCACGGCCAGCGGCGCCCGTCGGCGACACGTCCGTAGCGCGGCCATTCAGCTCCTTCACGACACGCAGCGGCGCCATCCGCGCGCTTCCTCGCGTCGCGACAACCTCGAACCACCACCGCTCCTCCTGCCCCACGTAATCCGTGGCGACGTCGCAGGCGAAGACGAGGCCATTGGCGAAGGTGATCTGGACGAGCATGCCAACTTCCACCGCACCCGCACCCTTTGGCCGCTCCATGTGCGCGTTGACGCGAAGCGCGTCCGGGAAATCGGTGAGCCAGAGCGCCAGATCGAGGAGTGGTACGCCAAGGTCGAGAAACGCGCCGCCCCCAGCCTCCGCGCGCCGGAGACGCCAGCCCTCGGCGGATCGCTGCAAACGGTAATCGCCGGCTCGGACGCCGGTGATCTTCCCCAGCTCGCCCCCCCGCACGAAGCGATCGAGTCCCTGCACGTCGGTGCGGAAGCGGTGGTTGTTCGCGACGAGCACCTTCTTTCCGACGCGCTGCGACGCGGTGAGGATGCGTTCGACGCCGCGTGCGTTCAGCGCCAACGGCCGCTCACAGAGCACGTTCAGCTTCGCCGCCAGCGCGCTCAGGACGTGCGGCTCGTGGAGGTGATTGGGCGTCGCCACTACCACCGCGTCGAGATCGTCCAGCTCGAGAAGGTCTTCGATGTCGGTGAACGTATCGCGGATCCCGAAGCGGTCGGCAAGCGCACGCGCCTTCGGTCGGTCGTTGTCGCAGATCGCGGCGAGCTCCGCGCCGCGCATCTTCGACAACACGGGAAGATGCGCCAACTGCGCAATCGCCCCGGCACCGATCACTCCGATCCGAACCCGCTCGTTCATTCGACCAACGCTCCTCGATGTGGAGCGTGAAGGTAATCGCCGCCCGGTCGCTGCTGCAGTGATGTATATCCAGCGCGCACTACTCGATCGCGGCGACCGTCGTCCCGGGATAATAGGTACGCAGAATCGTGAGGTAATCCTCGCCAGCGCGGGCACGGCCGATCGCCCCCCACTGGCACATGCCCACACCGTGCCCGTAGCCGGTGCCGCGCAGTGTCAGCCGCGCGATCGAGCCATCGCGCGCCTCTGCGGTCTCTACGCTGAAGGCGGTGCTGTTGAGGATTTCGCCGCCAGGTGGCCTGAGGACGTACCGGATGTCATTGCCGCGGAGGACGTAATTGCCGCGGTCGGTCGCAATCTTGAGTGTGCCGACGCGCCCTGACGGCGTGCGCGTGTCCACCTGCACGTCACGAGGCGTACCGGGATAGCCGCCGGGTGTTCTGGTGTAGGTCGCGAGATAGCGCACGAGTGCCTCACGCAGCGTCGGACCATCCAGGGTGCGTGTCCAGCGGAATCGCGGCGCGATGTCGCAGTAGAAGCGATTCGTGCCCGGAATCTGATCGCTGACGCGTTGCAGATACGGCTCGGTCGAGGTGCGCCAGATCTCGTCCGCGGCCGCCGTCGAGCCGCCGCAGGCCGAGTGGTACGGCGCATTCACGACGCGTCCTCCGTACTGGAGCACCAGGCCGCGCGTCGAGCTCACCGCCGCGTTCGAGACCGCCGTCTCGACATCGGCGCCGCCATAAAGCTGATCGTTCACGCTCGCGGTCACGTCATACGGCCGCTGTCCCGAGCTCGCGCCCAGGTGCACGTAGGCGTAGCTGCGTGCCGTCACTGCCTGCGCCTGCACCGCGGCCGAATCGCGCAGGTCGCGGGTACCAATTTCCAGAGGGACAACGCCTCGCAGGTAGTCGTCCATCCGCACGCGATTCACGATCGTCACGCCGCTGTCACCGGGGAGGAAGAGCAGTTCGCCGCGGTAGTGTTTGCCGTTGAGCGCGACGAGGGTACCGCCTGCTGGGCGTGCGACGATCCCGCCGGTCTGCCAGACGCTGGCGAGTCCGTCGGGACCAACGCCGCGGACGCGCGACCCGACGCGCTCCACATGCCAGGTCTCACCGGTCGGCACCCGCGCGACGAGCCGATCGCCGTCGGCCGCGTACAACCGCACCTCGCCCTCGGAGGAGATACGCGTTCCGGCCGCTGTCGTCAGCCCAACACGTAGCGTGCGGTCGCTGGCACTGAGAACCGCGCGACGCGGCGCCGGCCGGTCGATGCTCCCGCCACTCGAGGTGACGATTCGTCGCGCGCAGGCCGCGATCGCAGCCGCGACAACGACACCGCCGAGCGCGCGCCGGAGGTGACGCTCCCTCACGGACGCAGTTCGCTCATGGCGTCATCGAGGCGCTCGAGCGCCGTGGCGACGTCCCTTTCCGAGTGTGCCGCCGACATGAACGCCGCTTCGAATGCCGATGGCGCGAGATAGACGCCGCGGTCGAGCGCCGCGTGGAAGAAGCGGCGAAACGCATCGACGTCGGCGGCCTTGGCGTCAGCGTAGCTCCGCACCGGTTCGGCGCGAAAGAAGAAGCCCCACATGCTGCCCGCGGAGTCCGCGGTGAGCGGGATGCGATGGCGCGCGGCGCTCTCACGTATCCCCTGCACCAGCGCCGCGGTGCGTCGCGCTATGGAATCGTGGATCTCCGGTGTCAACGCCTGCAGCGTCGCTATGCCGGCGGCCATCGCCAGCGGATTGCCGGACAGCGTCCCTGCCTGATACACCGGCCCCGTAGGCGCCACGGACTCCATGAGCTCCCGCCGCCCGCCATATGCGGCGACGGGCAGACCGCCGCCGATCACCTTGCCTAACGTCGTGAGGTCGGGCACCACCCCGAACCGCTCGCGTGCGCCGCCATAGGCGATGCGAAAGCCAGTCATCACCTCGTCGAAGATGAGGAGTGCACCCGCGCGATCGCTCAGTGCGCGCAGCGCGGGAAGAAAATCGGGATCTGGCGGGATGAAGCCCGCGTTTCCGACCACAGGCTCGACAATCACGGCCGCGACCTCGTGCTGGGCGAGCGCGCGCTCGACCGCATCGACATCGTTGAACGCCGCGGTGATCGTTAGGCGCGCCAGCGATTCGGGCACACCGGGCGAGTTCGGCAGCCCCAGCGTCGCGACGCCGGAGCCTGCCTTCACGAGAAAGCTGTCGGCGTGCCCGTGATAGCAGCCATCGAACTTGAGCAGCACGTCACGCCCGGTCACCGCGCGGGCGAGGCGTATGGCGCTCATGGTCGCCTCGGTCCCGCTGGACACGAAGCGGAGCATCTCGATGTGCGGCATCCGATCCGTGATCAACTCGGCGAGTCGGACCTCGAGCTCCGTCGGAATGCCGAAGCTCGTACCGCGGCGCATCGTCTCCTCGAGTGCGGCGAGCACGACGGCCGGTGCGTGGCCGAGCACGAGCGGGCCCCACGAGAGCACAAAGTCGATGTACTCGTTGCCATCGACGTCCCAGATGCGGGAGCCCGCGCCGCGGTCGACGACGAACGGCTCGCCGCCGACGCCCCGGAACGCCCGCACGGGAGAGTTGACGCCGCCCGGAAAGAGCTCGCGCGCCCGGGCCATGATCTGGCGCGACGCCGTGTCGGTTGCCCCCGTCATCGCCCGTAGCTGCCTAACGACGCGCCGATCACCGGCAGGGCGCGGGTGCGCGCCGGACGACCCGACGCTGGCGACGAGACCACCCGAACGAGCGACGCCTCGAAGTCGTAGTCGTCGGCGACGCGCTCGATCGCGACATCGACCAGACTTCCCGCCGGCGGAACCTCTCCGTCACAGGTGATCCGCGTTATGCCATCGACATCGTCCGCCTGCCAGAAGGCACGGCCTTCGGCGACACCATCGGGCTGTGCGACGTCCACGATCGCGCGGGCGACACCACCTACC
Organism: Gemmatimonadaceae bacterium; assembly: GCA_035273165.1. Classification (GTDB taxonomy): domain Bacteria; phylum Gemmatimonadota; class Gemmatimonadetes; order Gemmatimonadales; family Gemmatimonadaceae; genus AG2. The sequence continues at coordinate 5,964 of DATEPP010000136.1, forward strand.
CTCCGGTCGTAGCGTTCGGCCGTGATCAGCCGCTGCAACTCCGTCAGCCGCTCGAGCCGCTCGCGTTTCACGGCCTCGGGCACGTCGTCCGCCATCGACGCGGCGCGCGTGCCCTCCTGCGGCGAATACGTAAAGCCGCCGACCCGCTCGAACTGCATCTCCTCGAGGAAGTTCAGCAGCGTCTCGAAATCGGCGTCCGTCTCCCCGGGAAATCCGACGATACAGGTCGTGCGGATCGCGACATCGGGGACGCGCTGGCGAATGTCCTGGACGCGCGCCCGTATCGTGTCGCGGCGCTCGGGTCGGCGCATCCGCTTCAGGACTTCGTCCGAGGCGTGTTGCATGGGCATGTCGAGATACGGCACGATGCGCGGCTCTCTCGCCATCACGTCGAGCAGCCCCGGCGTGAGGCCAGATGAGTAAACGTATAATAATCGAATCCACGGGATCGTCGTCTCGGCGACGAGCGCTTCGAGCAGCTCGGGCAGCCCGTTGCCGTCGCGGACGTCGCGCCCGTAATGCGCGAGATCCTGCGCCACGAGATTGACCTCGACCGCGCCCTGTGCCTCGAGGAGCTGCGCCTCACGAATCACGTCCGGCAGGGCAAACGATCGATGACGTCCCCGCATGAGCGGTATCGCGCAGAAGGCACAGCCGTGATCGCACCCCTCGCTTACCTTGAGGTAACGGACGTGCCGCAGACCACCCGTGAAGACGCGGACACCGGGATGGAGCACCGGCACGTCATCGATCAGCCCGCGCTCGTGAAGCTCGGGAATCAGCCGATCCATCTCGGCCGAGCCGAGAAAGAGGTCCACCTCGGGGAGCGCATCGGCGAGCTCCTCCTTGTGCCGCTGCACCATGCATCCGACGCCAACGACGGCGCGGCAGCTCCCGACGTCCTTGAGCCGTCCCGCCTCGACCAGCGCGTCGATCGATTCCTTCTTGGCGGCGTCGATGAAGCCACACGTGTTGACGACGATGATCTCGGCTTCGTCGATGTCGGCCGTGAACTCGGCGCCACAATCCGTGAGCTGAGCGACGTAGCGCTCGCTATCGACGGTGTTCTTGTCGCAGCCGAGGGTGAGGAGGGAGAACTTCAAGAGTGGCGGGTGGTGGGTGGCGAGTGGCGAGTAGCAAATGAAGCCTAGTCGCTGGATCGTGATCAGTCACTACCAAGTCACTACTCGCGACCCGTCACTCGCCACTCGCCACTCACCGGTAGTTCCCAAATTTCAGCTCGACGCCGAAGTCCTTGCCGCGGAGCAGCTGCATCGCCTCCTGCAGGTCATCCTTGGACGGCGACGACACACGCACCTGATCGCCCTGAATCGCGGCCTGGACCTTCTTGAGCTTCGCGTCCTTGATCGCGGCGGCGACCTTCTTCGCGGTGTCGGCGTCGAGGGCGGTCTTGAGCTTGATCTCTTTGCGGACGGTATCGCCGCCAGCGGGCTTCGTCTCGCCGATGTCGAGATTCTTCACCGGCACGCCGCGCTTGATGAGCTTCGTCTGCAGCACGTCGAACAGCGCGCGCATCTTGAAGTCATCGTCCGCCACGAGGACGAGCATCGACTCGGCGCGCTTGAACTCGATCGTGGATTTCGAGCCCTTGAAGTCGTAGCGCTGCCCGATCTCCTTCTGCGCCTGATTCACGGCGTTGTCGACTTCCTGGAGGTCGACGCCCGTGGTGACGTCGAAGCTGCTGGTTTGCGCCATATCGGTTGGTGCTCGGCTGCGGGGACGATCAAGCTAAGCGGGGATTCGGTGCGCCGCGCAAGGGTTCGATGACGGGAGAGAAAAGACCTGATCACGAATTACGCGAATGAACTCGAATCGCTCCCCGAACTCTCAAGACTCCTCGCACGCGGAGATTATTGAGAAGGAGCTCAGCGCGCTGATTATTGCGGCATTCTATGAGGTCTACAACGCCCTCGGCTTTGGGTTTCTGGAAAGCATCTATGCCAAAGCACTGGAGATTGCGCTCCGTCGCCGAGGACTGCTCGTGGAACGCGAGGCGGCGTGTGAGATCTACTTCATGGGCGAGAAAGTGGGCGTCCACCGTGCCGACATCCTCGTTGAGCGACGAATCGTAATAGAGATAAAGGCTTCTCAGACACTCGCCGATTTCAGCAAGCGACAGCTACTCAATTATGTAAGTGCCTTTGGCCTTCGTCTCGGAATTTTGCTTCACTTCGGTCCAAAGGCCTCATTCCATCGTGTTCTGGCAGCACGGAGGTCTGAATGAAGAGGAGCGATTCGCTTCATTCGCGCAATTCGTGATCAGGTTCTCGCAGACTCTCCCGCCTAAAGACAGAAAAGCCGCCACCGAGATTTCGATGGCGGCCCGCGTAAGGCAGTAGGAGCATCAACCCAGGTAGGACTCCAACGCTCGCGCACGACTGACGTGCCGGAGCCTCGAGAGTGCCTTCTCCTTGATCTGCCTCACCCGCTCGCGCGTGATGCCGAGCAATGAGCCAATCTGCTCGAGCGTCATCGGCTCCTCGCCGTCCAACCCGAAATACAGTCGCAGGATCTTCGACTCGCGCTCCTTGAGATGCGAGAGCGCTTCCTCGATCGACTCCGTGAGCGCCTTCTCGAACGTCTGCTCGTCAGGCGGCGGATTGAGGTTGTCGGGGAGATAGTCGAGCAGCTTGTTGTCTTCGCCCGGTGTCATCGGGGCATCGAGGGAGAGGTGCGTCTGCGAGATCGACATCGTCTTCGCGACTTCTTCCTCGGTGATGTCCATGCCGTCGGCGATCTCTTCGTGCGTCGGCTCGCGTCCCAGCTCCTGGAGGAGCGCGTTCGCGCGCTTGCCGATGCGGTGCAGCGTGCCGGCGCGATTCAGCGGCACGCGGACAATGCGCGACTGCTCGGCCAGGGCCTGCAGAATTGCCTGACGAATCCACCACACGGCGTACGAGATGAACTTGATCCCCTTCGTCTCGTCGAATTTGTGTGCGGCGCGAATCAGGCCAAGATTGCCTTCGTTGATCAGATCAGAGAGAGAGACTCCCTGATTCTGGTATTTCTTTGCTACAGAGACGACGAAGCGGAGGTTTGAACGAACGAGCTTGTCGAGCGCTTCCTGATCGCCCTGGCGAATCCGCTGCGCCAGCCGCACCTCCTCGTCACGCGAGATCAGCGGGTAGGCGCTGATGTCCCGTAGGTACTGATCGAGAGAGCCTTCCTCGTAGGAGGATTTCTTGTGGTTGCCAGTTGCGGCCATGAGGACAGCGGCTCCTTGGTACGGAACAGACGAGGGTCCGCGCAGCAGACGCCGCGACGGCGTTCCGGGTAACGGACGGGCTATCGATCAGTGGACGCGCTCGCCAACTCGCTGCCAACGAATGCGAGTGAGCCAGGCAAAATCCACGCTGTCAGGAGCGTAGCTGTAGTAGATGACGAACGGCCGTCCCTTCACTAAAGAATCGGCCACAAAGCCCCAATAACGACTATCGAGCGAATTGTCTCGATTGTCGCCAAGGACAAAGTAATTTCCGGCGGGCACGACCAGCGGACCCCAATTGTTTCGTGACGGATGGTATCCGACTGTTGCGTTCGCCGTCTGCACCAGGTATCCGCGCTGCCAGCGGAAGTCCTCCGGTGCGGGATCGATGTCGGGCTCGGTGTGAAGCACGTACGGCTCGTTGAGCATGCGGCTGTTGCGCATGAGTTTCCCGTCGCGCATCTCGAGCGTGTCGCCAGGGAGCCCAACGAGCCGCTTCACGAAATTCTTCGTCGGGTCTTCCGGCCACTCGAAGACGATGACGTCGCCGTCCTGCGGCTCGCGGAGCTTGGGGAGTCGCTTGTGCGTGAACGGCACCTCGGCGCCGTACGCAAGCTTGTTCACCAGCAGGAAGTCGCCGACGAGCAGCGTGCGCTCCATGCTCCCGCTCGGGATCTTGAACGCCTCGACGAAGAAGGTGCGGAGGAAGAAGAACAGCAGCACCGACACCGCCAGAATCTTCGCCCATTCCCACAGGAACGACAGCGGTCCCGCGCCACGATTCACGCTCCGCAACGCGCCAACGCGCTGCTCGGCGGTGATCGCGCGCGCAGGCGTTGGTGCTGAAGTAGATCCTGCGGACTCGCTCATACTCATAAGACGACCGTCCCCAGCCGGAATTAACCGGCGTGAACAAACAGACGCAAGAATGCGCGCCTGCCTAACTCAGTCCGGCGTCCCAAGATAGTTGTCGATCTGCGCACGTTGCAGCGACCCGGAGAAATCCACGTAGCCGACTTTGGTCTCCGAGTAGAATTCGTACACCTCCCAACCCCCTTCCCGGTGGCCGTTACCCGTCTGTTTTACGCCGCCAAAGGGTAGATGTGCCTCGGCGCCGATCGTCGGCGCGTTGACGTAGGTGATCCCGTTATCGAGCTCGTTGAGCGCTCGGAACGCGAGTCCGACGTCCCGCGTGTACACCGATGACGAGAGCCCATAGCGCACGTCGTTGTTGATCGCAAATGCCTCGTCCGCCGTGTCCACGCGCACGACCGAAAGCACTGGGCCGAAGATCTCCTCCTGCTCGAGACGCATCCCGGCTTCGACTCGCGCGAAGATCGAGGGCTCGAAGAAAAATCCCTTGTCGTACTCCTTGCCCGGCGGTCTGCGTCCCCCACAGAGCAGATCGGCACCCTCCGACTGGCCGATGTCGACATACCGCTCGACCTTCGCCCGCGCGTTCTCGTTCACGAGCGGCCCGACGTCGGTGCCCTTCTTTCGCCCGTCGCCGAGCTTGAGCGAGCGGACGCGATCGACGAGCTGGCCGAGAAAGCGATCGTGAATCCCGCGCTGCAGGATGAGTCGGCTCGTCGCGGTACAGCGCTGGCCGGTGGTGCCGAACGCGCCCCAAAGCACGCCGTCGAGCGCGAGGTCGAGATCGGCATCGTCGAGCACGATCATGGCGTTCTTCCCACCCATCTCGAGCGAGAGCCGCTTGTGCATGCGACCACACGTCTCGCCGACGATGCGTCCCGTCTCTGTCGAGCCCGTGAATGAGATGACGGGAATCTCGGGGTGCGATACAATCGCCGCGCCGACCGTCTCGCCGACACCGTGGACGAGCTGAATCACTTCGGGCGGCAATCCGGCTTCGAGAAGGATCTCGACGAGCACGGCGCCCGTGTGCGGCACATCCTCGGCGGGCTTGAAGATGCAGGCGTTCCCGCATAGCAGCGCCGGAAACATCTTCCACGTGGGAATCGCCATCGGGAAGTTGAACGGCGTGACGATACCGCAGACGCCGATCGGCCGCCGGTAGCTCATCGCCCACTTGTTGCGCATCTCGCTCGGCACGG
>DATEPP010000137.1:0-5002 GCA_035273165.1 Gemmatimonadaceae bacterium
TGGCGGCGGATCGTCGCTGCGTCCCCACGACCAGTAGTTCCTGAACCAGAGCGTCGGCAGGAGCGCGAGCGGCGCCTCCTCGGCCCCGTGGTTCGTCGCCGTGATCCGGATCAGGATGTCATTCGGCGACCCCTTCGCGTACTCGACAGTGATGTCGAAGTACCGGTCCTCGTCGAAGACATTCGTGTCGGCAAGCTCGTACTCGGGATCGAGACGTGTTCGACGCTTGTTCTCGACGACGAGATCCCGATACGGGTATTCGCTCTGCGGGTACTTGTAGAGCGCCTTCATGTACGAGTGCGTCGGCGTGCTATCGAGGTAGTAGTAGCACTCCTTCACGTCCTCGCTGTGGTTGCCCTCGTGCCCATCGAGGCCGAAGAGTCGCTCCTTCAGGATCGGATCGCGGCCATTCCAGAGCGCGAGAGCGAAACAGAGCCGGCACTCCCGGTCCGTGATGCCGAGCAGGCCGTCTTCGCCCCAGCGATAGGTTCGGCTCCGCGCCATGTCGTGTGTGAAGCTGTCCCACACGTCGCCGCTGGCTGAGTAGTCCTCCCGCACCGTGCCCCATTGCCGCTCGGACAGGTACGGCCCCCACCGCTTCCAATTCAGCTCGCGTCGGATGTCTTCCTGGAGGCGGATCGATTCGGCGGTCGGCATGGCTCGAATCGATACTCCGCGGGCCGTATTTTCGGAAGCTGTGGCGCCAGCACGACACGCGGGTGTAGGTGCGGCTGTGGCCGATCCGTGACGCTGCTCACGACGGCGGGCCGCCCTCGTCCGTACTCTATCGAGCACGCATGCGATCACCGTTCACGTCTTCCATCGACTCATGCTCGGCGAGTTGAGAATATTTGAATGGAGGGGTACTGCCCGGACGGAACAGATCGTGCCGCGCCCGCCCCTCAAGACGGTACTGGCCGCCGTGCGCGCCCTCGACGGGAAATCGCGCAACGACGTCTACCTCTACCCGAAAGCCGGCGTTCTCTACCCGTACCTCTGTGTCGGTGGCGGCAGTGGGCGTTATCTGCTCACGGGCGTCCTGCCCGGCGATCGCTTCCCGACGCTCCTCGATCCGTCCCGCCCCGAGCTACCGAAGGAAGCGCTGCGCGTCGGCGGCCAGGAAGGTCTCTATCCGCGCAACTGGATTCACACGCTCGACACGACACTGCGGACGGTCGAATCGTTCTGGAATTCCGGCGAGTTCAACGCGCCCGACAGCGCCCTGAAATGGATCGAGCCGTGACCGGTCGCCGGTCACGGCTCGGCTATCGGCGGCACCATGCCTAACGGGTGGCGCCGACGACGGTCTCCTTCCCCTGGAGCAGCGTAATCGAGCCATCGACGTCGATGCGGTATCGGTGGCGCGACGTCACCACAACCTCCGCGGCGGCGGGCCGATTCATCAGCACGTGAAAGACGTCGGAGTCCTCCGGCAGATCGCGCAGCGCCTTCCCGGAGCCCTTGGCGACGAGCCTCGCGTCACTACTGCCAGTCCCGCGACTCGCTTCCATCATGCCGACATGCATGCGATGCGTCTCGAGAATGCGCAGCCCGTCCGCCGACACGCGATAACGCACGTCGTCGCCAAGCGGCCAGACGTTGGCCGCGTCCGCGGATGGCGTCAGGTACACCAACCACTCGCCCTTCTCGTTCGGAATTGCCGCTGCAGAGTAAGCACGCGCCGTGACGCCCAGCGTCATGGTAGCGAGGTCCATCGCCCGGGCCGCGCGAACGAGATAACCCGTGTCCGGCCCCGGCGCGGCAAAGGTCTGGAACTCATACGTCGAATCGGTTCGCTGGCCATTCACTGCCGCCGGGATGGCGATGTGGCTGACATAGAACGTGTCGCGCTCCGCGTTCATCCGACCGAACGCGATCACCCATCCGCTGTCGGCGTGATACGCGACGTAGCGCTGCACCTGCCACGGGTCGGGGTTTGTCGCCAGAAGCTGCATGCTCGCCGTCCACGCCGCCCGCTGATACCCGGCCAGAGCCCGGCCGCGCGCACTGATCTCATCGAGCTGCTGCTGCCTCGCGACGTTCTGCGCGCCAGCTTCTCGTGCAACCGCCGCGGACATCACCGGAAGGAGGACGAGCGCGAACGTACGAATCCGTCGAGACAGCATGCAGCACACCGCGGGTGAGAGGAGAGACCGTCATTGAAGCTCGCAGTGCAATGACGATCTTCCCCGCGGCTGGAAACGGGACTCTCTTGATCGGCGCACAGGTGCTGGCTGCTAAGGTGCTAGGTGCTAGGTGATAGAACTGACAGCTGTGAGCTGCCTAACACCTAGCACCTAGCACCTAGCACCTAGCTCCTAGCACCTGGACCTACACCTCTACGGCAGCGTCTGATATGCGATCGTTGCAATCTCGCCTAACGCCTGACCCGCGATTCGCGTGACGTCCGCCGGATCGAGCGAGACGTTGTTCACGTACGCGGCGATGGCGTAGCGCTTCCCGCTCGGTGTCGTCAGATAACCCGCGAGTCCTTTCGCCGACAGCAGCATCTTCCGGTTGAGCGCGTCGTAGCCGCCGAGCGTTCCCGTTTTCGCGAAGACATGCCCCGCCGCCGGTGAGGTTGGCTGCACGTTCCAGAGCGTGCCGTCCTTGCCCATCACCGGCAGCGCGTCGTGGAAGAGCTGGAAGCTCGGCTGCTTCGACAAGTACTCGAGGTAATGGACCATGAAGTTCGGCGAGAAGCGCGCATCGCCGCCCGCGCCATCGGTCTGCTGCGCACCGCCGAGGTCGAGCCCAGCGCGCTGCAGGAAATCATGCTCGAGGTCGAAGCCCGTCTTTGCGCTGTCGCTTCGCGCCAACACCGACTTCACGATGAATGGCGTCGCGCTCGCGTGGAGATTCTGACTTACCTTGAGCGTGACTTTCACCTCTTCGCTGAACGGTGGCGACACATGTTCGGCGACGACGTTCTCGGCGGTATAGGCCGCCGGTCTGCCCCGATATTCGCGCTGCGCCGCGGCCGTAGCGAGGTTGACGGCAACGCCCTGCGCCCGGAGCGCGTCCGCGAACACCACTTCCGCGAACCGACTCGGCTCGGGGACGGCATAGCTGAAGAGGATCGGCTGCTTGTCGGATGGAAACGTTCCCGAGATGGTGACGGTGTGCGTGCCATCGGGATCGGTCACGTCAGACGACCAGCGGATGTTCGGCTGCGTGCCTGACGCGCCGGTGGTGGATTTGTTGACGAACTTCACATACGGCGTTGTCGGCGTCACCTGCACCGTGGTCGGCGCGCCCGCTTGCGGACCGGCGCCGATCGTCAGGTCGACGAGATTGTCGTTCACCATGATCGGTGAGATCACGACGCCAGTGCCGAGCTCGCGCTCACCCTCGGGAAAGAGCGACACGTCGACCCACACGCGGCCGGTAACGCGCTTGATCCCCTTGGCGGCCACCTGGCTGGCCAGCTCGCGAATGACGGCGAGCGGGTCGCCGGCAACGGCGCGCGTATCAGGGCTCGCGTCGTACGAGTGGTCGACGTTCTCGAAGGCGAGCTTGTCGCCGGGCTGGATTCGCCCCGAGAGATTCGGATCGCCGCTGCCGACGAGCACGAGGTCGCCCTCGACTGTGCTCCCATTGAGGCGTCCGGTGCGGTACACGCGGGTGTGGAATCGGTAGTCCGCACCGAGGAGTTGGAGCGCGGTGCCTTCGGTGAGCAGCTTGGTCGTGGACGCGGCCGAGAAGAGCTTGTCGGCATTGTGCGACCACACCATCCGCCCGTCGCCTAACGAGTACAGCGCGATGCCGAAGAACGCGTGCCGAAACTCGGGCCGGTCCATCAGCTGCTGCACGCGCGTCGCCAATGCTCCGCCGGGATCACCGACACCTTGCGGAGACCCCTGCTGTCCCACGGCGACCCCGCCGCCGACGCTCGTCAGCAGCAGGGCAGTGACAATCTGCTTGCTCAAAACTCTCATCTCACCCCTCGTCTGTTGTTTCGCGCTCTTCTCACGCTCCTCTCGGCCCGTAGTTCTCGGCCCGTAGTTTTCGGAGCGCCTTTTATTGAGAATACTTACGGAACCAGAACCACCTTGCCCGTCGTCTTCCGACTCGCCAGTGCCCGATGCGCGTCGGCCGCGCGCACCAGCGGGAACTCCGCCCCGATCTTCACCTTCAACGCGCTGTCTCGTATCCACCCGAACAACTCGTTCGATCGATGTACCAGCTCCTCTCGCGTCGCGACATAATCGTTCAGCGTCGGACGTGTCAGAAAGAGCGAGCCCTTGCGATTGAGTATTTGTGGATCGAACGCGGGCACCGGGCCACTCGACTGGCCAAAGAGCGCCAGGAGCCCGCGCCGGCGGAGCGCATTGAGCGAGCCCTCGAAGGTCGTCCGCCCCACCGAGTCGTAGACCACCGCCACACCGACATCGTTCGTGATGCGCCGAGCTTCGGCGGCAAAATCGCGCGTCGTGTAGTTGATCGTTTCGTCCGCTCCCGCCGCGCGCGCGAGGTCGAGCTTCTCCGGAGTGGACGCGGTGCCGATAACGAAGGCGCCGCGCATCTTCGCGATCTGGCAGAGCAGGAGACCAACCCCTCCGGCCGCGGCATGCACGAGACAGCTGTCGCCCTGCTGGAGTGGATAGGTCGACGTCGCGAGATAGTGCGCCGTCAGTCCCTGCAGAAAGCTCGCGGCGGCGATTTTCGTCGTCACACCGTCGGGAATCTTCACGGCGCGATCGGCCGGCACGAGCGCGCGCGAGGCATAGGCACCGCGCATCGACTGGGACACGACCCGATCGCCGACCTTGAACTCGGTGACACCGCTGCCTAACGCGCGCACCGTCCCCGCGGCCTCGCTCCCCGGCGTGAACGGCCGCGGCACCGTGTACAAGCCCTCGCGCTGATAGATCTCGATGAAATTGACGCCGATCGCCTCGATGTTGACGAGCAGCTCGCCCGCTCCCGGCGCGGGATCGGGAACCTCTTCGATCCGGAGCACCTCGGGACCGCCGGTTTTGTGGACGCGTATGGAGTTCAT
>DATEPP010000138.1:0-6896 GCA_035273165.1 Gemmatimonadaceae bacterium
GTCTACTGGGGTCACTCGCAACCGACATGGCAGGCCGGCCTCAATAGCACGGTCACGCTGTGGCAGAATCTCAGACTCTACGCGCGCGTCGACGGGAATGGCGGGCATCTGCAGTCGGACACGGAGATCCGGGCGCTGCACAACCAGGGCTCGACCCTCGGTGTCATTCAGCAGAGCGATCCGCTCCTCGTGGAGTACCGCGCCATCGAGGCCGACGCACCAGGCACGTACAAGGCTGGCTTCCTGAGACTCCGCGAGCTCTCGGCGACGTACAATATCCCGGCGCGTTATGTGAGCCGTCTCGGTGCATCGGGCGCTTCGTTCGGTATCGCCGGCCGCAACCTGTCGATGTTGTGGACCGCGCAGCACGGCTGGAACACGTCGCGCGACGGCGAGATCTACGTCGACATCAACAACCAGCACGTGTGGGATCCAGAGATCCGTGCCGTCGGCCAGCTCTCCAACGGCTACCAGACCATTCTTCCGCAGACGGCGAGCTTCACGACCACGCTGCGCCTCAACTTCTGATCGCAGAGAGAGGAGAAACCATAGATGTTAGAACTCACTCATAGCGCAGTGCGAAGAGTGGCTGTCGCGATCGTGCTGGCCTCGACGGCCGCCTGCAACAGCCTGCTCTCCGTCGACAATCCCGGCCGCGTGCCGGACACCGCGCTCGAGGATCCGACGCTCATGCCGGCCCTCGAGGCGGCCGCGATCGGAACCTTCCAATGTGGCATCATCAACTACGCGGCGACCGCGGGCATGCTCTCCGCGGAGTACTGGTCGGCCAACGGATTCGTGAACAACCACCCGTGGGAGTGGCGCGGCGTCGTGCAGATCAAGGGCGAGCCGGGCTCGTGCGGCTACAATCGCAACTCGACCTTCATGGGCTTCTACACACCCCTCCAGCAGGCGCGCTTCCAGCTCGAGGATACGTACAAGCGCGTCGAAGCGTTCACCGATGCGCAGGTCCCGACGCGCGCGAAGATTCTCACCGAGATGCGCGCGTACGCCGGCTACGCCTATCTGCTGCTGGCCGAGGGGATGTGCCAGATGACGATCGACGGCGGACCGCTCATGACGAAGGCCCAGGTCCTGAACATCGCCAAGGATCGCTTCACTGACGCGATCGCCAAGGCCACCGCGCTCGGTGATCAGAGTTTACTCAACATGTCATATGTCGGGCGGGCGCGCACCGAGCTCGATCTGGCGACGCTGAATCCGGCCGCTATCGACGCTGCCCAGATGGCCGCCGCCGCGGCGGACGCGAGCAAGGTGACGTCGACCACGTTCGTCCGGAACGCCGAGTTCTCGCAAGCCACGCAGAGCCGTGAGAATCGGATCTACCAGCTGACGCTCGGCGGTGGATACCTCTCCGTGGGACCGGACTACCAGAACCTCACGGTCAATGGATCGCCAGATCCGCGCGTTCCCGTTCAGAACACGGGCAAGCTCGCCCAGGACAACGTGACGCCGCTCTGGAATCAGCAGAAGTTCACCTCTGCCACGGCGTCGTTCCCGATCGCCTCGTGGGAGGAAGCGCAACTGATCTACGCTGAGGCAGTCGGCGGACAGGCGGGACTGGACGCGATCAACGCGGTGCGCGCGAAGAGCAACATCGGTCCGCTGGTGATGGCCGACCCGAACGACGCGGCCGCATTCCGTGCCGCGGTGCTCGAGGAGCGGCGCCGCCAGTTGTTTAGCCAGGGCCAGCGCTATGGTGACATGCTCCGCTACGGGCTCCCCTTCCAGAAGGGCGTCAACGGCGTCAACCGAAAGGGCCAGGTCTATAGCGATCTGACCTGCGTTCCGCTTCCCGATGTGGAGACGCAGAACAACCCGAACCTCGCTGGCGCCTAACGGGGGACGCGGCGGAAAACTGTCATCCCGAGGAGCGAAGCGACCAGGGATCTGCTCTTGGTTACGCCTGGGAGGCGTCCCTGAGGAAGAAAGGGAACTGAACGCAGATTGCGCAGAAAACAACAAAGAGCGGGAACGCCTTTTTGAACGAGGCGTTCCCGCTCTTTTTGTCAGCGTCATCTGCGACTCGTCAGCGTCATCAGCGTTCCTGTCAGACATGGCGCCGCAGGGATGCTTCAAAAGGCGGAAAAGCAGATCCCTCGTCGTCTCGCTTACGCTCGACTCCTCGGGCTGACATGCACCTGTCCCCCGTCGCCCGGCGTTAGGCGCGCGGCAGCGTGAAGGTGAACGTCGACCCCTTCCCTACCGCGCTCACGACCGTCACGTCGCCATTCATCGCACGCGCGAGCTCGCGGCTGATCGCGAGACCGAGCCCCGTCCCTTCCGTCACCCTCGTCAACGAGTTCGTGAGCTGTACGAACGGCTCGAAGATGATGTTGAGTTTATGCGTCGGGATGCCCGTACCCGTGTCGCGGACGTGAATGTCCACGACGCCGTCGCGCGTCTCCCACCCGAGCGCGATCTCGCCCCCGGACGCCGTGAACTTGACGGCGTTCGACAGGAGATTGAGCAGCACCTGCCGCATGCGGTCGCGATCGGCGCGGCAGCGGATGGACGCGTCGCCTCGGTGCTGCGAGTAGCGGATCTCCTTGGCCGTCACCAGTGGCTCGATCAGCGGCTGCACCGCGGCGAGCTCCTCCTCGACCGACACCTCTTCAACCTTCAGCTCGACGTGACCCCGCTCGATCCGGGCGAAGTTGAGCAGATCATTAATCAGACCGAGAAGGTGCCTCTGGCTGCGCTGAATGCGGCCGAGGTCCTCGAGCTGCTCTGGCGTGACGGGACCGCGCAATCCCATCTCGATGAGCTCCGCGTAGCCGCCGATCGCGTTCAGCGGCGTCCGGAGCTCGTGGCTCATCGTCGTGAGGAACTGGGTCTTCGCGCGATTGGCCTCGTGCGCCTCCCGGAACAGCCGCGCGTTGTCAACGGCGAGTGCGGAACGGCGCGCCAGCTCCTCGGCGAGCGGTAGATCCGCCGGCGTGAAGTGCCGTGCGGACTTGCCGAGCCCCAACGTCACGACCCCGAGGGTGCGGCCGCGCGCGACGAGCGGCACCGAGACATACGACCTGAGGCCCATCGCCCGCGCCATCTCCAGATGCTCGGCGTCGCGGGCGACGGCCGTGAGAATCGAATCGTCGACTTCAGTCACGAGCTCGGCCCGTGCATTCCGGGCCGCCGCGGAGACGTCGACCGTCGCGTCGGACCGCGGTGCGTAGTGGCGGAGCAACCGCCGCGAGAGCTCGGCGTCCGCGGGATCAGCCGATGATGCCGCGATGCGCGTGAAACCACCCTGCTCGTCGGTGAGATCGACGAGACACCAATCGGCGATCGCCGGTACGGCGAGCCTCGTTATGCTGCGGAGCGTCTCCTGATAGTCGAGTGAGGAGCTGAGCAGGTCGCCGGCTTCCGCGAGGAGCTTCTGCTCCTGCTCGCGACGGCGCCGCTCGGTGATGTCGCTCGCCACAACCTGCACGGCGGGCTTTCCCTGGAAATTGAACTCGATCGTCGCGACCTCGACGTCGATCGGCGTTCCATCGAGCTTGACGAACTTCTCCTCGATGCGCGGCACGGCACGGCCCGACGCGATCGTCCGAACGCGCTCGACGACGATCCCGTGGTATGCGGGGTGAACGAAATCGAGATACCGGCGTCCGAGCACCTCCGCCGGATCCGTAGCACCGAGCAGGTAGAGCGCCGCGGAGTTCACGAAGACAATATTGCCGCCGCTGTGCACGAGGACGGCCGCCGGGGAATGCTGGACGAGCCGCCGATAGCGCTCCTCGCTCTCGCGGAGCGCTGTGTCTGAGCGCCGTCGCGCAATGGCAAAAGCGATGTGGCCAGCAATGCTCTGCGCCAACCGCAGCTGCGCCGGGGGCACGACGTGCGGCGCGTCGAAGTAGATCATGAACTTGCCATGCAGCTGGCCGTCGGCGACGAGTGGGATGAAGCCGACGGCCCGGATTCCCTCGGCCGCGAGCACCGGCAGGAGACTCGTTAGGTGCGGATCGGCCTCGACGTCGGGCACCAGCACTGGCTGCGGATCGGGATCGTCTCGCGACCACGGCGAGTGTCCCTCGACCGCACGGCGGTACTCGTCCGAGAGGCCGCGCCATGCCTTGAAGCGCATGATGCCGTCATCGTCGTAGAGGAGAATCGACGCGCGGTGCGCGTGGACGGTGTGCTGTAGCTCGTCGAGGGCGACGCCATAGATCTCTTCGAGCGCCGCCGCATGGGTGACCGCGTCAGTCATGCGATGCACGGCCTGCAGCTCGTCGAATTTCTGACGCAGCTCGGCGGCGGCGTGCCGCTGCTCGGTGACGTCTCGCTTGATGCCGACATAGCAGAGTGGCTCGCCGGAGGCGTCGTTCACGGCGAACGAGGACAGCTCGATGATCCGCTCACGTCCGTTCTTGGCGCGGCTGCGGCATTCGCGGCGCGACACGCCGGTGGCGGCGAGGTCCGCGGCGATGGCCGCGAATTGTTCGTCGCCGAGGTGAATCGCCGGCGTCTGATCGCGGAGCTCGTCGTCGGAGTAGCCAAGGAGCTCGGCGTGGGCCGCGTTCTGCTCGAGGTAGGAGCCGTCCGCGTCGATTATGGCAATTGCTTCGGTGGACTTGACGAAGATGGCACGATAGAGAGCGAGGGCTTGCTCAGCGGCGCTCCCGGGGGCGCGGCGGCGCTCGAGTCGGGCGCCTTCCGCGGCGGCAGCGGGGGCGGCGGCGTGACGCGGCTGCATCGGTGAGATGGCCTCCGAAATGGCGCCGTGTCCGCGGCCGGTAGCTGGGGCGCACCGGCCGCGGTCGAGCAAATGGCGCAAATCACGCTATTCTGCCGCACGGCTCATGCCATGCTGCATCGCCCGGAATGTTTACGGGACGATCCCAGGCTTGCCGACCTGGTATTCCTTCGGCGGCTCCGCGCCTAACAAGTTCTTCACGAAGTAGTCCCATCGCCGCCGCATGGCGTAATTGGTATCCTGCCCGTAGCCGTGGCGCGCGAACGGGATCATCAACAGATCGAAATCCTTTCCTGCCTTGATGAGCGCATCGGCGACGAGTGTCGTGTTGTACGGCGGCACGTTGTCGTCCATGAGGCCATGGACGAGCATCAGCTTCCCCTTGAGGTTCTTCGCGTAGGTCTGATTCGCCTCGGCCGCGTAGTTGTCAGTGCCGTCGGAGCGGACGAGCAAACCCTGGTAGCGTTCGCCCCAGTCATCCTCGTACACCCGGTTGTCGTGATTGCCGGACTCGGACCAGCCGACCTTGAAGAAATCCGGGAAGCGGAACATCGCGTCCGCCGAGGCGAAGCCGCCGCCGGAGTGACCCCAGATGCCGGCGCGATCGATGTCGATGAACTTGTAGCGCTGCGCCAGCTCGCGCATGCCGGCCACCTGATCCGGGAGCGTGTTGTCACCCATGTGGCCGTAGTAGAAGTCCTCGAACGACTTCGATCGGCCGGGCGTGCCCATGCCGTCGATCGCGACGACGACGAACCCGAGCTCCGCGAGCGCCTGATTGTCGCCGCGGGCCGGTGAGAAGCTGCGCGTGCCGACGCTCCCCGACTGCGGGCCGGGATAGATGTAGTTGACGATCGGATACTTCCGCGTCGAGTCGAGTTTAGACGGTGTGAACATCAGCCCGTAGATGTCCGTCTTCCCGTCGCGCGCCTTGACGTGGAAGGGCGTCGGCGGGTGCCAACCACCCGCGACGAGTCGCGAGAGGTCGGCCCGCTCCAGCGTCTGGAGGACCTTCCCGTTCGCATCGCGCAGGACCGTTACTGGCGGTGTGTCCGGCGTCGAGTACGCATCGACGAAATACTGCCCGTTAGGCGACGCGGTCACCTGGTGATTCGCATTCTCGGGCGTGAGTAACGTCAGGCCGCGACCATCGAAGCCGACGCGATAGAGCTGCTGGAAGTATGGGTCCTTCCCCGGAACCTCGGCGCCGCTCCG
The DNA here is from genome assembly GCA_035273165.1 of Gemmatimonadaceae bacterium. Classification (GTDB taxonomy): domain Bacteria; phylum Gemmatimonadota; class Gemmatimonadetes; order Gemmatimonadales; family Gemmatimonadaceae; genus AG2. The sequence goes on from DATEPP010000138.1 coordinate 5,933, forward strand.
CATGACGTAGATCTGCCGCGCCTTCTCGTCGACGCGCACGATGTCGTCGACATTGCCGTCGCCGGTCGTGATCTGGTTCTTGAGCTGACCGGTCGTGAGGTCGTAGAGGTAGAGATGCAGCCAGTTCGCGCGCTGCGACCACCAGATCAACTCGTTCGACGCCGGAAGCACGCGCCAGAGGTTCTCGCGCAGCGACGCGTCGCCGACCTGCGTCGGCATCCGCTCCTCGAAGAGGGTGCGCACCGCTCCGGTGTTCGCGTCGGCGACACGGAACCAGGCCGACTTGTGATCGCGCGAGCTGGAGACGAAGGCGAGGTGCGAGCCATCCGGATACCACTCCACGTCGCAGATGCCACCGGCGCAGGCGATGTGGTCCGAGACCGTCGAGCGATGCTGGTCCGGCGGCATCTGGAACCTAACGATGGCCGGCGCCCCACCCGGATTCAGCTTGATGATGACGCGACTGATGCGGAAGATCACACTGTCGCCGGGCAACGGATACTTCCACGCCTCGAGCTCGGGGTTGCCGGCCTTCGCGCGAACGAGGTACATGTCGCGGACGCCGCGCTCGTCCTGCTGGTAGGTGGCGATCTGTCGTGAGTCTGGCGACCAGGTGACGATGGGCCGATCGCTGTGGGTCCAGCCGGCGTTGTCCGTCGCGTAGCCGTAATCCTTCACGCCGTCCGTCGTGAGCTGCGTCTCGCGGCCGGTGGTGAGGTCCTTCGCGTACAGGTTGTAATTCTTGATATAGACGGCCGTCCGCCCATCGGGCGACACGCTCGAGTTCTCCGGCGCCGCCATGCCACCACTCGTGGAATCCGCCGGCGCACAGCTGTACTGCTGGAGGTCGCAGTTGAACCGCCGGTTGCGCACGTCGACGGTGATCGACCGGTTGTCCTTCCCGAGGTCGAACGACTGGAAGGGCAGCCGGTTCGCGTCGACGCGTCCGCCGGTTGCGGTGGCG
>DATEPP010000139.1:0-64876 GCA_035273165.1 Gemmatimonadaceae bacterium
GCAGCGCAGCGCTGCCACCCCGAGCGACGATACCGCCATGCCCACGACCATCTCCCGTCCTTTGGCCGATGAGTACCTCGCGTATTACGAGCGCTACATAACGCTCGTTCCCGAGGGCAACCTCGTCGACATTCTCACCGAGCAGCACCGAGACACCATGCGTTTGCTTCGCTCCGTCGATGACGAGCGGGGGCTCCATGCGTACGCGCCGGGCAAGTGGACCATCAAGGAAGTCATCGGTCATCTCTCCGATGCCGAGCGTGTGTTCTCGTATCGTGCCCTCCGTTTTGCTCGCGGCGACGCGCAGCCAGTCGCCGGCTTCGACGAGAATGCCTACGTCCCGGCCGGGCGCTTCAACGAGCGCCCGATCGGTGATCTCGCCGACGAATTTCAGGCAATTCGATCCGCGACGGTCCACCTCTTTCGTCACCTCGACGAGGAGGAGATGGCAAGGCGCGGTATCGCCAACAGCAACCCGATCTCCGTTCGTGCGCTCGGTTTCGTCATCGCCGGACACGAGCGCCATCACGCGAAGCTTCTTCGGGAGCGCTACGGAATCGGTGGCTGATCGTTAGGCACGAGGGCGCATTTGGAGGTCCCATGAGCATTCGGAGCACACGGGAAGGAGACACGGTCACCGTGACCATCGAGGGGCAGCTCGTCGCCGGCAACCGCCAGCAGCTTCGCGAGGCGGTGCTCCCCGAGATCGACCGCGGCGCGCGGCATTTCGTCATCGACTTCGCCGATACGGGCTACATCGACAGCGCCGGCCTCGGCGCACTGGTCTCGCTCTCGAAGCGGATCCGCGAGGCCGACGGCACCCTACGCCTGACGAATCTCAACGAGGACATCCGCACGCTCTTCGAGCTCACGAAGCTCGACACGCTGTTTACGCTCGGCGGCGGCGAGGGCCTGGCCGATTCCGGCGTCACCGCGAACCTCACCCCGAAGCCAAAACCGGCCGGCGGCGCCAAAGCGCCCCCGCACGACGCCGACGACGTTCGGCCCGGGGCCTAACGGGAGGCGACGCCGATGATCCGGAAGCTCAAGGACGGCCGCTACCGCCTCTACTCCCGCAAGAAGGACCCGAAGACGGGAAAACGGCGCAACCTGGGCACCTTCCGTACCCGCGCTGCCGCCGAGAAGCACGAGCGAGCCGTCCAGTTCTTCAAGCACGGCGGTTAGGCACCGGGTACTCGCTAGGCAGACGCTGCCCCCCGCCAGTGGGGACCTAACGAGATCGCTTGTTATGCAGGATCGCCCTTGCTCACGCTCTGAGCGCGGTTAGGTTTCCGTCGACGCGAAAAAAGTGCGTCGACGCGCGTGACCAATCAGGTGGTTGGGTGGGTCCTTTCTCGCGATAGCGCAGCAACGCGATCAACCTCAGACATCCGAACACATGCCACGCACCGCAAAAGGCCGCGGCCTAACGCCCGGCATCAGCCGCATCGATCAGCCCACCACGAGAACGCATGGGTATTTCGTGCGCGTCGGGTATCGCAAGACGACGAAGGGATGGCGGCCCAAGGCGAGCGCGTTTTTCGGTGACGCGAGCCATGGTGGCAAGACGTCCGCGCTGCGGGCGGCGGAGCGGTGGCTCAAGCAGACGCGCCGCACCTCGACCAAGAGTCGCGGCGGCCGCGCCGCCTGACGAGTGCCCCGGGCGCGTCCGCCGTTAGGCGGCGTGCCCGGTCTGTTCGGCCACCTCCTCACGGTCAGCTGTGAGGTGTGTCACACTTCGCGCCGCGGCGCGACTCTCGCATCGACCGTTACCAGTCGAGTCCACTCTCCTGGTATGAAGCTCACTCGCTGGGTCGCACTCTCTGCCGCCGTCATCGTCATCAGCGGCGGATGCTCGCGTTTCCGTCACGCTGGCATCCCCGGTTTTGCCGTCAAGCCAGCCGCAAGTCGCCCTCCTTCGACCGCGACGCTCGCGTCGCAGTATGGCTGTACCGCCGAGCAGGTGGCCGCCAACTGGCAGACGGCTCGCCTCGCGATCGCACGGCCGGGAACCCCGATCTGCAGTGTCCTCGGACGCTACGGCGAGCCTCTGTCCGTGGCCAGGAACGCCGCTGCCGACATGCAACTCGTCTCGATGCTCTATCGCCAGCCGAACGGCCGATACTACAACGCGACTTTCGTCTACTACGACGACACGAAGGTCAATCGCCAGCTCAAACGGCCAATCGGGCGCTGGATTGTGGACCGCGTGACCGCAACACGCTGATCCCGCGCCTTTCCATTGGCCCCAGGACGCATCCGGCTCGTCCCCGTGCGTCGCATCCCCTCACGAAGACGCTTGCCCCGCGCAGAACCCGGCCCTACTCTAGCACGTAGTGCCGGTACGCGTTGGCGTTCCCACCAACGTCCGCGTTTGGCGAGAGGTCCGTGCTATGATGCGCCTCTGGGTCGAGTCTTATTCGAGAGCGACGCCCGTCAGTTCGAGCGCCGTGGTCAGTGTCGTTACCCACGCACTGCTCATCGGCGCCGCCGTCGCGAGCACCAGTCGGCCGGCGAACGTCGACGGCGATTGGATCGAGAATCGCGCCTACTACCTCCCGCCGCCGAACCGGATGCCGTCGCAGCAAGCGTCGGGCGAAACCATCAAGTATGTGGAGCTCGCCCCCGAGGGTGTGGGGTCTGGCTTCGGCGCCGGTGAACTGGGCTCGGATCACCCCGTCGTGCACGAGCTCTCGGAGAACCCCGGTGATCTCGGCAGGGATACAACCAGCTCCGACAAGGCACCACAGCTGGCGGGTGCGGATTCCGTCTTCACACAGCTCGAGGTCGACTCGACCGTCTCCCGCTATCCGGGTAGTGCCGCGCCCGCATATCCGGTCGAGATGCTCAAGCAGGGCGTGCAGGGCTCGGTTGTCACGCAGTACGTCGTCGACACCACTGGCTTCGCCGATACGACATCGCTCAAGATCATGAGCACGACGCACGAGCAGTTCTCCGATGCCGTGCGTGCCGCGCTGCCGTACATGCGTTTCTTCCCCGCCAAAGTCGGCGCCAAGAAAGTCCGGCAGCTCGTCGAGCAGGAGTTCAGCTTCAAGATCGAACAGGCGGCGAGTCAGACGACGACGCCCGCAGCGCAGACGTCAGCGAAGAAGCCCGGGCTCGACAAACCGCTCCAGCCGCAGCGCAGTCCCAAAGGATGACGGCGCGCTGACGCGCGATGGACGCTCCCGCGCGCCGCACTTGCCTCCATCGCGGCGACGTCGAGCGTTAATTTGCGCACCATGCGTCACACGTTGAAGCTGCACGGGGTCGTCGTCGGCTGGTCCGACCTCGAGCGCATCGAGCCTGACGTCGGCAGAGCCCGCGGGCGATTCCGTCCCGGCGTTGGTTACGACCTCGTACAACCCATCTTCCGTTTGTTTGCCGAAGCGGTACCGCGCTCCGCCAGCGCGACGCGCGACGAGGCGAAGCTCGAGCGCTATTACAAATCCCGCGACTCGCTCGCGCTCGAGCTCGTGGACGCGTCGGGACAGCGGATCCCGACATCGGCGATTCACATCGCCGATTACCGGGGCGACGACAATGGCGATTGCGAGCTCGACGTCCTCATCGCCGATACCGAGTACTGGTCGCGTCGAACCCCCTCCAGCTGAAGCGCGCGCGCAGAACTTGCCCCTCCTGGCTTCTGCAGGCTCGAACAGGAGGTTCGTATTTACTCGACATCACGTTGGCCGAGCGTGCTCGGCGCGTCGCTACTGCCGTCGGTACTGTTTCTCGCGCCGATGGCCGGAGCTCAGTCGTTAGGCACCGCCCCGGGCTACCTCGACTATCTCTCGCTGCTGGGCACTCCGATCGCCAGCCTGCCTCCGCTCGCGACCTACGCGATGTTCGGTGTCGCGCAACAATCGCCGCAGTTGGTCGCGCGCTACGGGTACGTTCCCGACGTCGATCGTCCTCTCGCTCCGGCGAGTGGCGGACACGAAGCACGCAGCCTCGACAGCTTTGGGCTCACCGGCATTGTTCCCGCCGGTCTCGACGGCACGATCACACTGACCGCGGGCCTCTCCAATGACCGATGCCGTGGATGCTCGGGCAGCGCGTTCATGGCCGCGATCGGCGGCGACCATCGCCTGACCACGATTTCCATCGATGCCGCGACCGCGACGCGTTTGACCATCGGCGTCAACGGCGAGATTGGCGTCGGTCATCCGGTCACCGGGGTGACGTGGAGCGCCGATGTCGGTGTGCCGCTCGCGCTCGCCTTGGGACCGGCGACGGGGACCTCGATCATTCCATTCGTCACCCCCGGTTTCGCGGGGTTCGTCAGTCGCGACCCGGCGGGAAGCGGTACCTATGCGGCGGCGCGTCTCCTCGTCGGGGCCGGCGTCGCGCTCTTCAACGCGAAGAGCGCGCTCGGCGCGAGCGCCGGATTCCAATACGTCTTCGTCGACCGGACCGAGCTCCAGTTCGGCATCGCCCTCTCCCTCGGCGGCCGCTGACACGGGTTGATTAGCATCAACTGACGTTCCGCTAGTGGAAATCGTGGCGCTGGGCGTACTCCGCGCCGACCTCCGCCTTGAGGCCGCGAAACTCCTCGCCGCGAATGTTGACCACGCCCTGCTCCACCTGCAGCGTTCCACGCACGAGGAGCAAGGGTGTGGTCGAGATCAATAATGCCTGTCGCTCGAATCGCTTCGGTGTCACGACGACATTCACCGTCCCCGTTTCGTCCTCGAGTGTGAGAAAGACGAATCCCTTGGCCGTGCCTGGCCGCTGCCGGCAGATCACGAGGCCGGCGCTCGCGATTCGCTCACCGTCCTTTCCGTCCGTCACGAGCTGCCGTGCGGTCCGGACGCCGTTAGGCGCGAGCAGCGGCCGCAGATGCGACATCGGATGTCCATTGAGCGAGATGCCGGTCATGCGATAGTCTGCTTCGGTCAGCTCGCCCGGCGACATCGTTGGAAGTCCGGCGGTGCGCGCCGCCGTGCCGAGGTCGCGCCGGCGGCGGGGCGCCAACGGTCCCGCGTCGCCACGCAGCGCGTCGAGCACCTCCCATAACGCCGCGCGCCGCTTGCGGAGATCCGGCTCGTCGGGCACGAAGCCATCGAAGGCTCCCGCTTCCGCGAGCTGGCGCAGCGTCCGTTGATCGAAGCGCGTCCGCCGCGCGAAATCCTCGATCGACCCGAACGGTCCCGCCGCGAGCGCGCCCTCGACGATCTCCTTCGCCTTCGGTCCGAGCCCGCGCACCGATCGCAGGCCGAGCCGGACGGCGGGTGCTCGCGAGCCCTCTGGTTCGCGCTCGAGCGTCGCATCCCACCGCGAGTGGCGCACGTCCACCGGTCGAACCTTCACGCCATGACGCTTCGCGTCTTCGATCAACGTGCCCGGCGCGTAGAAGCCCATCGGCTGTGCATTGAGGATCGCCGCCGTGAACTCGGGCGCGTAGTAATGTTTCAGAAACGCTGATGCATAGACGAGCAACGCGAACGACGCCGCGTGCGATTCCGGAAAGCCATAGTCGGCAAATGCGTTGATCTGATTATAGATCCGAAGCGCCGTTTCCTCGGCGATGCCATTGCTCTTCATTCCGTCGATGAGCTTTGCACAAATTGCCGCCATCCGCTCGCGGCTCCGCTTGTGCCCCATCGCGCGACGGAGCGTGTCGGCCTCGCCCGCTGAGAACCCGGCGCACGCGATCGCCACCTGCATACCCTGCTCCTGGAAGAGCGGCACGCCTAACGTACGTGCCAGGATCGGCTCCAGCGACGGATGTGGATACTCGACCTTCTCTTCGCCCGCGCGCCGCCGCAGATAGGGATGCACCATGTCGCCCTGGATTGGCCCCGGACGAATGATCGCGACCTCCACGACCAGATCGTAGAAGCACCGCGGCTTGAGTCGCGGCAGCGTGTTCATCTGCGCGCGACTCTCCACCTGGAAGACGCCAATCGTGTCGGCCCGGCACAGATCCTCGTAGACCGATTGGTCGTCCATGTCCAGCTGCGCCAGATCCACCGTGATACCGCGTGTCTGCCGCACATACAGCAGGCAATCCTGGATCAACGTCAGCATCCCCAGACCGAGCAGATCGATCTTCACCAGTCCCACCGGATCGAGATCGTCCTTCTCCCACTGAATCACCGTCCGGTCGGGCATCGACGCTGGCTCGATCGGCACCACCGTCGACAGCGGCTCGGCCGTGAGCACGAAGCCGCCGACATGGATCGACCGGTGCCGCGGTACCTGATGCAGTCCATCCACGATCTCGGCGAGCGCTCGCACCCGCTTGTCCGCCGGATCCAACCCCGCGTGCACTAGCGGTGACTGGCGGTCTTCCGCCGATGTCGAGATGGCGGTCGTCGGATTGCGACGCTCGTTATGCGTTTCCTTCGCGTACGGATCCATGTACTCGGGCCGCGTCGGTGATTGGTGGCTGGTGGCTGGTGCCTGGTGGAACCGCCGATTCTGTTGCACCGTGTCGTGACCCGTTTCACTTCCGTAGGGCTCGTACCCGGCGTTAGGCCGCGGCCGATCCGCCGTCGTGAGATGTTTTTTCCCCTTCGGCGCCAATTTCGATCTTTCGCCGTCTCGCGTCCCGCGTCCCGCGCCCCCCATCCCGCGTGCCGCCTCTTTCACTTCCCGCGACTCCAGCGTCGCCGACGTGCCCGGCATCATCTGCTGCCCGAACGCGCGCGCGATCACCTCTTCCGCTGACTCATCGCCCTCCTCTCCGGCTGCGCCTAACGAGCCGCCGCGCAGCGCTTCAGCCGTCGCGCGCGCCGAGAACCGGTCACTCAGCATCGACAGTCGGTCCGCCTGCTCGACGGAAAATCCCAGCACGCGCGCGGCGTCCCGTACCGCCGAGCGGCCCCGGTAGGTGATCTGCTCGCAGACCATCGCCGCGTGCTCGCGCCCGTACTTCTCGTAGACGTACTGGATCACCCGCTCGCGCTCACGATGCGCGAAATCGATGTCGATGTCCGGCGCCTCGCGCCGCTCCTCACTCAGGAACCGCTCGAAGAGCAGTCCGAGACGAATGGGATCCACCGCCGTGATGCCAAGGCAATAGCAGACCGCGGAGTTCGCCGCCGATCCACGACCCTGACAGAGAATCCCCTCGCGGCGCGCGAAGCGCACGATGTCCCACACGATGAGGAAGTATCCCGCCAGCCCGAGCCGGCGAATCATTCCCAGCTCGTGTTCGACCTGCCGGCGATGCGCTTCCGTCGGAAAGACATCCTCGCCTCCGTCGCGCTGCTCCGCTCCCCAGCGTTCCTGTGCCCCCTGGATCACCAGCCGCTCGAGATACTCGTCGGCGGTCACCTTCGGCGGCAGCGGAAAGGCCGGCAGCGCTGGCTCCAGCTGTTCCATTCGAAAGGCACAGCGTTCGGCGATCGCCCGCGTCGCGATGATTCCCTCCGGTGCGTGCTGCCAGCGCCGTCGCATCTGCGCCGCGCTCTTGAGATACCACTCACCGTTAGGCCGGAGCCGCGTCCCCATTGTATCGAGCGTTTTATCGTGCCGCAGGCACGACAAAACGTCGTGCACGATGCGATCGCGTGCCCGCGCGTAATGCACGTCGTTCGTCACGACCCACGGGAGATCGAGCGCGCGCGCGACGTCGATCAGGCCGCGCACCGTCTCGCGCTCTTCCGCAAGTCCGTGATCCCAGCATTCGATGGCCACGCGACCATCGAATACGTCTTTTATGATCGCCGCCGCTTCACACGCGCCGTCGAGATCTTCGTTCGCCACGAGCGACGGCACCCAGCCGCGGGGGCACCCCGTGAGCGCGAACAATCCGCGCGCGTGCCGCGCCACGAGGTCGAGCGACACCGACGGCTCTCCCCGCGGATTGTCCATGCGCGCCCGGGTGATGAGCGTGGAGAGATTTCCGTATCCCTCGCGCGTTTCGGCGAGGAGAAGCAGATGAGTGGCTGGTGATTGGTGGCTGGTGGCTGGTGGTTGGTCACCAGTCACCAGCCACCGACCACCAGTCACCGTCAGCTCCGCCCCAATGATCCCTTCGATCCCCACCTCGCGCGTCGCCTGCGCGAACCGCACCGCCCCTCCGAGCTCGTCGTGATCCGTGAGCGCGAGCGCGGGCAGTCCGAGATCGGCCGCCCGCGCCGCCAGGACTTCCGGCAACGCCGCGCCGTCGAGAAGAGAAAAGCAGGAATGACAGTGCAGCTCGACGTAGTCGTTGGCTCGGGCCGATCGCGTCAATCGAACCACCCCTGCACCCACCATTGATCGTCCATCCGATCGAGGTAGAGCACGAAGTCCCCGAACGCACTCTCGCAGCGCCAGTAATCGCGCCGATAACCGTCGTCCCACCAGTCGCCGGAGAGCCGCTCCGGCCCGACGGCGCGCTCGATCGTTAGGCGCCGGCCCCGCCAGGTCACGGTGCGTGGCACGCCGTCGTCGCAGAGGACGAACACCGACTCCGGTGACTCGAGCAGCCGGATGGCGGGGTCGGCGCCCGCGGGCGCCGTCCCCAGGGCCGTGTTGCTGGAGGAGGACGCCAGCGACGGAGCATCCTCAGCCGCGTCCGCCCACGTCCCCATCCGCTCCGGGACATGCGCGTCGCGCGCCACCGGCCTAACGACGACGTTCGGGCCCAGCTCGGCGCGCAGCCGCGCGAGCGCGGCATCGACAGCCGCTCCATCGCGCCACGTCGCGTCCAGCAGCTCGCCTTGCTCTCCGGAGAGCGGCGCCGCGGCGACGACTGCCACCCCGACTCCGATCGCCGGCGCCGTCAACGACCAGTGGTCGAGCAGAGCGCGGCAGCGCTCGAACAGGGGAGCGGAGCGGGCCACGGGGCGGGGGAGTCGAATTTCGCGCGTCACTGTGTGCGCCCGCGCGAGCGCGTTCGTCGGCAGCGCTCCGCGGCGGTCGTCGAGACTGATCGTGATCGACAGCGCCGCCACCGCCTGGCCGCGGCTGGCCAGCTGTGTCGTTAGGCGATCAAGCGCCGCGCGCACGAGAAAGAGAATCGGCTCCATCGTCGTCGCCGCCATCGGCAGCTCCGCCTCGACCGCCGGGAAGTCGACGACACGCGCCAGCACCGGCCGCCTGGAATCCTCTCCCCGGGCCAGACGCCAGGCGCCGAGGCCTTCCTGTCCCCAGCGCCGCTCTACGTCCTCTGCTGACAGCGCGGCGAACGAACCCACGTTGCGTAGCCCGAGCGCCTGCAGCGCCAGCCGCAGCTCGTCGTCCATCGGCACGAGCGCCAGCGGTGCCGGCGCGAGATACGCCGCGTCGTGGCCATGCGGCACGATGCACACGAGCGACCGATCGTCTCCCTGCTGAAAGGACGTTCCCGCCCACGTCGCCGCGCGAGCCGCGACGCACGAATCCGCGATCGCCACGCGCGATCGTGGATGCCAGCGTGCCGCGATACGCCGAAGCGTGTACGCCAGCTCCCGCTCGCCGCTCCGGCCGCCGAATCCCGACGCGCCGACCCACCACATTCCGGGCACCCCAGCGACCGGCGTGATCTGAGGGCTCGCCTCGAGCAGGAGCGCGGTCATCTCCGTCGTCGCTGCCGCGACCGCGACGTCATCCCACGGGTACTCGTGCAGCTCGGCGCAGATCGCACGCGCCTCGGCGATCGTCATGCCTGCGCGAATGCCGGCTCGCCCCGCCGCTGCCGACACGGCACGCAGCCGTCGTCGCCCCGCGATCGCCTTCGGTCCGCCGAGCTCCGTCAGGACGATCGGCGCGTCATCCCAATGTCCCGGTAGCGATGGCGCGTTCGTCCAGGGGCCCGAGGTGGGACGGAGTGTGGAGATCGCCGGCGCCGAATTCGGGCTCGGCGCAGCGGCGCTTCCGGGCGAGAACGCGTCCAGCGCCCCCTGCTTCGTTAGGCGCGCCGGCTCCATGGCCCGGAACGGGAGCATGAGTTGCACGTCGCTCGCTCCCAGGTCGCCCCGTCTGGCGGCGCGCCACACCGCGCCGATCGGGAACCTCGGGATGCGTACACAGGCGACGCGCCACTCCAATTGCACAGCTGACCTCCACGGTTCGATGAATGCCTCCACCCCCTTTCTCCACGACGATGGTCATGCGTCTGGTAGGTGGAGGGTGGTCTCGGGGCGCAGAGTGCGGGACGCGTGCTGCGGGACGCGGGACGAGGGACGCGGGGAGTCTCGAGTCACGAGGAGTCAGCGCATCCCGCGTCCCGCGTCCCGCGCCCCGCATTACGCGCAGTCGCACCGCGCCGCCGAGGAGGGAGGTGTGCCCTTCCTCCCCGGCGATGACGAGGGCGGCTCCCGATTCACGCGCGAGCCTCGTTAGGCGCACCGCCACGGCGCGCGACAACATCGGCCCCGAATCGATCACCACGAGCGCGAACGCACCGCACCGCAACAACACGTCGGCACACCACGCCGCGCGCGAAGGGTCGCGCGGCCGGATCATCCATAATCCTTCGCTGCCGAGATGCGCCCAGTCGCGCGGCGCGAGCGTACGTGTCGCGTCGATGTACGCCACCCACCCCGCTGCGTCCAGCGTGCGTGCGACGATCTGACGCAGCAGCGTCGCTTTGCCACTCCCGCGCGCGCCGACAACCTCCGTCAGTCGCCCACGTGGCAAACCTCCACCCACCAGCCGCGCATCTAGTGCTTCCACCCCTGTCGGCAGGGCGCTTCCCTCGACACTGGGTGCGGAGAGAGGGTGGGGGAGGAGGTCGACGAGAGACTGTGGAAGCATCGGAGTTTGGTCGGGAATCACTCCCGCGACCGCCGAGACTGCCGCGACGCGAAGGGGCGAATAAGCTATCCCGAACAAAAACCGAAAGCAAGAAGGAGGCCTTCCCCCGAGAGCTTGACGGTGATTCCGGCTCGCGCCACGCTACACAAGCCTGCAATACCGCACCGGCAAGGAGGAAGGATGGATCATCTCACCCCCAGGACCACGCTCGGCTTCTCCATCCGCTTTCAGCTGGCGGCCGGTCTCGGTGAAGACGGCGCGCTCGAGCTCTGGGATGATTTCCTTGCCGGACCGCTCGGCGGCCGCGGACTGACCTCCCACGCCGTGGATGAGGAGACGAGCGGCCTCGCGCGACTTCTCTATCGTCCGAATGCGAACGCCACCGAAGACGATCGACGAGCCGTCCGCGAATGGGCCCGCCGTCGCGGCGAAATCGCCGACTACGACATCGGTCCTCTGACGAGCCTCGGATCACCGCCGCCTAACGTGAACATCACTTCCTGACCTAGAGTCGCTCCTTCTCCGTCGCTGCGTTTGTTCTTAGAGGAGCGCGAGCTGCTCTGCTGATCGAGGCGGAGTCGCTCGACGCGGCTCGGCACCGCTGTCCTCCTCGCCGCCGTCACCGATGTGCCCGAACGGAACTCCGTAGCGGGCGCAGATCCGCTTGAAGTACGCCCGCAGCCCTTCGCGATAGCGCTCACCCACGGCGTAGCTTCGCGCATACGTCGCGCGGTAGCGTGACGCGAGCTCCGGAAACTCCTGCTCGATGAAGGGGAGATACCGCTGCCGCGCCGCCGACTGCAGCCGAAGCGCGCACGCATTCACGTACGTCGCGCCACGCTCCGCCACGGTCCGGACCAGCTGATCGAGCTGCTCCGGCCCATCCGTGATTCCCGGCAACACTGGCATCACGTTGATCCCGACGTCGATGCCATGCTCCCGCAACCGCGCCAGTGCCCGCACTCGTGCCTCCGGCGTCGGCGCGCGTGGCTCGAGTCGCCGCGCCAGATTCCGGTCGAGTGTGATCAACGACAGATGGATGGTGATCTCCGAGCTGCGCGCAATGCGACGCAGAAGATCGACGTCGCGCGTGACGAGAGGACTCTTCGTGATGATCACGATCGAGAGGCCCGCGTGCTCGGCCAGCACCTCGAGCACGCTCCGCGTGACACGGAAGCGACGCTCCGCCGGCTGATACGGATCTGTCGCCGTCCCGATGACGATGCTCTCGTCGCCGAGCAGGGCGAGATGCCGGTCGGACCCATGGCGCAGCGCGCGCCGGAGCACCTCCGCCGCGTTCTCCTTCACGAAGATCCGCCGCTCGAACGCCAGCCACGGTGGCATGGAGTCCATGTCACGTCGCAATCCGTCGTGTTCCGGGTTCGCGGTCGCGGCGCGCTCGAGAACGTATCGATGTGCATAACGAGCGTAGCAGTATGCACACCCGAAGGCGCAGCCAACGTATGGGTTGATGGACCAGAAGCCCATCCCCGTCACCTCGGGCCCGTTCAACACACCGCGCGCGACCGAGCCGTAGTAGTTGATATCTTTCTGCTCCCCGATCACCGGCAGCACGCGCACGCCGAGCGCGGCGTCGGCGAAGAGCGCGCCCTGTTTCGCGCGCCGGAGGGCGGCGGTTTCCGGGGACAATGCGTTTCTCATAGTGAACAGACCCGATCTACCGAAGATACACCGAAGACGCAAGTACCTCGCCGCGATCGTTGCGGGCGTGGTTGCCGCCATCGGCGTCTGGATGCTTTCGGCACCGCCCGGGCCCGGCCTCGACCCCGACGCCGCATCGTATCTCGGTGCCGCCGAGTCGGTTGCTCAGGGTCATGGTTATCGGATCCCGATCTCCGACTGGCACTCCGCCGACACTACATCGGCTCTCGCGCACTTTCCGCCGGGCTATCCCACCGTCCTCGCCGCCGCGATAGCCGCTGGCGCGACCCCGGCGCACGCCGCGCGTCTCGTCAGCGCCGTTGCGGCGTTCGTGACGATCGCCGTCGCCACCGCGCTGGTCACGAGCGTCGCTGGCCTCCTCGCCGGCGTCCTGCTCGCCGCCGCGCTCCTCGTTATGCACGCGATGGTGATCGTTCACCTGTCCGTGCTCAGCGAGCCGCTCTTCCTCGCCTGCTTCGTCTGCGCCGTCGCCGCGATGGAGCGATACCGGCAGGCGCCTAACGAGGCGGCACGTCTCAGCGCGGCAGCGCTCGCCGGCGCAGCCGCCGCGGCCGCCGTCCTCGTACGCTACGCGGGCATCGCGGCGGTCGCCGCTGTCGTGCTCTGGGTGGCCGCGCCGCCCGCGCCGATCCGCATCCGCGCACGACGTGCGCTCGTCGCCGCTCTTCCGGCGGTCATCTTCTTCGGCGCGTGGGTCGCGCGATCGTACTTCATGAGCGGTCCCCGCTCCATTCGAGCGCTCGGGCCGTACGGTGGACTCGGCGAGACGCTCGCGACGGGATTCTCGACGTTGGTCGCCTGGCTCGTTCCTCTGACCTCGGACGATGCGCTGCCTGGCCGGAGCTGGATTGCACTGTGCCTTCTTGCCGGAATGGTGTTTCTCGTCGTCCGCGGCGCGTTCGCTGCGCGCCGCACGCCGGCCGCTGGGGTGCTTGCCGCGTTGTCGACCCTCGCCGTCTGCTACGTTGCCCTCCTCGTTGCTTCACGCATCCTCGCGGATCCTGGCATCCCGTTCGACGAGCGAATTCTCGTACCGCTCTTTGTCCTCGTCGCCATCGGTGTCGCTGTCACGCTCGCAACATGGTGGCGCACTGCCGGTCGAGTGTCGCGCGCGGCCGTCGGGACTCTCCTCGTCGCCTGGTTCGGCGCGTCGTTCCGCGCATCAGAGGACGATGTGGAATGGATGCTCGAGAACGGGTCCGATTTCGCGCAGGCGCAGTGGACGGCGTCGCCGGTCCTCGCCTGGACGCGCGCGAACGCCGCGCGGCGTCCACTCTACTCGAACTGGCCGGCGGCGATCGTGTTCCATCTGCACCGTCCCGCGCACGAGGTGCCTAACGACTCGACCGTCAAGCTGCTGCGCGAGTTCGCCGACACGGTGCGGGTACGGAAGGGCATCGTGGTCGCGTTCGACCAACCGAGCCCGGACCAGATCGGCGTTACAGCGCTCGCCCGCGCGCCCGGGCTCCACGCCGCCGCGCGGCTCGCGGATGGAACTGTCTTCGTCCCCGAGCTGCTGCCGGTTCGTTAGGGATCCAGGGTCATGCCGACGCGCAGGCCGCCCTCCGGCGCCGGGCGCGCGAAAAAATTGCCGTATCGGCTGTTGTGCGCGATTCGCCACGTGTGCGCGAGAGCGAGCCCTCCGAAGATCGCCGTGATGCTCGCCTTGTTCAGCTTCGACGTACGCGCCATGAAGTCGACGTCCGAGACGCTGCCGGTGCGTCCGATCGTGACGTAAAAGAACGACGTCGCCACGCCCCCGGCGAGCAATCCTCGTTCGAACGCTCCGGCGCGTCGAGAATGGTGCGGCGCGTCGAGTAGTCCCTCGTCGATCAGCGATTGCACCGTCAGTCCCGCGGAGGAGAACACGAACTGCTTGCGCGGCTCCGCCGTCGCATCGATACCCGAGTAGATCGTCGGTCGGCCTTCGTTGAGCCCGAAGCTCGGTCGGCCGCCCACCGCGTACGCGGCGGCGACGTGCGCTCCCTCGTGCGCGAGAATGCTCGAGGCAAATCCCGTGGCGAAGAGCGTCCACCAACGCCGTGCCCCGCCGCCGTTGTGCGAAGTCCCGAGACTGTCGCCTTGTGTTTGCGCTTTGATAGCGCGTGGCGCCATGAGTGTGAGGATCGCTGCCAACGTGCAGGTCAGGGTGGCGCGTGACATCGATCTTCGGTGCAGCCGTCGCCAAGCATGGCCGAGGCGTCCGTAATTCCTTATGATCTCTAGCGTCCCACCTTCAGGACTTATCAGCTCCATGCGCACCAAGCTCTCCGATCTCGAGATTCAACGTGCCCTCGGCCGTCTCACAGGGTGGGCTCGTCGGGGCGATACTCTCATGAAGACATATACCTTCGGATCGTTCGCCGATGGTATCGGCTTCGTGAACCGCGTCGCCAAAGCGGCCGACGCAAGCGATCACCACCCTGACATCGACATTCGCTACACGAAGATCACGTGTACCCTGTCGACTCACGACGCGGGTGGCATCACCGAAGCCGATCTCAAACTCGCTGACGAGATCGAGAAGGCCGCGGCGAAGTCATAGACCCTCGAAGAGACTTTCCGTCACCGATCGCGGCTGCGAAACGCCCGCCGCGAGGGCGAACCGCTCCGTCGGCAGCATCGTCAGCTCCTCGAATCGCTTTTCGTGCTGCCGCTGGCTGGCATGGGCGAGGAATGCTTCGCGCTTGGTCGCGAGATGTTCCGTCACCGGCACGCGGCAGCTGACGGCAAGGCTCAGGGCTTTCAGCTCCGCCTCAGGAGACGGTGCATCCCAGGCTGCGTAATAGAGCCGGGAAGGGGAGTGCGGTTCTACTTCGCGCAGCTGGTCGGCGTACTCCGTCGCGAGTCCTGCGAGAAAGAATGCCGCCGTTGCGGCACGCGAGATCGCCCGATGATCGCGATGCTGGGTCGGTGCGCCCTCTGGGCCGAAGGTGAGCATCACGTCAGGCCGATGCCGTCGCACGAAGTAGACGATCTCGCCAATCAAGCGGTCGGAATCCACCTCCTTCAGCACGCCGTCACCGTGACCGGGCGTGGAGAGCGATGCGATGCCAAGGATCCGACTCGCCGCCGCGAGCTCTGTGCGACGCATCGCTCCGAGCTCGGCCCGAGACGAAACGAGGATGCCGGAGCTTTTTCCGGCATCCCCATCAGTGGCGCAGAACAGATCGACGCGATGTCCAGCTGCCGTTAGCTTCGCGATCGTCGCACCGGCCACGAACGTTTCGTCGTCCGGATGAGCGAAGACGCAGCCGAGTCGGTACACCGTGGTCCGCCGTTAGGCCGCGCCTAGTTGCGGCGGTTCCCTCCGCCAAGCAGCTGCAGCACCGCGAGGAAGATGTTCAACAGGTCGAGATAGATCTGAACAGCGGCCGGAACGTAATCGTCCTCCCCATACGCTCCAGAGCGAACGATACGCCAGGTGTCGAACACCAGCAGGCCGCCGAAGACGAAGATCGTTCCCGCCGCGAGCCAGAGGGAAGCGGTTGGATTGCGGAAGAACATGTTCAACAGGGACGTCGCGATCAGAACCCAGAGCCCAATCGTGAAAAAACCGCCCCACGCGCTGAAATCGCGCCGGCTCAGCACGGCGTACAGTGACAGCACGCCGAACGTCGTGAGGGTGAGCAGACCAGCCTGACCAAGGACACCGGGTTGCATCCGCTCATAGAGCACGAGCAGCGGCGATATCCAGATCCCTTCGATGAACGTGAAGAGAAAGGTGAAGCCGAGGTTCTGCGGGAACGTGCGATGATTGCGCATCGCCATGTACAGCGGGACGAGCGCGCAGATGAACGTCAGGAAGGGATGCTGCGCCACCGCGGTGAAAAGGCGCGGCTGAGTGACGGCGAAGCCCGCGCCGAGCATGGTGACGACGATGCTCGCAAAGACGAGCGCGTACGTACGACGCACGAGCGTGGCACGCTCGACGCCGCTGCGGATCGGAAAAGTTCTGACGGCAGGGTTATACGAGAAGCCCATGGCGAGCTTTAACTCCGTTGGAGAATTCGACGAGAATATATACCCAGCACCGAGACGAAAGAGCCGGAGCTTCGTCAGCTCCGCGGCCGCGGCGCGACTGGCCGCGGCGGTTTCGGTGGACGGGGCGGCTCCGTCTCCGTTCCCCCCGTGGACTTCAAGAGGGAAACATTGCCGTTCACAGTCTTCAGCGTGATCTCTCGTGACGAGCTTCCGATCTGGCCATGGAGACGGCGCTTGCTCAACTCTCCCTCCGTGGTGACCGCAAAGTCACTCCGGATGCTGCCGTTCACGGTACGGAGGTCCACCTCGGCCTCGAGATCCGGTGGTAGCACAGCGGTCATACTCCCATTCACGCTTTCGAGTGTGACCTCCTCGTCGGAGGCAAGCGAGTCGATGACGGCGTCGATGCTGCCGTTCGTGCTCTTCGCTTCTACCGCTCCAGCCGCGTGGTGAATGTCGATCGACCCATTCACCGTCGCCGCGTCGATGCCACCCGTGACGCCCGAGAGGGAGATCGATCCGTTCATCGTGCGAGCGTCGACCTTCACCTGCGACGGGAGCTCGACGCGGAACGACGCCATCGCGTTCGTCGACCGCCGCTTGAAGAGGCTGAAGATGTCGAGCCAGGAGTGGCCGGAATCGCCGAACGACCCGCTGTCTTCGTCGCAGTCGGAACGGCTGCTGCGCAGGGCACACACGTAAAGTTCGTCGCCGTCGCGTTTCCAGGCGAACCGGATAGGATCGTTTCGCCCCACCCAGTGAGTGGCGCCCGTGACCCGCGCGAACCGGGTGCTGCCCGCGGCGACGTCGATGCGTCCGGTTCCAGTGCGCAGGTGGATCGTGGTCCCTGGCTCGAGCTCCGCCTCCCAGCGGAACGCGTCGGGCGAATCGTGCGCCCGGCGTCCGCACGCCATGACCGCGAAGAGCGCAAGCAGCGAGAACAGCGTTCGCATGACTCCCTCTCGTCGTGACGCCAGAAAGATCTCACACAAAGGGCGCGTCCCGCCATACGGCGAGACGCGCCCCCGGGATTCCTGACAACTGCCGTCAGCCGCGGCGTCGCAGCTCGACGTTGCCGTTTACCGTCGACAGCCGGATGCGACGCCCGCCGCGCCCTAACCGCGCCCGAAGATGCCGCGGATCGAGGCGCCCGTTGATCGTGACGGGATAGTCCGTCTGGAACCGACCGTTCACGGTGCTCAGTTCCACGTCCGCGTCCAGATCGCCTGCGAATTCCGCGATGACGGTTCCATTCACGGTCGAGAAGTTCAGATCGTCGTCGTTGTCGAAGCGACCCATGCGCGCCGTGACGCTGCCGTTCACCGTCGACGCGTTCACGGGCCCACCCGAGGACGTCGCCTCCACCTCGCCGTTCACCGTCGTTGCCTCGACTTCCGATGTCGCCCCATCGACGCTCAAGGCGCCATTCACTGTCGACACCCCGACTTTCACACCACGCGGAACAGCGACGCGAAAGCTCACGCTCACGTCGTTGTTGCGTACGTTGTGCGACTCGTAGCCCCGCTCGTCGCAGTCGGTGCGATCGTTCCAGATCGCGCAGATCACCACGTCCTCTTCGTTGGGGCCGTACTTGTGGATCTCGAAGCGCACCGATTCTGGATCGCTGCGGCGCCACTGCTTCGTCGCCGTGACCTCGACGCGATCGCTGTTCGACGCGACGACATTGATCTCGCCGCTCAGGTTGCGGACGCGGATCCAGTGACCGGACGGCACGCGTCCCGACCAGGTGAACGCGTTCTGCTCCGACTGGCGCTGCGCCGCGAGCGGCGACGCGCCGATTACTGAAATGCTCAAGAGGGCAATTACGCTGCGTCGCATTCGATTTCCTCTGGCTATTCGCTTAATAGCTGATGACCGATAGCTGCTGTTAGTCCCGGTGCATCCTGAGCTGAACATCACCGCTGACCGTGGTCAGACTCAGCTCGCGTCCACCCCGCCCGATCCGCGCCTCGATGCGACGTCGGCTCGTCCGTCCGCCGAGCGTCATCTGGAACTCGGAGTCGAGCTGACCGCTCACGCTGCTCATCGAGAGGTCCGCGTCGAGATTTCGCGGCAGGTCGAGCTTCACGTCGCCGCTCACCGACTTGAATGATAACGGTCCGTTTCCGCTGAGGGATTCGACACCGGCGGTGATCTCACCACTCACCGTCCTTGCCTGTATCGACGTCGCGCGCAGGCCCTCGAGCCGGACGTCGCCGCTCACCGACGCCGCCCGGACGTCGCCCTGTGCGCCGGCGACATCCACGTTCCCGCTCACCGAGCTCGCATCGATCTCGACATTCGAGGGCAAACGGATCTCGAGATTCATGCTCGCGTTGCCCCAGTCGTCGTTGTCGTCGTTGCTGTGGTGATGGTAGCCATTGCCGTCGCACTCGTCATCCGCGTCGACGCGAACGATGCAGACGATGATGCCGTCGGACGTCTCCGTGACGGCCGCGTTCAGACGGTCGGCTGACCGGCTACTCCCCCGGCGAACGCCAACGATCTCGACGCGCCCCGATGACGAGGACGTGACCCTGATGTCGCCGTTGATGTTGCGGGCGTGAACGACCTGTCCGGCGCCGAGTCGGCGCTCCCACCGGAAGTCGCCGTCACGGCTCTGGGATCGTACGAGCTGGGGAGTGCAGAGGAGTAACGGGAGCGCGAGTGCGGGAGCGATGCGCATAGCTGTGTGTACCGGTTGGGTGGTCCGGAGTGTGAGGACGGTCAGTCGCGACGCGATGAGCCGCGCGTGCTGATGGTGATGTCGCCCGAGAAGGTCTCGGCATCGATGCGGGCGGCGCCCCCGCCAATGTCGAAGGTGAATCGCTTCGCCTGGCCACTGCCGATGCCGTGCTCGCCCGGGCGCAACGTGATCGGGAAATCACTGTCGAGCGTTCCACTCCACGTCGATACCGAGAGCTGAGCGCTCGCGTTGGACGGAATGCCGAGACGGATGTCGCCGGAATGGGCACTGAGCTCGTAGCGGCCGGATGGGTCGATGCTTCCTTCGTATGAGAGATCCCCGCTCGTCGTGTGCGCTCGTACGAGCCGTCCGACGGCGTTCGTGAGGTCGATGCTGCCGCTCACCGTCTCGCCCTCGAAATCGCCCTTGAAATCCGTGAGGCGGATGTCGCCGCTCACCGACTTGATCTGCACATCGCCGATCGCCGTGTGGACTTCGATGTCACCCGAGAGCGTACCGATGTCGACGCGATTGGCCGCATCCTCGATCTTGATGTCGCCGCTCTGGGAGCGGGCGTCGATGTCGGCATGTGTTCCGCTCACCGTGATGTCACCCGATTGCGCGCGCGCAACGATTCGCGTGCCGATGGGAACGGTGATCTCGTACCGCGACTCGCCGCCGCTACCATACCCTCCGCGCGGCTCCACGGTCACGCGCGACGAGCTGGCGTCGAGTCGGACGCCGCCACTCTCCGTCGTGGCGTGGATGCGAATCTGGTCCCGATCCCACGCCGTGACGACGATGTCGCCGCTACCGATCGTCAACGACACCAGTCCACGGCGGTCGAAGGAGAAGCTCGTGTCGACGTTGGAGCGGTAGTCGCGATCATAATCGCGATGCGACCGCTGGGCGCCAGCCACCGACGTCGCAAGCGCGAGCAATAACGGCGCGGCCGCGAACGTGGTGAGTCTGGTGAACAGCCGAAGGTTTAGCATTGTCGTATCGATCAGCTTCGCGCCGGCAGCATCGTCGCCGTCCGCAGCAGCTGCACCTTGTTCTCGAGAGCGTTGTTGAGCGACTCCATCAGGAACCGGCTCGCCGGATCCTTCGTGAGCGCGAGTTTGCACTGCGCGATCGCATCGTCGATCACCTTCAGATTCCGCTCGATGACTCCAACCGTCACCGGGTCCAGCTGCGCGCGCCGGCGATCCACGATGATTCGCAAGCGTGCTATCTCGCTCGTGTAGACCTGCTCGGCGCTCGGCTTCGCACTCACCAGCCGCGCGCCCGGCGCCGGCGTGACGCTCGCGACGCGCTCGCTCTGGCTGGACACCGGCGCCGACTGTTTCGACACCGGCGCCGACTGCCTGGCGCTGTCCACGACCGCTGCCGTGCGAGGTGGCGTGCTCTCCCGTGCCGCGAGATTGGTATCCGGAGCTGCCGGCGACAGAGTCGCCAGTGCGCTCGCCGAGCCGGTACTACGAAAGCGAATGGTCAGGTAGTACGTCGAGGCAGCAGTCGCGGCCACGAGCAGGACCGCCGCCGCGCTCATCGATGCCCAGCGACGCCACCGGGGGCTCGCAACCGCTCCGCGTTCGATGCCACTCGTACCGGCGCGGAGTGGAATCACCGGTGCATCGATTCGCCGCGAGATTCCTTCCCAAAGATCCTGGCTCGGAGCCAGCGTTGGAAGGTTCGAGGCATCGATGCGCAGCTCGCGCAGATCCGCCAACAACGCACCACAGTCGGCGCAGGACAGCGCGTGCGTTTCGAGCGCCGCGCGTGAAGCCTCGTCGACGTCTCGCTCCAGAAGATCCGCGAGACGCTCGGCGAACACGTCGCACTGAGTCTCTTTGATCATCGGTTGAGCGCCTCCCGCAAGAGAAGCCGCGCACGATGGAGCTGCGCTTTCGTCGCGCCCGTCGTCACGCTCAGCATCTCGGCAATTTCCTCGTGTTTGTAGCCTTCCACATCGTGAAGTACGAACACCCGTCGTGCTCCTGGTGGCAGCTTGCCGATCGCCTGCTCGAGGTCGAGCAGGTCGCCTGGTGGCAGGGGCATGCCGACCGTTCCGGATGTGCTGCTCGATGAGACCGAGTCCACTCCACCGTTGTCTTCCTCCGAGTCCTCAAACCGCGACTGCCGCCGACCGTCGCTCTTTCTCGCGTTCAGTACCACGTTCACGGTCATGCGATGCAGCCACGTTCCGAATGAGCTCTCGCCGCGAAACAGGTGCAGCTTTTCCCACGCCCGAACGAACACGTCCTGCGTCAGCTCTTCGGCGCGTTGGCGATCGGCAACCATGCGCGCGCATAACGAGAACACGCGGTTGACATGCTCACGGTAGAGGCGTTCGAACGCTTCGCGGTCCCCCGAAGCGGCACGAGCTACGTCGGAATCGCCGTCGTTCTTCGGAGTTGTCGATGCTTCGATGATCGCCACTGCCGTCATGGATCGTGGGGTCTCCATCCAGGCACCGGATGAGATACCACGACTGGAGGAAAGGTTTGAATGGAACTCGCAACTCACCGGCCGGCGACGACTTGCAGTAGATCACCGATCCGATCGATGAACCGATCTGGCCGTGCGCCGGCCAACTGCTCCCTCGTGAATGGGCCCCATAGCGCCGCGACGCTCTCTACGCCGGCCGCATTGCCCGCCTCGATGTCATGCACGGAATCACCGACGAACAGCGCCTCGTCGGGCTCGTAACCGAGGCGTTCCAGCGCCGTCAGTACGGGCTCGGGATGGGGTTTGTGTCTCGTGCAGGAGTCGCAGCTGACGATGGTTTCGAAGTGTCTCGCGATTCCAACGAGCTCGAGCCCACGCCGCGCCAACATGTCGCCCTTGCTCGTCACCACGGCCAGGGGATGGCCAGCCCGCTCGAGTGCGGCGAGTGTCTCCGGCACGTCGTCGTAGCAGCGCACGAGGTTGTCATGGTTCGCGAGCTGATCCTCGCGATAGGCCGCGATCAGACGATCGACCTCGGCATCCTCGGCTGCATAGCGCTGGAACATCGTGCGGAGAGGGATCCCGACGCCCGTGAGCCACTCGTCATTGGAAGGAATCACCCGATCGCACTTGGCGAACGCATGGCGCATCGACCCCAGGATGAGGGTGATCGAATCGATGAGCGTGCCATCGAGGTCGAAGAGCACGGCGGCCGGTCGCGGAGATTTTCGCCGCTTCGGGGTATGAATGGCCATTCCCAAAGCTAGACGGTCGGAATGTCATCGGACGCTGCGGCCGTGTCTCGTTACGCAAACCACTGGACTGGCAGTGACTCCGAGTACAGATTCTGCCCTTACGTAACCCAGAACTCGCATCAACCGTCTTTAGCGGCCGGAGCATCCCGGCCCGCTGTCGAGCCGGTGCCGTCCGCGCATTGTCGAAGCGTTTGGCCTCGCTATGACCCTGCTGCTTCTCCTGAGCGCCACCGCGCTCTCCCTCATCCACGGAACCGATAGCACGCGCGCGTCAGCCTCGAGCTCGACGCCGCGTGCCAGTGCGCCCGTCGCGGCCGACAGCCTCGTCCTCAACAAGAGTCGGCGCGAGTTGGTCGTGTATTACCGTGGCAACCCAGTGCGCACGTATTACGTCGCGCTGGGCCTCAGCCCGATTGGTGACAAGGAACGGATCGGCGACAATCGCACGCCGGAAGGGCTCTTCTTCATCCAGGGTAGGAACCCGAACAGCCGGTATCACCTATCGCTTCGGATCTCCTATCCCGATGCCACGCATCGCGCCCGGGCCGCCCGGCTTGGCGTCGAGCCCGGCGGCGACATCATGATTCATGGTCTGCCGGCCGAGCAGGCGGCATTCGGAGCGGCGCACCGCGACTACGACTGGACCAACGGCTGCATTGCCGTCACCAACAAAGAGATCGAAGAGCTCTGGCGTGTGATCCGCGACGGCACGCCCATTCAGATCAAGCCCTGATCTCGCCGCACAGCACGGTTCAGTCCGAGCAGCTCCAGCTCGTGCCGCGATTCGGTGCCGGGTTGGCGTAGCCGATCCGCGGCAGGATTTCGGCGGCTCCCAGAGCGAGTCCCCAGAGTACGATCAGCAACGCCACGAGGTGTCGCCAGGGCATCTGATGGGTGAAGGTTGCCATCGCCGTCCAGACGCCTCCGACGACGAGCACGAGGACGGCCGCGAGGTAGCCATAGAGCATCGCGCCACAGCTGACGTCGTAAGGCCAACAAACGAGCGAAACCCCGAGCGAGAGGACCAGGGTCAGCTGGAAGTAGACGCCAAACGAGGCGCCTGCGGCGTCCTGGCGCTGGCGCTCGCGTCGCACTGTCTCGCGCTTCTGGCGCTGCTCGCTCGGGGACGGTTCCGGCGGCAGTCCGTCGAATTCGCGCTCGATCTTTTTGAGCTCGAGCGCCCAGTTGATTTCACTCAGCGGAGCCTCCTGCCGTATGGCTGGCCTGCTGCTGCTATCATCTCGACGGCTTTCCGAGAGCTCTGGCAACCGCTGACCCGATTGGGTCCTAGGGAAACGGAGGCGGTCGCGGCAGCAGTCGACCTACAGGGTGGGATGGACGCGGCACCGCGTCGGATTTCAGAGGTTCACGGAGCAACCAAATCGCCACGGCTGCCGTGCCTCGGATCACGCCGTCCCTGTCGCGTACGAGCGGCCAGCCCGCTTTACCGATAGGCGATTGTCGCCGTGCTGGAGCTGAACGGCGAGCGTCGGCCGGTTCGGATGACCACGCAACTTCGTCCGGTTCCAGTCGTCATTGCCTTGATGACGGCGACCGCATCCGCATTCCCGACTCTCGCGCACGGCCTGGCCACGCTCGACGGCTTTCCGCTCGCCGGCGCGTTACAGATCTCACCGGATCAACCCGGTGTCGATTTCGATGCCCTCGAGCGGGCGCGCGCGGTGCTCGTTCAGTCGTGGCGCAATGATCTCACCCCCGACGAGATCACTGTGACGCCGCAAGGCGGAATCACCATTACCTGGCGGCGTGCTGGCTGGGCGCTCGAGCTCATCGTCGATCCATTTGCGCTGAGTGCGTTCCGTCTCGACTCACCGTCGAAGATGGTGGAATGGACCCGCGCCGGATCGGAGGCGACGGTCGCGGATGCCAAGGCGGCGCTGGCGGCAATGGCTGGCGACAGCGCGAAGAAGGCGGCCTCCTAGCAGCCCATCCTCGAAGTCGACCCAACGTCCGGTTGCTTCCCGAAGCGAATGCGGCGACGATTAGCAATCGTCGCCTTTTTCGTTGGAGGATCGCTGAAAGAGATCGTCGAGCGCATTCTCGCGCCGCTTACCGGCCTCCGGATGTGGGGTCTTGGCCGTGAGGCGGACGTCCTCATCGTGCAGTTTGGTGAGCGTCGTGAGGCGGAGGGTTCCCCCGTCGGCGCTTATACGCTGCGAGTTGCCTGTGCGTGGCGGCTCGCCGGACCGACCGCTTTGCTCGTCGCGTCCGGCGATCTCTTCACACCAGCAGACGAGAAGGCAGACCTCGAGACGTTCGACTGGGATGTTCGGGGCGCGAGCTGGTGGGACGTACGCATGGACGATGTCGGCCGATTGTTAGAGCAACCTGTGACCATCACAACCTTTCTCGCCGATTCGTACGGCGGGGTCCGGCTGGTCGCGACAGGCGGCATCGAACTGGAGATATTTCCGAACAGCTCGCCGTCGCCGCTCGTCGAGACCGAGTTCTGGCGCCTTGTGCGAGGCGGCGACTCGGAGGATTACGTAACGGTGGGTACGACAGGAATCGAGTTGGTGCAACCGACGTGAGTCGCGTCAGAACTTCCGCTCGAGTCGATCCGTAGTGGCGCAGCCACTCTTCAAGGAGAGAATGACAATGGGCAAGCCAACCCGACGTTCGCTCGACACCGCGCTCGAACAGATCATTGGCCATCTTCCCGCGGAGCGCGCTCCGGAAGCGAAGCCCGCCGAGAAGCCGAAGAGCGAGATCGTCAGCCGTCGCGACGAGAGAGGGTTGCCGTACCCTGGCGACTTCCCCAATCCCGCGAGCGATCGTACGCGCGGCTGCTTCTAGAGCGTCCACGTCTACGCGGAGGATCGATGGACAGATATTCGATGGTGGTCGCGCTCACCGGGCAGCTATGTGGAACGCTTCTCCTCATCAGCGTCATCGTCGCATGGACGATTCGCCGCCGCTCGCCCGCGGTCACGGCGAACGACGGCGTGCAGCGAATCGAAACGCGGCTCACCGAGATGCAGCAGTCGCTCGACGCCGTCGCCATCGAGGTCGAGCGAATCTCCGAAGCACAGCGTTTTGCCACGAAGCTGCTCTCGGAGCGAGGAGTGGTCGCGCCCGAGGCGAATGGTATTCGCGACGGCGCCTCTCGCGGGGCCGGTCGCTGACGGGATGCACGACGAGCCACGCGAGTGGGTTCGCGGGCAGTTCGTGATCTCGACCGATCGCGCCCGACTGGACCTCGACGCGGTGCACCAGTACATCAGCACGTCCTATTGGGCGGCAGGAATGCCGAGACGGGTCCTCGAGCGCGCCGTTGAGAATTCGCTCATCTTCGGCATCTACGACGGCCCGAGACAGGCTGGCTTCGCGCGGGTCATTACGGACTGCTCGACCTATGCCTACCTCTCGGACGTATTTGTCATCGAAGCCTATCGCGGCCGTGGACTCTCGAAATGGTTGATGGAGTGCATCCTCGAACACCCGGACCTCCAGGGCCTCCGTCGTTTCGCCCTCTTCACTCGCGACGCCCAGGGACTGTACGAGCGCTACGGATTTGGCCCTCCGCGGAGTGCCTCCACCTACATGGAGCGTTGGACGCCGAACGTCTACGCACCGCCCGCGACCTGAGGGTGGAAACCGCGTGCAGCGACGGATCATCGGCTTTCACACCGACGAGGAAGGGCACTGGGTCGCGGAGCTCGACTGCGGTCACACCGTGCACATGCGTCACGAGCCACCGTGGCAGAATCGCCCCTGGGTGCTGACGAAGCCCGGTCGGGACGGGATGCTGGGGGTCGTGCTAGACTGTAAGAAGTGCGCACCTTCGTAATTCACAGCCTGGGGGAACTGGTCGATCGCGTGACGCCGTCCGAGCCGGACCCGGTAACGGGGCGACGGCGCGACACCGGCGTGTATCGAGGCAGTTCCAACGCGGCCAACCCGCTGCTCACGAGCCTCGACCGATTGGGTGGAATCGAGCCGCCGCATTCCAAATCGGATCTCGAGGAGCACATTCTCCGCAACTACATCCGATACTCGCGGCCGCACCTGGGCACCGATCCGGTCAACGATTGGGAACATCTCGTCTCGGCGCAGCACCATGGCGTGCCGACGCGTCTGCTGGACTGGACCTATTCACCGCTGGTCGCTGCATTTTTTGCGACGCGACCGAACGAGGAGCGCGAGGAGTGCGATCGCGCCGTCTGGCGGCTCGACTGGAAGTCGGTGCACGAGAAGTTCGAGTTCCCCACGCTCTCGCTCCTCATCAAGGATCTGGACGAGCTGTTCGGCAAGGAAGGTCACTTCACGCCCTGGACGCTGATGCGTCGGGGAGCGCAGCGCGACTTCGCCTGCCTGCTCGAGCCGCCGTCGCTCGATCAACGGATCGTGGCGCAGGCAGCCGTCTTCACACTCTGCTCGGAAAAGTCCCGGCCGTTCGACGCGTTCCTCAGTGATCACGGCCTGGGTAGCGCGTTGACGAAGTACGTCATTCCGGCGAAGGAAGTCGGTCGCCTCCGCGACCAGCTCGACCTCGTCGGCGTGGACGAGCGGCGACTGTTTCCCGATCTCGACGGAGTGGCTGAGGCCATCCGCCGCTATTACGCATAGCGCACTCTTCGAGATCTCCCGCCAGCCCCACGGGCAAAGGTATCTTCGGGAGCGCAGCAGTTGCTGTGCGGAAAGAGACCTCAGTCGTCGAAGCGCAAGCTCATGGGATTGTTCAGAAAAGAGCGGTCGTCGCCGCCGCCACGCGCGGAACGGCCGCCGATTGATCGCCTCGACGTGCAGCTCCTGCAGAGCAGCGCCGTCATCCTGTATCACAAGGCGAATCTGCTCGCACACGACATCGCCGCGCTCCAACAGTTCGGGTATCGCATTTACACTCTCGATGCCGCGCTCTGGAAGAGCGCCGCGGACTTCCATGCTGCCGCACGGCGGGAGCTTGCGTTTCCCGACTATTACGCGGCCAACCTCGCTTCGTGGATCGATTGCCTCGGCGAGATCGAGGTGCCTGACGAGGGTGGGGTCGTGATGCAGTTCCGTCACTTCGACGCGTTCGCGCGGGCCGATCCGCAATTCGCGCACACCCTGCTCGACAGCATCGAATCGGCGTCGCGTCGATTCTTGCTACTTGGACAGAGGCTGCTCGCGCTCGTGCAGTCGGACGATCCGCGGATTCGATTCGAGCGGATCGGTGCCGTGCCCGTGAACTGGAACCCTCGCGAGTGGCTGGACTCGGACCGCGGATTGCGGCCCGCCTCCTGAATCACACTGACTCTTGTCGACGGAGGAGTATCCGTGAGCCCGATGCAGCCCGACCGTGATGACGCCCCAACCCCGAATGACGAGCCCCGGCGTGGCGAGGAGAGCGGCTCGCAGCCACCCAAACCCAGGAAGGACGAGAGAGCGCCGGACCGGGTCGAGGAGGCGGACCAGGAGAGCTTTCCAGCCAGCGATCCGCCGTCCTGGTCTCCGCTGGCACCCGGACACAAGCAGTAGCGTTAGGCGGCGCTCGCTGGTGGCTGGTGGCTGGTGGCTGGTGGCTGGTGACTGGTGGTGAGTGACGGGTGGCGAGTGGCGAGTGAATTCGGAACGAAGCGTTTTCTTACCTAGCACCTAGCACCTAGCACCTGGGAGCCCGCTCACATCGGCGGGATCGTCAGTACGACGGTGTCGCCCGGGGTGACGACGATCGACTGCGAGACAGGTCCGCGCGGCGTCGCGATCGGGAGGGCCTGAAAGCGCAGCTCGCGAACGCCGCGGACGACGGTGGCCGGCAGGGTGAAGTAGGCGTTGCTGGTGCCTGTTACCGTACCGAGGCGAATCCGATTGCTGGTCTCCGGCAGCACGAAGATGTTCATGTCCGGGAAGCCCTGATTCTCGACCTTGAGAACGGTCCGCACCGGCGCCTCCTCCGGCATGTGGCTCGTGTGAGCGCATCCCGCGCCGGCGACGAGCACGAGACCAAAGGCGGCGATGGTGGGAACGAGGCGTTGCATTGCGATACTCCTGCCGGCACGAGGCCCGACGCGTTGAGTTCCGACGGCGCCGCTGTTCCGGTCGCCGGGTTTGTTAGCTACCATATTCTTCCGCTCGATCGCTGGAATTGTTCCAACCTGCGCGCTGGCAGGCGCAATCTTGCCTGCGCGCCGATGTTCGTCGCGAACCATTACGGGAGAGCACGCATGCAGCACGGGCTCATGTATCAGGGAAGCTTCGAGAAGAACTATTCGGACTTGGAGGCTGGGGCCAAGGCGTTTCGTGGCACCGACGACGTCGAACATCGGATTCCGGAATGGCCGGACGACGTCAACGGCGTGAAGATCGGCTACATGGAGAAGTCCGGGAAGAAGTTCTACGCCGTTCGCGTGCAGTTCGAGGGACACGACATCATTCTCAAGAATCCCGTCCTCCTCGATCAGATGCGGCATCTCGGCAACAAGCGCTTTGCTCCCGAGCCGACGATGATCACCGACACCATCGCCGAGACGTTGCTCGACGACATGATCGACCGCAATCCGGAGCAGCAGGAGGAACTCGCGCTCCTCATCAACCGGGTCAACCAGGTGCGGCGCGCGTCGCGCTGACAGGCGCCGCGCACCTTCGTTCACAGAGCGCGCCGGATCTGCTGTGCGGCACGGCGTCCGGAGGCAATGGCGCCGTGCACGGTGCCCGTTCGCCCTTCGGCGTCGCTCGCTTCGCCGGCGAAGAACAGGGTGCGCCTAACGGGACGCGCCAGCTTTGCCGGCGCGTCGTTGCCCCCGACGAGCATGTAGCTGTAGGCGCCGCGCGCGTACGGGTCGCTTTCCCAATTGTGAAACCAGGTCGCGGTGACCATGCGCCGCGCATCGCGACGCGTCAGCCCGAATTGCCGAGCGAGCGCGGCGAGCGCAAGCTCGACTGCCTGATCTTCGCCAACGGCGGAGATTTCTCGCGCGCGTTTGCCACCGCGCCAGGCGACGAGAATCGGAGCCGAGACTGGATAGGAAGTCCACCAGATGGGAAAATCCGGATCGTCCGTATGGAGGAATCCGAGCCGGTCCAGGTTCCGATCCTTCGCGCGCCGCGCACAGCGTTCACTCGTCCAGAATGGCTCCCGAACGCGCAACGTTATGCGCGCAACGGCGCCCATCGTCATGCCGTCGAGCGCGGAGGCTTTGGTCGAGTCGATCGTGAGCGGCGGATCGAACAGCACGGCACCAGGCTCGCCAGGGTTGGCCTGGAGCACGCCTAACGGCAATGCGATCAGTGCCACTCGCGCCTCGAGACCGCTCGGCATTCCCGACGGCTGTCTCGTCTCGATGCGGACGGTCTGCTTGTCCCAGCGCACGGCGGTCACGACCGTTCCGAGTCGGATGCGGTCCCCGATGCCACGTCCGATCCATCTCGCGACCGCGTCGTAGCCACCGAGCACACGGCCGAGCCGGCGCTCGCGGACGTCGTCGCCAGGGCTGCCACCCTCGGCAAGGGCATGCTCGCTGGCACGCGCCGGGTCCGCGGCGTGAAAGTTCTCCACCCACTGCAGCGCGAATGAGCGAGCGCGTTGGTCCTGGCGGCCACCAGTATTTAGAGATTGCTCAAACGACCGGTCGGCGCCACTTGCACGGAGTCGCCCCATCGCGGTGGTGAGGCGCTCCCAGAAATCGTCAGCCCGGCGGAGGTGACCCCGGTATGACTCCCACCGCTGGCCGTCGATGTCCGCGATGGCAAACGGCGCCTCCCGTGCGATCTCCCGCAGCTCGGGCGCGCGACCATGCACGAATTCCGCCCCGAGCTCGATCGCGACCGGTAGCGATTCGTCGCCGACGCTGAAGATGCGTCCGCCGACGCGCTCACGCGCTTCGAGCACGGTGAAATCGATCTCGTGCTCGTGCAGTATCTGCGCTGCCGCGAGACCCGCCACTCCGGCACCGAGAATCGCGACGTCGGTACTTCGCTCGCTTTCCCTAGACATTGGAATCGTATCGCAGGCATGAAGCAGACCGATCACGATCGCCTGCGTACAGTAATCGTTCTGACCGCAAGCACACTTCGTTTGTCCACGCCCCGCCGGAATGGATCATGCTCGACGACGCATGGTCGATCGAGCGCGGTGAACGGTGAACGGGAGCGAGGGCGGATGAAGGAGAATGGGCGGAAGAAGAAGGGCGGCGCGGAGGCGCAGTCGTTCACAGTCAGCGATGCAATCGTGCAGCGACTCGCTGCGTGGGGTGTCCGTCGCATCTTCGGCTTCCCGGGTGACGGAATCAACGGTGTGCTGGGCGCGCTTCGCCGCGCGGGCGACCGGATCGAGTTCATCCAGGTAGCACACGA
This sequence comes from Gemmatimonadaceae bacterium, assembly GCA_035273165.1. Classification (GTDB taxonomy): domain Bacteria; phylum Gemmatimonadota; class Gemmatimonadetes; order Gemmatimonadales; family Gemmatimonadaceae; genus AG2. The sequence continues at coordinate 30,529 of DATEPP010000139.1, forward strand.
AGAGCTCGCCGGTATGGCGGCGTGTGCACACGCGAAGTTCACGGGCGAGCTCGGTGTCTGCCTGTCGACGGGCGGACCCGGATTTATACATATGCTAAACGGCATGTACGACGCGAAGCTCGACCACATGCCGCTGCTTGCGATCGTTGGCCAACAGGCGATGGCGGGGATCGGCGGGAGCGAACAGCAGGAAGTCGATCTCCTCCCGCTCGCCAAGGACGTCGCCAGCTCGTATGTCGAGATGCTTGGCAAGCCGCAGCAGGTGCGACATGTGATCGATCGCGCCATGCGCGTTGCCCTTGGGCATCGCACGGTCACGTGCGTCATCGTGCCGCACGACCTGCAACGCGAGCCCTATGAGGAACCCAGGCACGAGCACGCCATGCAGCATTCGTCGGTCGCTCTCTCGAGCCCGCGCGTGCTCCCGCGCGACGAGGATCTGCGCCGCGCGGCCGATGTACTCAACGCGGGTAAGCGAGTCGCCATTCTTGCCGGCGCCGGCGCGCTCCACGCCACCGATGAACTGCTCGCGGTCGCGGACCGACTCGGCGCGGGGATCGCCAAGGCACTCCTCGGCAAGGCGGCCGTACCCGATGATCTTCCTTACGTCACCGGCTCCGTTGGCTGGCTTGGCACACGTGCCAGCAACGAGATGATGAAGCAGTGCGATACGCTGCTCATGGTAGGGACGTCGTTTCCGTATACGGAGTTCTTACCGGAAGAGGGAAAAGCGCGCGGCGTGCAGATCGACGTCGCCCCGGAGAATCTCGCATTGCGCTATCCGGTCGACGTGGCGCTCGTCGGCGACAGCGTGGAAACGTTACGAGCGCTGTTGCCACTCCTGAAGGAGCGACGGGACGACGCCTGGCGGACGCGCATCGAACAGTCGGTGCGGGAATGGTGGAAGGAAGCCGAGCGCCACGCCTGCGCGTCGGCGAATCCCGTCAATCCACAACTGCCCTTCTGGGAGCTCTCGAGCCGGCTGCCTGACGACGCGATTCTCACAGGAGACTCGGGATCGTCAACCGTGTGGCTCGCACGTGACGTTCGGCTCAGGCGCGGTATGAAGCTCTCACTCTCGGGTGGGCTGGCCACGATGGGTTCCGCCTTGCCGTACGCGCTCGCGGCGAAGTTCGCGTACCCCGATCGCGTCGTCGTGGCGACGAGCGGTGACGGTGCGATGCAGATGGTCGGCAATGCGGCGCTCATCGACATCGCGAAGCATTGGCGACGGTGGCGCGACCCAAGACTCGTCGTGCTCGTGCTCAACAACCAGGATCTCAACTATGTGACCTGGGAGCAGCGCGTCATGGAGGGGGAGCCAAGGTTCGACGCGTCTCAGGAGCTTCCCGACGTTCCCTATGCTCGTTATGCAGAGCTGCTGGGGCTGCGCGGCATCCGCGTCGAGACGCCGGAACAGGTTGGCCCCGCCTGGGACGAGGCCTTCGCGGCAGACCGCCCCGTGCTCATCGAGGCGATGGTGAACGCCGACATTCCAACCGTGCCGCCCACGCTCCGGCCGAAGCAGGCCAGGGAATTGGAGCACGCACTAGAGCAAGACCCGGCTGCTCCGGCCATCCGTGAGCAGATGCGGCGACAGGAGATCGGATCATGAAAGCAGTAGTCTTTCACGGTATCGGGGACATCCGTCTCGAGGACGTCGCGGAGCCAAAGATCAAGGAGGACACCGACGCCATCGTCCGCATTACGGCGAGCGCGATCTGCGGCACCGACCTGCACTTCGTGCGCGGCACCGTGCCTGGCTTGAAGAAGGGAACGATTCTCGGACACGAGGCCGTTGGTGTCGTCGAGGAGATCGGGAAGGGTATTCGGAATCTGCGCGTGGGTGATCGTGTCGTTGTTCCATCCACCGTCGGATGTGGGTACTGCTCGTACTGCCGCGCTGGATATTTCGCCAAGTGCGACAACGCGAATCCGAAGGGCAATAGAGCCCCAACGGTCTTCTTCGGTGGTCCGGCCGAGAATGGCGGACTGGATGGACTGCAAGCCGAGCTCGCGCGCATTCCATTCGCCAACGTCGGCCTCGTGAAGCTGCCCGAGAACGTGAGCGACGATCAGGCAATTCTCATCTCCGACATCTTCCCGACGGCGTACTTCGGCGCTCGGCTCGCTGAAGTGAAGGAAGGGGACACCGTTTGCATCTTCGGCTGCGGCCCGGTGGGGCAGTTCGCGATTGCGAGTGCACGGCTCATGCGAGCCGGTCGCATCTTCGCCGTCGATTGCGTTCCGTCACGTCTGGAAATGGCACGCGCACAGGGCGCGGAGGTGATCGATTTCGAGAAGGAAGATCCAACCAAGGTGATCGTCGAGCTGACGGGCGGCATCGGGGTCGATCGCGTCATCGACGCAGTGGGTGTCGACGCCCAGCACGCGCACGGCGGACCCGCCGGCAAGAAGGCAAAGCAGAAGGAGTCCGAGTTCGAGGAAGAGGTCCGTAAGGTCGCGCCGGAGCAGCATCCAGCGGGCGAGAACTGGAAGCCGGGCGACGGACCGACGCAAGTACTGCGTTGGGCCGTCGAAGTCGTCGCGAAGGCGGGATCGCTCGGAATCATCGGCGTCTATCCGCCTACGGTGGAGAGCTTTCCGATCGGGCAGGCGATGGGAAAGAACCTCACGATCAAAGCGGGCGACTGCAATCATCGCCGGTACATCCCGAGGCTCGTCGAGCTCGTCGCTTCGGGTGCGTTCGACCCGACGGAGATTCTCACACAGGTCGAGCCAATGGCCGACGTCATCGACGCTTACAAGGCTTTCGATCGACGTGCCGAAGGGTGGATCAAGGTGGAGTTGAAGCCCTCCCGTTCCAGGCCGAAGGAGAAGCGTCGGGAGGCACCCTCCCGATCGCATCGTCACGCCGAGGGGGAGGCACGCGCCTAACGAAATGCCCGGATCGCCATTCCCGGTCGTCCGCCAGGTCTCGGCCGGAGGCGTGGTCTATCGCCGCGCCGCCGGCCGAGCGGAAGTTGCCATGGTACGCGTGGGCCCGAAGCGTCGCTGGCAGCTCCCAAAGGGAATCGTCGATGAAGGGGAAAAGCCGGAGGAGACGGCTGTCCGGGAGGTTCGTGAGGAGGCGGGAGTCAACGCACGGATCGTGGCTCCGCTGGACATGATCGAGTACTGGTATGTCGGTAACGACCGCGATGGGCGGCGTGTCCGCTTCCACAAGTTCGTGCACCTCTATCTTCTGGTGTACGAGTCAGGCGACGTTGCCGACCACGACCATGAAGTTGATGAGGCACGCTGGGTGCCGCTGGCGGACGCGACGGCAATGCTTGCGTTCGACAGCGAACGAAAAGCGATGAACCAGGCGGCCGCCCGCATCGGTGCTGAGCGTCCATCCATGTAACTGCCCCTGTCCGAAAGCGCGTTCTCGAATAGATTTGGAACGTTCCCCGTCGAGATCGTCGAACCTTTCCACACATTGACAATGGATGCGACGACTGCGCTAGCGATATATCGGGCTGAGAAGGACAAGGCGCTCCGAGAGCGCCGCGTTTCGCACGTTCAGCTCATGGCGGAAGCACAGGAGGCTTTTCGTAAGATGTTGGCGGACGCTCAGTTAGCGAGGAAGGGCGGCCGTCCGAAGGGGAGCACCAATGCCGCCTCCGCAGCTCCGGCAGCGTCAGTCGTAACGCCGCAGAGCGTGGCAGTAAATACGAGCAAGCTCGTCTTCAAGCCCACGAAGGCTGCACCGTCAAAAGCGCCAGAGAAGGTTACGCCTCCGGTAGAGGCCTCTTCCAAGATGCGGCCCGCTGCGCAAAAGGCGGCGGCCGGCAAGGTTGCGGCGTCCAAGGTCGAGAAGCGGCCGGCGGAGAAGCGGACTGCGGAGAAGCCGACTTCAGAGAAGGCTACTTCAGAGAAGCGACGCGCGTCAGCGAAGGCCAAGCCCGCGGCTAAAGCTGCAAAGCGGACAGCCTCTGCCTCCGCGCCCGCGCGGAAGGGTTCGGCAAAGAAGGCGGCCGCGCCTCGCAAACAGGCGGCCGCGCGAGAGCGGAAGCCCAAGAGCCGCAAGCGCTGACCGGACGCTGGTTCGCATGACGGAAGAGCCTCGAGGTTGTACTCGGGGCTCTTCTCATTTTACCGCCCTGGCGACGGAGCGCTGAATCGGCGTATGATGCGGCGCCGAACGGCCCTCGGATCCTACCGTCTTCAATCGCCGCCGCACTATGCTCTCGCACTGTCGCCTCGCTGTCGCGCTGACCGTCGCACTCGCCTGCGGCAACCGTGATGAGCGGCGGCACGTTGCGGCGGACTCTGTGGCGCCGCCTCCAGCGGCAACACAGACCGCCGCGCCGTCGACCAGCAAGGAGAAATGTCCGGCGAACGGCCAGTGGTCGGAATGCGCAGTCTTCGACCGATTGGACCACGCGGGCCTCGCTCCCCGGCGGGACAGCAGCGGCATGATCGACCTCGCCCCCCTCACGGTGAGAGGGTCGCGTCTGTCAGTGGGCAACTCGGAGCTGGATGTGTTCATCTATCCCGATACCGCCAGCCGGGCGCGGGACGAAGCGCGCCTCGATCGGAGCAAGTACATCGAGGCGACGGCCGAGCCGACGCTTCGCGGCGAGGCAACGCTGATCCGCAATGTGAATCTTCTTGCGGTGCTGCGGAGCCAAAACGACCATCAGCGAGAGCGCGTGTCGGATGCGCTTTCGGCAGGTCCGCCGCAGGCGCCGCGCGCTACAACCCTTCCCGATACCAGGGCTCGCTGAATGCACCTACGCCGCCTGCCGATCGTCGCGCTATCGTGCGTCGCGACCGCATTGCTCGTCGTTCTCGCGTGTGCCCAGGGGGACGGATCGGGCGAGGGCAAGGGCACGCCGCTCCTCACGCCTAACGACTCAGAGCTCGCGCGGTCAGCGCCGGACAGCTTCCGGGTCGACCTCCAGACGTCGCGTGGACCGATCACGCTCGTGGCGCATCGTGCGTGGGCGCCGCACGGTGTGGATCGCTTCTACTATCTCACCAAACACGGCTACTATGACAGCACCTACTTCTTTCGCGTGATCGAGAACTTCGTCGCGCAATTCGGGATCTCTGGCAGTCCGAGCATCTCAGCCGCCTGGCAGAACCGACGCATACCGGACGATCCGGTGCGGCACCCGAACACGCGCGGTACCGTTGCGTTCGCGAGTGAGGGCCCGAACTCGCGGTCCGTTCAGCTCTTCATCAATCTCCGTGACAACCCGAAGCTGGACACTTTCGGCGGCGGCTTTCCTCCGATCGCCGAGGTGACCTCAGGATTGAACGTGGCGGAGTCGCTCTATGACGGGTATGGCGAAGGCGCGCCGTCGGGGCTCGGGCCGCGGCAGGAGCTGATCATGGATCAGGGCAACGCCTATCTGCGCCGGTACTTTCCGCAACTCGATCTCGTTCAGCGCGCGACGATCTCGCAGGAATGGCGATGAACGTCGGTGTTCGCACCGATGAGCGCCGGCAGCCGCTCAGTGGCGCGAGCGCGCCAGCGAGCGAGGTTGCGCGTGTCGAGCAACGCAGCGCGGCGTTCAAGAAGGAGCTTGGGCTCGCGGATCTCGTACTACAACAGATCGTCTACGTCGTTGGCATCGTCTGGGTCGGCGCCGCGGCGAAGCTTGGCCAGTCGCATATGGTCTTCTGGTTGGCGGCGATGCTGTTGTTCTACCTGCCGCAGGCCGCGGTCGTGATCCACCTCAGCCGAGCCCTTCCACTCGAAGGTGGTCTGTACCAGTGGACCAAGCTGGGATTCGGTGAAGCAGCGGGATTCATGGTGGCGTGGAACCTGTGGATGTACGCGGTGGTGCTCATCTCGAGCATCGGTCTCCCGATCGCGTCAAATCTCGCCTACGCGTTCGGCATCCCCGGGCTCGCCTCGAGCAAGCCAGTGATCGTCGGAGTGAGCTGCGCCCTGATGGGTACACTGATCGCGCTCGGCATTCTTGGATTGAGTGTGAGCAAATGGCTGCACAACGCGGGGAGCGTGATGCTCGTCGCCGCGTTCGCGGTACTGATCGCGCTTCCGTTCGTCCAGCATGCGCGCGGTGTGCTGCCCCAGTACCATCCGTTCGCGATGGCGATGCCGACGTTCACGCTCCTGAGCCTGAACATCTTCGGTAAGCTCGCGGTCGGGGCCCTGAGCGGATTCGAGTACGTCGCCGTGCTCGCGGGGGAGTGCCGCGATCCGGAGCGGACGATCGGCCGCGCGACGATGATCGCAGCTCCGATCATCGCGGTGATGTTCATCCTCGGAACGAGCGCGGTGCTGGCGTTCAGCACGCCGGGACAGGTAGACCTCATCGCGCCCATTCCGCAGACGATCACGCGCGGGCTTGGCTCGTTAGGCGGGGCAGCGATCGTCGGTCCGATCGTCATCCTGATGCTGACATCGCGGCTCGTCGCCAATTCGAGCATCGTCTTCACCGGCAACACGCGAATGCCGATGGTGGCCGGGTGGGACCAGCTCTTGCCCGCGTGGTTCACGCGACTGAGCCCGCGCTACCGGACGCCAGTGAACTCGATTCTCTTCGTCGGTGCGGTATCGCTCGGTTTCGGCCTCGCCGGGATCGCTGGCGTGGGAGAGCAGGAGGCCTTTCAACTGCTGGACAATGCAGCGGGGATTCTTTATGGGCTCACCTACCTCGCGCTTTTCGCGCTGCCGCTCGTCGCGGTGGGTCGCGGTGTGAGCAGCTGGCCGCGTGCGTCATGGCCGCTGCGGATTGCCGCGATGGCCGGATTCGGGACGACGATCCTCTACGTGATTCTCTCGGTCTTTCCGATCATCGACGTAACGAGCTGGCGGATGTTCGCTCTGAAGATTTCGAGCGTGGTGATCGCCCTGAACCTCCTCGGCTTCGTCGTGTATCGACTCGGAGGCCGGAGGCGCGAGCAACCGCAGAGTGCGTTCAGCCACTGAGCCGATGACGTTGCACTGACATGAAATGGCGACGCATATGAAGCAAATCGTGATCACGTCGATTGTGCTTTGCCTCGCTGGTGCCTCGTCTGCGCTGGCGCAATCGGCGGCTTCGGCGGCTGCATGCGACAGCGTCTTGCGCGCGGCGCGCGTGGATTCCGTCCCTGTCACGGCGCGAGCGTATCTGACGCGTCAGGACAGCGATGTCTTGCCCGCTCGGGTGCGGTTGCTGCTGACCGAGGCAATCTTGTCGCGCTTCGAGACGCCCAAGCCGCTGCAGTTGCAGGTATTCAGTGCGGCACCGGCACAGATGCGGAGTCTGCGGCGAGAGACACTCGTCGGCGACAGTTTGGCGATTCGCGCGCCGGTCGTGTACGGCTGGTATGCCTTTCCGCTGCGACGCAACGGTACCGTGGGTCAGGTGGTGCCGATGACTCCGTCGATGGTGCCGGGATTCGATGAGGGAGTCGCGGCTGCGATTAAAGCCACCGTTGCGGACACAATACTGGTGATGCTGGGGCGTGCGCTGGATCAGGACTCGCTCATGCTCGATTTCCGGATCTCGACCGAACCGGAGGACTCACGCCTTCGCGTGCCATCGGCCACCGTGTTCGCGGCGATGTTTCCTCGCCTCCGCCTGGTGGACGCGAGGACGGTGGGTCCGGTTCCGCTCGCAAAGTATCCGCAAGACGAGATCGATGGCGGCGCCGACGGCGAAGCGCTGCTTCGCGTCGTCGTGGATGGGAGCGGCGCCGCTGTGATTCCAACTATAGAGATACTGCACGCGACGTCGCGGGCGTTCGGGTTCGAGGCAGCGATGGCGCTCGCGCGCTACCATTTCACTCCCGCCCACATCGGCGCGTGCAGCGTGCCGCAGGTCGTGCTGGTCCCGTTCTGGTTCTCGTTACGGCCGTGACCAGACTGCCTAACGGCAGAGATCAACGGATCGTCGCGGAGCTCTGACGGAGGACAGGGGCGATGGTGAAGTTGATCGTCTGTCCCGGTCCGACGCTCAAGGGTCCGCTCGAGGCCCGGCCGTTGCCACCGACTGGGGTTGCGATGATTCGAAACTCGTTCGACGGAAAGAACGACGGATCGAGCGTGAAATGCGCGCTCGAGTTGCCGCCGACATCGCCGATGCGAGTCGCAAGCCCCTCGCTCACGACATAGAGGTCCATGTCGTAGAAATTCTGGTTCTGGACGGCGAGGCCAACAGCCCCCTGCGTTCCAGCCGGTGCGTTGTTGAAGCCACCGCGGTGACACGCGCCAACCGCGAGAAGGAACAGAAGCGAGCCGGCGACAACGTGCTTCGCGAACATGCCAACATCCTCCGAGAGTTCGGCCGGCGTCCATCTTCTCCGCGTCCTGCACGTTCCCCCGACGTCGCCGGTTTGGGCAGGGACATCGCAGGTGTCGGGCCGCAGGGGCCCGTCGAACGCGTTTATGGCATTGACACTGTAGTGGCCTCTGCATCACTTACGCGCACCTCGAGCCAACACTGGAGGGCTCTTCGCGATGGCCCACGCACCACTGCCGCTGTACCGTCGGGGTTTCGGCGAGACCATGCGCCGCGATGCCTGGTGGGTTCAGCCGCTCGTCGTCTTCACGCTGCTCACGAGCTTCATCGTCTACGCGACCTGGGCAGCGTTTCAAAACGCGAATTACTGGTACGGCTCCTACCTCTCTCCATTCTACTCGCCAGAGCTGTTCGGCAACTCACCACACGCGCTGTTCGGGCCGAAGCCGGCGTGGTGGCCATCCTGGCTGGTGTTCTCCCCGGCACTGCTGATCCTGCCATTCCCCGGGCTCTTCCGGGTGACCTGCTACTACTATCGCGGCGCGTATTACAAAGCGTTCTGGGCCGATCCGCCGAACTGCGCGGTCGGCGAGCCGCGCAAGTCGTATCTTGGCGAGCGCAGCTTCCCGCTGATCGTGCAGAACATCCACCGCTATTTCATGTACGTCGCGTTGCTCTTCCTCGTCATCCTCGCGTCGGACGTGTGGAAGGCGCTCTGGTTCACGCGTCCGGATGGCGGACGGGAGTTCGGGATCGGCGTCGGCACCCTCGTCCTCGCGGCGAACCTCGTCTTCCTGAGCTGTTACACCCTCGGCTGTCACTCCTTCCGGCACATCGTCGGTGGCTTTCACGACGAGCTGTCGAAGCATCGCACGCAGCAGGTGGCGTATGACTGCTCGAGTTGTCTGAACCGCTGGCACATGCGCTGGGCGTGGACGAGCCTGTTCTCGGTCGCCTTCTGCGACGTGTACGTGCGCCTGTGCGCGATGGGAGTGTGGCACGACTTCCGGATTCTCGGTGGACGGTGACCGGTGATCGGCGATAATGAGTGAATACGAAACCATAGAGCACGACGTTCTCGTCATTGGCGCCGGGGGCGCTGGTCTGCGCGCGGCGATCGAGGCGGCGGCGAGCGGCGTGCGCGTCGGACTCGTGTGCAAGTCGCTCCTCGGCAAGGCGCACACGGTGATGGCCGAAGGTGGCGCGGCAGCGGCGATGGGAAATGTCGACGATCGCGACAACTGGCGCGTGCACTTCGCCGACACCATGCGTGGTGGGCAGTACGTCAACAACTGGCGCATGGCCGAGCTGCATGCCAAGGAAGCGCCGGACCGCATTCGCGAGCTCGAGGCGTGGGGCGCGCTGTTCGATCGCACGCCGGACGGTCGCATCCTGCAACGCAACTTTGGTGGTCATCGGTATCCGCGGCTCGCGCACGTCGGCGACCGCACGGGGCTCGAGATGATCCGCACGTTGCAGGATCACGGCATCCATCGCGGCATCGACGTCCACATGGAGTGCACCGTCGTCCGGTTGCTGAAGGACGGGGACCGCGTTGCCGGCGCGTTCGGCTACGATCGCGAGCGCGGCCGCTTCCGTCTCTTCCGGGCGCGCTCGGTCGTGCTCGCGACGGGCGGTGTCGGGCGGGCATTCAAGATCACGTCGAACAGCTGGGAGTACACCGGCGATGGACATGCGCTCGCCTATCGCGCGGGCGCGGCGCTGCAGGACATGGAATTCGTGCAGTTCCATCCGACGGGAATGATCTGGCCGCCGAGCGTGCGCGGGATTCTCGTGACGGAGGGCGTGCGCGGAGAGGGCGGCGTGCTGCGGAACCGGGACGGCAAGCGGTTCATGTTCGAGAACATTCCAGAGAATTACCGCTCGCAGACGGCGGACAACCCCGAAGAGGGATGGCGCTACACGCAGGGTGACAAGGACGCGCGGCGTCCGCCCGAGCTGCTGACGCGAGATCACGTCGCGCGCATGATCGTGCGCGAGGTAAAGGAAGGTCGCGGCTCACCGCATGGCGGGGTGTTCCTCGACATCTCGTGGATCAAGGAGAAGCTGCCTAACGCGGCGGAGCACATCAAGAAGAAGCTGCCGAGCATGTACCATCAGTTCATGCAGCTCGCGGGAATCGACATCACGCAGGGGCCGATGGAGATCGGACCGACGACGCACTACATCATGGGCGGAATCCGCGTCGACGGAGACAGCCAGATGTCGACGGTGCCAGGGCTCTTCGCGTGCGGTGAATGCGCCGCTGGGCTCCATGGCGCGAACCGCCTCGGCGGCAATTCACTGTCGGACTTACTGGTGTTCGGAAAGCGCGCCGGCGAGCACGCGGCGCGCTTCGCGCGCGAGAACGGCACGTGCGCGATCAACGAGCGCGACGTGACGGCCGCGGCTCGGCAGGCGCTCGCGCCGTTCGAGCGCAGCGGTTCCGCGGACGGTCCGTATCAGGTGCAGGAAGCGTTGCAGGAGAACATGCAGGATCTCGTGGGCATCGTCCGCACCGAGCACGAGATGGAACAGGCGGTCGCATGCATCGATTCGTTGAAACGTCGCGCGGCGACGGTCGCGGTCCGTGGCAACCGGGAATACAACCCTGGCTGGCACACCGCGCTCGACCTGGACAATCTGCTGGTCGTGTCCGAGGCGATCGCCCGATCGGCGCTGGCACGGCGCGAAAGTCGGGGCGGGCACTTCCGCGACGATTTCCCGGACAAGGATCCTTCCTTTGGCACGTTCAACTTCGTCGTACAACAGGAGGGAGACGGCTCGATGCGTTTGTCTCGTGAGGCGTTGTCGCCGATGCCGCCGGAGTTGTCGGCCGTGATCGAGGAGATGAAATGACGGAGAGTGCAGCACCGGCGAAGGCTGGCGCAGGGCGCGCGACTTCCGGGCCCGTGTCGCATGCGGTCGACGCCTACACCGCCGCGCAGTCGGCGCAGGACGCGGCCGCGGCGCATAGCACGCGCACGTTCAAGATCTGGCGTGGCGAGGGAGGGACGGGGCAATTCGTCGATTTCACGACGGACGTCGTCGAAGGCATGGTGGTGCTCGACGCCGTGCACGAGATCCAGGCGAAGCAGGCAAACGATCTGGCGGTGCGATGGAACTGCAAGGCGGGCAAATGCGGATCGTGCTCCGCGGAGATCAACGGTTCGCCGAAGCTGATGTGCATGACGCGTCTCGATCAGTTGCCCGAGGACAAGCCAGTCACCGTCGAGCCGATGCGTGCCTTCCCGCACGTCCGCGATCTCGTCACCGACGTCTCGTGGAACTTCCGCGTGAAGCAGAAGATCACGCCCTTCTCGCCGCGCACGCCCGATGCGCCCGACGGCACCTGGCGTATGTATCAGCGTGACGTCGACCGCGTGCAGGAGTTCCGGAAGTGCATCGAGTGCTTCCTCTGTCAGGACGTCTGCCATGTCCTGCGCGACCATCACAAGCACGAGGAGTTCATCGGGCCGAGATTCCTGGTCTACGTGGCGGCGCTGGAGATGCATCCACTCGACACGGCGGATCGCGTTCCGGAGCTGCGGAAGGACGACGGGATCGGGTACTGCAACATCACGAAGTGTTGCACGAAAGTCTGTCCGGAGCACATCACGATCACGGACAACGCGATCATTCCGTTAAAGGAGCGCGTCGTCGACGAGTTCTTCGATCCGCTCGGCAAGCTCGTGAAAATCTTCTCGCGACGTAGCAAGCCGGACACCGCGCGACCGGAGGCGCGGAAGCCAGAGAGGTAACCGATGCAACTGAAGCCGATCTCGAGAGAGGGCGTACCGGCCGCGCTGCAGAAGGCGGAGCGCTACCGACTGCTGAATGATTCATCCGCGGCAGAGAGTATCTGTCTCGACATTCTGCAGGTCGAACCGGAGAACCAGAGTGCCCTCGTGACGCTGCTGCTCTCGATCACCGATCAATTCGGCGAGGAGCTGCCGGACGGGGTGCATCGCGCGCGGGACGTGCTGCCGCGGCTCAAGGACGACTACAAACGCGCGTATTATGCCGGAATCATCTGCGAGCGGCGCGCCAAGGCGCTGCTCCATCGCGCATCGTTAGGCGCCGCGGACGTGGCGGTGGAGTGGTTCCGGGAAGCGATGTCGTGGTACGAGCGAGCGGAGTCGCTGCGCCCGGCCGGCAATGACGAAGCCATCCTGCGGTGGAATACGTGCGTCCGGCTGCTCGGCCGTCACGAGCCGAGCGGTCGATCGGCACCCCGCGAGTACGAGCCGGCACTCGAGGAGTGAGCTGCCGGGCGAGGGACGCGGGAAACGGGGCGCGTGAGCAAACGCTAATCCACGCGACCGGTTGCTAGAACTGGACCCGTTTGGGCGTGTACGGCTCGTCGAGGGCGACGATCTCCTCTGGCGTCAGCTTGAGATCGATTGCGCGCAATGAAGACTCGAGCTGCTCGATTCGGGTCGCGCCGACGATCGGCGCGGTAACGCCGGGTCGCGCGAGCAACCATGAAAGCCCCACTTCGGCCATCGTGGTGCCGCGCTCGGCCGCGATGCGTTCAACCGCATCGACGATCGACCAATCGACATTCCCGGCGTAGAGCTTGTCGGCGTAGGGATCGTTGCTCGAGCGCGTCGTGCCGCGCGCCTCGGTCTCGCGTCGAGGACGAGCAACGAAGCCGCGAGCCAGGGGCGACCATGGGATGATGCCTAATCCCTCCGCGAGACAGAGTGGAATCATCTCCCTCTCTTCCTCGCGGTAGAGCAAGTTGTAATGATTCTGCATCGAGACGAATCGCGCCCAGCCGTGGCGCTCGGAGAGACTGAGCGCGCGCATCAATTGCCACGCATAACCCGAGCTGGCGCCGATGTACCGCACCTTACCCTGATGGATGAGCAAGTCGAGCGCGGCGAGCGTCTCGTCCATCGGGACGGCGGCGTCGAAGCGATGGATCTGATAGAGGTCGATCGTTTCTATCCCGAGCCGACGCAGGCTTGCCTCGCAGGCCTGGACGATGTGTTTCCGGGAGAGCCCGCCCATGTTCGGCCGTTGGCTCATCGGGTAAAACACCTTCGTGGCGACGACGATCTCCTCGCGCAACGCCATGTCGCGGAGGGCGCGGCCCGTCACTTCCTCGCTCGCGCCTAACGAATACATGTCGGCTGTGTCGAAGAAGTTGATTCCCCGCTCGATGGCGAGCCGGAAGAAGGGCCGCGCCGCGTCCTCGTCCAGTACCCATGGCCGCCATCGCGACGTGCCATAGCTCATGCAGCCGAGGCAGAGCCGAGAGACGGTAAGGCCGGTCCGGCCGAGGGTCGTGTACTCCATCGAGGCGTCAGGCCGCGGCAAGTTGACTGGTGCAGTACGCACACCGGGTCGCGCGGGCGTCGATCGCCTGGCGGCAGAACGGACACTCGCGCGTCGCCGGCTTCTCGTCTCCCTTCGGCGGTTTGATGAGGGCCAGCGTTAGGCGCCAACAGATCAGGCCGACAATCACGAACTTCAGTAGCACGCTCAGGAAATGGCCATAAGTGAACTGGACCGGTCCCGACGAGGGGAAGCGCAGATCCTGCCATGCCTTGGTTGGAGCGACTGCATTCACGATCGGCATGATGAAGTCGTTCACGAGCCCCTGAACGACATCGTTCGTTGCGGCGCCGATCACAACGGCGATGGCAAGCGCCAGCATATTCTGTTTGATGAGGAACGCCCTGAATTCTCTCAGCATGGCTCGCTCCGCCGGTTAACGTACCGGTCCGTTGGGGAATCCAGCCATTTCCACTCGAAGGCCGGATAGATACTAGCACGGTTGGCCCTGCGTGCGCTTGCGCGGCGGATGAGCGGAGCGCAAGCTTGGCGGCAGCCCACGGTCGACCGAGCGTGATCGGCGTTTCAAAGGGGAACCGATAGACGGGGAATGCACGGCGAACGGCATTGGTCTCGGATGTCTCTGGCGCGGAAGCTCTCGCTGCTCATGGGCGCGGTGCTGGCCGCGTGCCTCCTCGTGGTACTGGGAGCCGCGTACGAGGTTCTTACGAGGTCGGCGGTAACGGGCGCCACGGAGAGCCTCCAGCGGGCCACTCGGCAGCTCGCGAGCACCGCCGAAACGAGCATCCGACAATCGTGGGCCCGGTACGACTCCGTCGCGAGGAATGACGCCGTACGCCTGACAATTACGGGTGCTCCACCCGGCCGCGTGAATGACAGTACGCGAGCGGCCGCGGAGCGTGCGCTGGCGCGGTTGACCAGTCCCGTGGACTCAGGGCTACCCGTGGAGCTCTGGAGCGCTAATGGTCAGCGCGTGGCCGTCGTAGGCCTGCCCGAGGGAGTGAGCGAACCCGTTCTTCCCGAGTCTCAGACGGGTGAAAATATGCTGGGCGGCACGCCCAGCCTCCCGAGATTCGGCATCGACGCTGGTCATGGCGATTCGGTGCAACTCGGACGGCTGTATGCCTCAGGCGGGCGTGTGTACTTCTGGATCGTGAAGCCGGTAATGGAGCGCGGTCGCGCTGTGGGCTTCCTGGCGCAGCAGCGCCGCATCGCCACCAATCCCCAAGCGGAGCGCAACGTACGCGCGCTCGCTGGCGAAGGGGTGAGCATGTTTTACCGCAATGCGGACGGGAGCGTGTGGTCGAGCGTCGGTGGAGTGCCGTCGCCACCATCGCGTCTCGTACCCAACGATTCGACGCGCGCGACGCGTGGTGCCGGCGAGGAGGTGATTATCGCGCAGGCCCCGATCGGCGGCACACCGCTGGTGATCACCATGGAGTCGCGTCTCGGGAATGTTCTCGTGGCGCCGCGGAAGACGCTTCGGAAGCTCCTCCTCGTCGGCCTTGCGCTGTTGATTGCCGGAATGGGCGCGGCGCTCCTGATCGGCAAGGATGTCGCGCGACCGATCACCGCGATCGCCGACGGGGCCGAGGCGATTGCGCGCGGTGAATACGAGACTCGCGTCGCGGGGGCGGGGACACTCGAGACGGTACGCCTCGCGAACAGCTTCAACCACATGGCGAATGAAGTCGCGGTGGCTCACCGTGCCCTGGAGCAGAAGACCGCCGACGCGCAGTCCGCGAATCGCGCGAAGACAGATTTTCTCGCGACGGTGAGCCATGAGCTGCGCACGCCGCTCAATGCGATCGCCGGCTATACCGAGCTGCTCGAGATGGGATTGCGCGGCCCTTTGACGGACGCGCAGCGTCGCGATCTCGCCCGCATTCGCGCGAGTGGGCAACATCTCCTGGGACTCATTAGCGGCGTCCTCGATCTAAACCGCATCGAGCGCGGTCACGTGAGCTATGCATTGGTGCGGATAGCGGTCGAGCCGTTCCTCGCCGAGCTCGATGCGCTCATATCGCCCCAGGCCGCGGCGAAGTCGTTGACCTTGGAGTACGTCCCCGCACCGAGCTCACTGACGGTGATGGCGGATCGCGAGAAGACACGTCAGATAATGCTCAACTTACTCTCGAACGCGATCCGCTATACGCCTTCCGGTGGTCGGATCACGCTTGCCGCGCGCGCCAACGAAGAGGACCGCGTGGAGATCTGCGTCGAGGATACGGGTCCGGGAATCCCCGAGAGTCGACGCGAGGATGTGTTCGAGCCATTCGTTCAGCTCGATCGCTCGCTCTCCCAGCCGCAGGAGGGACTCGGTCTGGGGCTCGCGATCAGTCGCGACCTGGCGCGCGGGATGCGCGGCGACCTCATGGTCAGCGGCAATGCCAAGGGCGGCGCGAGCTTCGTCCTGGTGCTGCCGCAGGGCAGCGCAGCTGAGCGCGCCGACGTGACGACCAGCGGCGAGACGCCCGCCTATCGCTAGGGCGGGGAAAGTTCGCGGACGCGAGTCTGGATGTGTCGCGTCCGTGCAACACAGTTTGCTGCGCGATCGCGTTCGAGTGAATCGTTCCGCGCAATTTCGTACGAGGCGCGACCTGCGGTAGGTCGTTATGCCATCGTGAATTGGACCCAGTCGAGATGTCGCGCCGCAGATATCGTTAGACCGGCATGCGTTGCGCAATTACTTTGGACGCCCCACGCACCGGAGATGGTGTGACCCCCGACGTTCTGGAGCCGCAACACGCGCTCGCGCTCCGCCCCGGAGTAATACTCGCTGATCGCTTTCGTCTCGTTCGTTCCGTCCGCGGAGCGAGCCCGTTCGCGTTCAGCTATCAGGCGGAAGATCTAACGACGGGCGAATCCGTCGTCGTCAAAGAATTCTTCCCGCGGAGTCTTGTCTCGCGCGCCGCCGACGGCTTGTCGGTGCGCCCGCATTCACCCGAATGCGAACGCGACTTCCTTCGTGCATTGCACCGGTACGCCCTCGAGGGCGCGACACTCGCCGAGAGCACGCATCCGAATCTGGTGCGCGTCCGCGCCGTGGTCGACGCGAACGCCACCGTCTATCTCGTGATGAATCGCCACGAGACACAGCCGCTGGCGGACTATCTGCGCGCGGCGGGCGGTCGGGTTGCTTCGGCGGACGCGGGGCGGATCATTCAGCATCTACTCTCGGCGCTGCAGGTGCTGCATACGGAGAGCATCATCCATCGCGATCTGTCGCCGCGGTCGGTGCATGTCGGCGCGGACGGATCGGCGATCCTGCTCGAGTTCAGCGCGCGCCGGCACCTGCCACTGCATGCGACGGATCTCGCCGCCGGCTTCGCCGCCTTCGAGCAGTACGGGATGCGCGACATCGGCCCGTGGACCGACGTGTATGCCGTCTCCGCGCTGTTGTACTATCTCCTCACCGGCACCGTGCCGCCGTCGGCGCTCGATCGAGCCGCTGGCGAGGCAATCGTCTCTCCACTCGCCTCCATCCCGGGCGTCGCGCCGGGACTGGCGCGCCTCGCGCTAAAGGGCATGGCGCTGCTGCCGCAACAGCGGCCGCATGCCGTGTCGGAGCTGCGCCGCCTTCTCGACGGTGCGTTGTCGGAAGCAGCTGCGGCCGCACCGCGAAGCACGCCGGTTTCCGCACCCGCGGAGGCTGCCCCGCTCGACATGGCATCGCCCGCCGACGATCCGGCCATCGCTGACTACGACCGGTCGGCGCCATTGCGTCTCGCCGCCGGCGGGATCGTCGTACCCGGCGAGGAGCGCGGCGTCAGACTGTTGCGCATGTTGGGTGGCGCGGCCTCGCGGCTCCGTCGCTCGATGACCCCCAGTCCTGCTGCGTCGAGTGAATGGTACGCCGCCACGCCGGACGCTCCGGTTGCGCGTGCCGTTCGGGAGATCGAGCCCGACCCGGCACCGGTCGTGGAGCGAACGGCTGTCAAAGCGCCCGCTCCAACGTTCGCCGCACCGCCCGTCGCTCCACTGCCGGAGCCGACTCAGTCGCTGCTCGAAGAGGAGCCGCGCGGACGCGATCTGGCCGCCGAGCTCGCCCTCGCGACCGATTTCATGCATTCGACCGCGCTGGAGCGGGAGAACAGTCGTCGCCGATACAGCATTGCCGCGATCGCGGGGCTCATCGTCGTTGTCGGGGGGTCATTGGCGCTCCTCGCGCGCAGCAGCCGGGCCAGCGACATCAAGCCGACGGAGCAGAACGTGCCGGCGGCCAGCAGCGCTGCCGCGCCGAGCGTGACGCCAGGCAGCGGCGACCCGCATGTATCCGTAGAGAGCGGCGCCGTGCAGCAGAGCGCGACACGTGCCGCGGCTACGCCATCACACGCGGAGTCCGATTCGCCGAGCGCCAAGCACGCGCCCGCCATTGTCCGGCCGACGGCAGCGGCTGTCGCCGCGAACACCGAGCCCGCGCCCGCGCGCGAGCCGGTGGTACCAGCCGGACGGATGCCTAACGTCAAGATCGCAGTCTCCAGCGCCACTCCGGACCTCAAGATCGTGCCTCCTGAGCTGCTCGTCGATGCACGCACGCGCCTCACGAACGGCGGCGATCAGGTCGAGCAGGGTGAATACGTCACTGCCCGCCGGACCTTCCGGTCGGCGATTCTCCAGCTGGACAGCGTGGCCATGCGCTTCCCCGAATCGCAAGCGATCAAGAGCCTGAAGAAGGATCTCGAGCAGGCTGACACTCGCGCCGGGCAGGCGTGCGCGGCCGAGAACGAGATGCGCAAGCGTCGCGGCGAGCAAGCGAGGGTATGTCAGTGATGACGACGCCGGCGTCACCCAACCTGCCGCAGTCGTGTCGCGTGTTGCTCGGCGCGACAGCCCTCCTTCTCGCCGCAACACCGCTCCGCGCACAAACCGCAATCAAGGCACTGTCGCTCGGCGAAGTCATCGACCTGCGGCAGCATGGCGTGTCGTCGCGCCAGATTCTCCGCAGCGCTCGCGAGTACTGCATCGCCTTCTCTCTGGACGACAGCGTCCGTCGCCAGCTCACCGTCGCTGGCGCCGACACGATGCTCGTCGGCGGATTGAGCAACGTCTGCTCCACCGTCAAGCCGCCGGAAAAGCCGCCGGCGCCGCCGATCGTGGATGACGAGTTCGCGCTCTCGAGCACGTCGCAGGGCTTTACCTGGACGAATCCGCGCTGCAAGGCGCGGTTCGAGAACGAAGGCGTGCGCATGGAAGACGCGTCGCCCGACGCGCTGTGCATGGTCCGATATCCGTCGGCCGACATGCCGTCGGACGTGCGTCTCGATCTCGAGATCTCACAGCTCGGGCTCACCCAGCACGGCTCGGTGCTGCTCGGGTTCGGCCGACAGGATCGGTCGGGCAACTACTACTCGCTGAGCGTGAGCGCGGATCGTCAGGTGGAGCTGTGTTGGAACGCGGATCGTGCGTGCAACTCGCTCTTCAAGACTGCCTCGGTGGAGGCGGTGCAGACGGATGCGAATGCGACGAACCATGTGATCGTCGAGCTGCGCGGTCAGGAGATCTCGCTTCTCGTCAATGACAAGCGGGTCGGCCAGTATACGGCCGACGCGCCGGTCACGGGGAAGCTGATGGTCGGCGTGGGTCCGCAGACGAGCGTCGTGCTCGTGCGTTTGCGCGCGACACCAATTCGCTAATCCGATTCCGCGCGGCGCAGCACGATGAGGGCGAGCGGAACGAGCTCGCCCGCGTCGTTCTTGCGCTCTTGACGTCCCTCCGCGAGGGCCGCGATCTCGTCGAGGGAGCGCGCGTCGAATTGTCGCGCCCCGGCGAGCGCGGCGAGCACATACTCACCGCCGGCGCCTAACGGGTAGGCGAGCGCGCGGCGTGCTCGCGACGCCGTCGCCGCAAGCGCGGCACGCTCGTGTCGCGGTACGCGGGCCAGAAGTTCAGTGATTCGATGCGCCAGTCGCGCGCGACAGCGCGCACCGGCACGGCTCCCGAGTGAGAGCTCTCGTCTCCCAGCCCAGCGAACCGTCCATGATTGGATGGCGTGCATCGCTCGAGCGATCTCGTCACCGCTCGGACGCACCGGCGGTCCGTTGCACGAGACGAGCACACGGGCGACACGAGCAGCATCGAGCGACAAACCGCCGGATTCCGTCTGGGCGAGCACGAGACGCTCGTCGCCAGCGCTGAGCACCGCGAGCAGTCCGTCTTCAGGAGCCAGCACCGCTGCGACCACTGGCGACACACCCGCTGGCGATTCCGCGATGTCTTCCCGGCGCCACCGCTCGAGAACAGCGAGTGAATCGCTCGCTAGCTCCGGTGGCGCGACGGAAGCGGGCGACGGCACGGAATCGAACGTCGGCGCATCGAGTCCGATGATGGTCGATGCGAGCCGAAGCTTGGCACGGAGACGGGCCTCCACCCGAAGCACGCGCTCGGCGCTCGCGGGCGGCGAGATCGCGTACACATGAACCTCATCGTGCGGCGAGCCGAGTCGTCGCACACGTCCGACTCGTTGCTCCAGGCGCGCGGGATTCCATGGCAGGTCGAGGTGAATGACGACTGACGCGTTCTGAAGATCGAGTCCCTCGCTCAGTACATCGGTCGTGACGAGGAGCGTGATTCGATTGCAGTCCTGAGTCGACGGTCGCGCGTTCGGAGTGAATTGCGCCAGCACCTCGCGCCGGCTCACTCTCCCTCCGGCCACGCGGCCGCCGCGAGCCGTCAGTTCCGCTACACCGCGGCGGCGATTCATGAGCGCGTGCGCAAGTGAGTGCACTGTTTCGGCGTACTGGCTGAACGCGATGACGCGCGCCTCGGGATGCGAACGGCAAAGGTCCACGATCGCGGCGGCGCGGCACTCGTCCGGGTCGGGCGAAGCGCGAATGCGAGAGAGGAGAAGCCCGATCGCATCCGCGTGCTCGCGAACGGCGGCAAGAAGAGACGACATTTCCGCGCCGAGACTACCGCCTAAGGGCGAGAGCAGCTCGGGAAGTGCAAGCTGGAGAGCGCCGTCGATACATGTCCACGCCAGCAACTCGTCGCGAGAGGGCCAACGTCCCGCTTCGAGTGACGAAGTGAGGGCAAGTGCTTTCGCCAGCCGGCGTCGAAGCCCCGCCATCAGCGCCGCGCGGCTCGACGACCATTGGCGCAGCAATGTGTACGACACGAGCGCGGCCGCCTCGCCCTCATCGCGCCCGAGAACGGGCGGTGGCAGAGCAAGGAGCTCGTCGAGGAGATCGTCTTCGATCGCGAGAGCAACCCGATGCGGCCCGACGATGCGAGGCAGTTGGACTCCTACGTCACCGGCGCGGCGCCTGACGACGAATCGCGCCAGCTCATCATCGGTCGCGGCGGCCGCCGCATCGCCGAGAAAGAGCGCGAGCTCGGCGACGAGATCATCGCGGCGATTCTGGAGTGGCGTCGCGCTCAGGAGCAGCACCCGGGATCGATCGCAGATTCTCGCGAGGGCGGAATAACGTCTCGTGCGCGGATTCCGGAAATGGTGCGATTCGTCGACGATGACGAGCTGCGGGTCCGAAACCGGAGCCGCGACGCCACGGCTCAATCGCTCGGCGGAGATGATGGACGCGGTGACACAGGCTCGCGCGGCCGAGTTACGCCAGCTGTCGACGAGCGCGGCGGGCGAGACGATGAGCAGCCGCTCAGCCGTGGCACCGACAGCCAGCGCGACGAAAGTCTTGCCGAGACCCGTTGCGTCAGCGAGGAGGGCGCCGCCGGCGAATCGCAGCAGCTGGCGGATACGGGCGACGGCGCGGCGCTGATGCGGATACAGCGTGAGCTCGCCCAGAACGGCCGCTGGCGGTTCGCCGACCAGAACTTCCCGAGCAATCCGCGCACGAGCGGCGCTGAGCAGCGCAGCTGCCTCGGACGGTGCGCTCATGCCGAGAGCCAGGTGAGAAGCGGCGCCAACTCCTCGTGACTGACACCATACGCGTCAAGCGTACCGTCGAGCAGTGCGTCGCGAAGCTCGCCGTCCGCGAGGGCTCCGCGCATGGCGGCGGTGGCAATGGGCGCGAGGATCGAACGGGCGCGAAGCCAATCCTGAGGCAACGGAAGGAGCGCCATCGTCCAGCCAAGAAAGCGTCGATAGCCTCCACGCGCCGGCTCGGCGAGAGCGCCGAGCCAGGCTTCAGCGATTGGTGAGTTCAGGATTGCCGCGAGCGTCCGGGCGTCGTCCTCGTCGGCACAAATGGCGACGTAGCAGCTATTGAGCGGCACCGTTGGATCGCCTGCGTCGAGAATGGTGGCGCGTGGCGCTCGGCCGAGATCGGCCCAGACAACACGTGGGTGGTCCGTGCGCGCGGCATCCGTGCGGAAGAGAGACCACCAACGGCCAGTGCGGCTGTCGGCTCGCGCGGCGAGCTGACGACGCCAGGGGTTGAGCCAGCGCGAGGCGCCGGAGGGAAGTCGCTCCATGGGCAGGCCGCGGACGTCGTGTGTCCAGACGATATTCTCGTCACCGCCGTCCATGCACCAGGATCGGATGCCTTCGCCGCGGACGACGGGTCTGAGCAGTGCGGTTTCGACGCGCCCCCGCCGGCCATTGGCGGCGACCACGTCGATGGCGTCGCTCGCTGCGACGGAGGCGCGCCTAACGAGGAAGGCGAGATTGAATCCCGTCTTGACGCCGAGCCGCGGCCGGCCGATCGAGCTCTCGGCAAACGGAACGCCGACCGCCCGTAACCGGTCGAAAGCCTGACGGACGTCCGGGGGAAGAATCAGCCATGGACTGCCGGGCGAGTCGTCAAACGCGAGCTGGCGTCGCGGTAGTCGCCAGCGGAGCGACCCGCAGCCACGATGATATACCGCGGCGAGGATTTCGCCGGGATGATCGTTCGTCGGGCCATTCCAGCGCTCGGCAACGATGAGCGACGGATAGACCGCGGCATCGAATGTCGATGGCGCCTCGGCGAGATCCTCGAGCACGGCGACGCGCGTCTCCTCGGCGAGGAGTCGCCTAACGCCGCCGCCGGCGAGCGCGCGCCAGAGTTTGGCCGGCACGAGAAAGCTCAGCACGGCGCCGGGGCGCAGCAACCGGACGCCACGCTCGATGAAGAGCGCGGCGAGATCGACCTGCCCGGCGAATCCTGAACCGGCGTGGGCCTGCTCCGCGCCGATCTCCCACCCGCCAGCGCGAAAGACTCGATACCGCTCGCGAAGGACTACTCGCTCGCGCGGCGGAATGCGATGGAGACGGACCCATGGCGGATTGCCGAGAACGACGTCGAACCCACCGCGGGCGAGGACGTCGGCGAAGTGGACAAGGAAGGAAAAAGGGAGCGCGCCACCACTCGCGAGTCGTCGTCGCTCCAAGCGCAGAGCGGCCGCGCGAGCGCGGAGCGTGCGCGTGTGCAGTCGTGCGTCGCCTGACGAGTGGTTCCGGTCGCCAAAGAGATCTCGCGACCGGAGCGCTACGAGGATGTCGCGACGCTGAGCGGCAATGCTCGTGAGCTCGAGATCGATGGTGTCGATCGCGAGTCGCCGCTCCTCACGATCGAGGAGCCTGACGAGCGTCTCCTTGCGGCGGCCGCTGGCGCGCGCGTACCGCTCGCGGAGTCGCCTCAGCATACCGGCACGAGAGGGTAGCGCGGAGCGATCGGTGCCGACATCGGCGGCGAGTGAATCGCCGACGCGAATGTTGTGGTCAAGATTGGGCAGAGGCTCGACCCGGCGCGGATCAGACACCTCGGACTCGATGACGACGGACAGCCAGAGGCGGAGCTCGCATAGCCACACCGCCGTCGGATTTCTGTCGATGCCGAAGATCGATCGCGTCAACACGTCGCGGCGGACGTCGGCGACGGGACGATCGTCGCCGGAGGCACGGCGCAGTGTTGCGAGCTCCTCGAGCGCGTACACGAGAAAGGCGCCCGATCCGCACGCAGGATCGAGGACCGTGATCTCTTCGAGACGTTGCCGCCGCGCCTGGCGAACGATCTCCGTCGCGTTGGCGAGACTGCTGGAGACGCATGTATTCGGTGACAGCGCGAGGACGCGTCCGAGCGCGGCATCAGTAGCGTGCGCAACCAGAGCATGGGGCGTGTAGAACGACCCGCTGCCCTTTCGATCAGCGGTCGCCATCAACGACTCGAACGCCTTGCCGAGCATCTCGGGATCCACCGCCAGCTCGGCCCAATCGGTTCCTTCCTCGCGCGCGGTGAATCGGTAGCGGGCGAAGAGATCACCGAAGAGCCGGCCGATCTCGTCATCGGGGAAGTGAACACCGCGCAGGCGTCGCTCGTTAGGCGTGCGCGCGAAAAGGCCGCCATTGAGAAATGGAATTCGGCCGAGCGCGCGCGCGGCGGGGGCGCGACGGGCGTGTCGCGTGTTGAGCGTGCCGAAAAAGAGAGGGAGGAGCACGCGTCGATGGAACCCGCCGCCCGAAGTCATACAGGCGTCGAAAGTACGGCTGAGGAAAGCGCGGTCGTCGTCGAGCCATCCTTTCGCCTCGAGGAAGCAGAGGAAGAGCAAGCGAGAGCTGTACAGCAGCGCGAGCTCGCGGCGTTCCTCCTGCGTGCCGCGGTCGAGCGCGCTGGCGAGGGATTGAACACGGGTCTCGAGCGAACGATAGAACCGGCGGCTGAGCGCCTCGCGTCCGAGGATCTCGACCCAGCGCTGGTGTGTCAGGACATCGGCATCCGCGCGCGGATCGGCGACGGCAGCAAGGGTGGCGAGGGTTTCGGCGTCGCTATCGACGACGCGGTCGCGTTGCGCGACGAGCGCGGCAACGCGGGGCGGCCGGCGGTCTACGCTCCAGGCTGCGATGGCGACGGACGAAGAAGCTGGTTGCGTGGCGAGGACGATCCAGAGCACGTGCGGCGTGTGCTGCGCGAGTCGATGCGCTGCCCGACGCATCTGGTCGGCGAGCGATGTGCGTTCATCGAGCTCGAGGAGGAGAGCGCGGAGGGCCCCCGGTCCCTCGATTATGCGCGCCTGCTTCGCCGAGTCGAGACCGATCTCGCACAGGAGCGAGTCATCGAGCGGCAACGGATGCGCCGCGCAGCCAATCGCGACCGCGATCGGCGTGAGGCTCTCGATGGTGGCAGCATCGGCGAGGAGTCGCGCCGCGGCGCGCAGCGTACGCACGCGGGCACGATGCTGCCGCACGTGGCGGCGACCGGGACCGCGTCGTTGCGAGCCGCGCCGGAATTACGCCGGATGATTCGGATGCACGCGGATGGCCGACAGCTCCTGGCTGGAGCTCCCGACGCGCCTAACGAGACAGATACTCGCGACCTTTCCATCCGACACGACGCCCGCGGGCGATGGCTCGCGCGATAATGTAAAGGAGCATCGCCGCGCCGAGTGGGGCGGCGAGCGCGTACCAGATCCGTTGACGGAAGCCGCGGTAGATCAGCGCCCACCAGACGAGGTTCGCCACGGCACTGACCTCGGACCAGACTAGCCACCGGTCCCCCAGGAGTCCGCCGAGCGCCAGCGGCAGAGCGATCACGGGCGCCAGCGCCATCAGCGGCGCGAGTGGGAGAACGAATGGGAACAAAGCCCGACCCACGCTCCCACCGGGCATCGCGTCGACCCCGCCGGCGAAGATGTTCTTTCCCCAGCCGGCGATCAGCTCCGCCAGCGTCGCGTACATGTGCGTCGAGAGCTGCGCGTCACCGCGTACGAGTCGCACCCCAAGGCTGGCGCGGTGGAATCGCTGGGCGAGCGCAAGATCCTCGGCCACCTTGTCGCGCACCGCGGCATGACCGCCGACGGACTCGTACGCTGCGCGACGAACGAGCAGGAACTGTCCGTTGGCGATGACGTCCTCGGCGCGACGCGCGTTGCTGACGCTCTCCGTGCCGCCGTATCGCGCGAGGAGCATCCAGAAGACCTGAGGCTGCAGCAGCCGTTCCCAGAAGCTGTGGGTCTCCTGCCGGCCCGCGACGGTGAGCAACGCCACATCGCTGCGCAGCAGGGCATTCACCGCGCGCGACAGTAGGTCCGGTGCGTGCACCGTGTCGGCGTCGGTGAACAGCAGCAGCTGGCCAGCGGCGACCGCGACGCCGGTCGCGCACGCCCACTGCTTGCCAAACCAGCCGTTAGGCAGCGGCGGGTTCGGCACGACCCGAAGCCGCGCGTCACCGGCCGCTGCGTCTCGCGCAATGGCTGCGGTGTCGTCGCGCGAGTGGTCGTCGACCACGATCAGCTCCAGTGAGGGATAGCGACTGGCGAGGATCGAGCGAACGCACCGGCCGATGTTCCGTGCCTCGTCGCGCGCCGGTACGATGACCGACACCAGCGGCGCGGGCGACGGCGGGGTGTCGGATTCGTCATCGAGCGACCGCGAGCGACGAACACGCAGCATCGCCAACGGAGGAAACAAGACCCACGGCGCGGTAGCACCCAGCGCCCATGCGAGCGACATCAGTCGCGCCGGCGCTCCGCGATGACGGCCGCCGCCATCTGACCCGTGACGTTCGCCGTCGTCCGAAAGGCGTCGGGAATCGTGTCGACGCCGAGGAGGACGCCGATCCCCTCGGTTGGCAGCCCGATGCTCGCGAGCACGGGTACCATGGCGATGATGGATCCACCGGGAATGCCCGGAATGCTGAAGCTGGTGAGCACCGCCGTCGCGGCCGCGGTGAGTACCTGCGCACTCGTTAGGGCGATCCCGTAGAGGCGGGCGATGAACACCGCGCCCACCGTGAGCCCCATCGCGGCGCCGACGCGAAAGAGCGCCGAGGCGAGCGGTAGGAGGAACCCACTCGACTCGGCGGTCATGCCGAGCCGCCGCTGCGCACCCTCGATGAGCGCGGGTAGAGCAGCAAGCGACGTGCGCGAGGAGAAAGCCACTGCTTGCGCGGGAAAGACCGCGCGTGCGAAGCGTTCGATCGGCACGTGGCCGAAGATCGCTGCCGCGGGATAGAGGACGAGAAGCGCGAATACCGTCGTGGCGATGGCGATGAGCGCGACATACGCTGCGAGTGCGCCGATGGCGACGGCGCCAAGCCGGGCGACGAGTGGCAGCGTGAGCGCAAAGACGCCTAACGGCGCGAGGACGAGCACCCAGCGCACGAGACGGAGCATCGCCTCGCCGACACCGCGGAAGAACCGGACGACCGGCTCACGCTGCTCGGCGTCGATCGAGAGGAGCGCCAGCCCGAAGAAGACGGCGAATACGATGAGGGGGAGCATGGCTCCGTCGGCGGCCGCACGAATCGGATTGGCGGGTATGAGATCGGTGAGCCACCGCCCGAAACCGCCGGTCGTCTGGGCGGCGCCATTGGCGAGCGTTCCCGCCGCACGCGCTCGCAACGCCGCGATCGCCACCGGATCGATGTCGAGACGGGAGAACGCGATCGGAGCGAGAATAGCGCCGACACAACCCGAGAGACAGAGAAAGAGGAACGCGACAACGAGCGCGCGCGTGCCCATTCGAGCGACGCGAGTCCCATCAGCAGTCGCGATGCCGACGACGACCAGCGACACGACCAGTGGGATCACCGTCATCCGAATCGCGTTGACGAAGATCGTGCCGAGCGGCTCGACGTACGCTACGACACGCTCGCTCGTTGCCGTGTTCGCGCGGCTGAGCAGGAGACCGAAACCCAGACCGGCGAGGAGCGCGAGTAGGACGCGCGTACTGAGCGAGAGGCGCGACACGCGCCAAAGCTACCCAGCACCGATCGTCGAGCAAGGCAGAAACGAAAAGGGCGTCCACCGTGGACGCCCTCTCGTGTTCGCGCGTGAGACGCGCTTAGTGAGACGAGCTGCTCGATCCGCCCGAGCCGCTGGAACCGCGCGAGCCACTCGAACCACCGCTCGACCCACCGGAGCCCGACGAGCCGGAGGAGCCGCTCGAGCCACCCATACCACCGGACGATCCACTCGATCCGCTCGAGCCACCCATCCCGCCGCTGGATCCACTCGAGCCCTTCTGCCCACTCTGCCCGCTCTGCCCGCTCTGCCCACTCTGCCCACTCTGGCCGCTCTGGCCGCTCTGACCACTCTGGCCGGAGCTCGAGCCGGATTTCGATGAGCCGGAGGAACCGGACGAGCCGGACGAGCCGCTGGCGCCGAAGCCGGAGGAGCCGCTTCCGCTCGACGAGCCGCTGCCTGAGGAGCCATAGCTGCCCGACGAGCCGCTGCCACTGCGACCACTCGTCTGACTGCTGCCGAGCTCCGGATCCGTCATGTCACCGTCGCCCTGACGGCCCCGGGTCGCCGAGCTGCCGATGCCCTCGTCACCCTGATTGCCGCGATCCGTGCGGCTCTGCGAGCTGCTGCTGCTGCTGCCCGACTGCTGCCCGAAGCCGCCACTCGAACCGCTCGAGCCTGCATTGCGTCCCGAGGTGCCGCTTCCGCTGCTGCCGGACATCGAGTCACTATCAGAACTGCCTGACGAGCCACTCGAGCCACTCTTGTTGAGATCGTCCTTGCGGTCAGCCATCGTTTGCATCCTCCGAGTGTGATGATCCGCGGCGCAACCATTCTTCAGGCGCCGCGCCCGCGTATGGATGAGCAGGTACGGTGCCACCTACCGTACTTTCTCGCGAGTTGACCGTGCTCGACCGGCGGTCTACGTTGCGTCGCGTGACGCGAGCACGACCATTATCTGGAGCAGCGCGGCACCAGCGCGCGCGTGCCGGCCTCGGCTGATGCGTCGCCCTGTGATTCGCGCCGATGCGCGCGTCGCACTCGTTGCGCCGGCGGGACCACTCGATGGTGAGAAAGATCTCGAGCGAGCGAAAGAAAATGTGCGCTCACTCGGGTGGGTGCCGGTGGTCGGCGCGAACGTGCTGGCGCGCGTTGGCTATCTCGCTGGCGATGATGGCGCGCGGCTCGCCGATCTGAACAACGCGCTCGTCGACGACGCGATCGATGCCGTCTGGTGCATTCGCGGCGGATTCGGGGTGATGCGCATTCTCGAAACCATCGATTACGCCGCGCTGCGCCGGCGCCCGAAACCGGTCATCGGGTATTCGGACATCACGGCGCTGCACGCTGCGATCTCGACGCGCTGCGACACCATCACGTTCCATGGACCGACGGCGCGCGCGAAGTTGAGTGTCTTCTCACGGGAGTCGCTCTGGCGAGCGCTCGCTGCCGGCGACCCGGCGGGACCGGCGGAGCAGGCGCGCACGCTCGTGCCGGGCCGGGCACGGGGACGCGTCGTCGGTGGCAATCTCGCGATTCTCTGCGGGCTCGCCGGAACTCCGTACGCGCCGGACTATCGAGACGCCATTCTGGTTGTGGAAGACGTGAACGAAGCAGTGTATCGCATCGACCGGATGCTCACGCAGCTCCGCCTGAGCGGAGCGCTCGCTGCATGCGCGGGGATCATCTTTGGACAATTCACGGACATTCCGCGCGACACGCCCGAAGAGGCGCTCGGGGCGCGGACCCTCGATGATGTGCTCGGTGAGACCGCGAGCGCACTCGGCGTGCCTTGCATCGCGGGCGCGCCGGTGGGCCATGTCGCCGATCAGTGGACGCTTCCACTCGGCGCCCAGGCCGAGCTCGACGCGGATACGCGAGCGCTGCGTATCTTGGAGTGACCCTCACGCACGACAGAATGCCCTCGTACAAGACCGGACAACAGCTGCTCGACGAAGCGCGCGCGCGCGTCACGGAGATTTCGGCGCGCGAAGCGATCGCGTTGCGCGCCGCCAAGCCGGACGTGGTATTTCTCGACATTCGCGAGCAGCCGGAAGTGAACCTCGGAATGATTCCTGGCGCCGTGCATCTCGCCCGCGGATCGATGGAGACGAAGATCGAAGCGCTGGTGCCGCGCGAGAAGCAAGTCGTGATCTACTGCGCCAATGGCAATCGCTCGGCGTTCGCCGCTGATACCCTCCAGCAGATGGGGTATGCCGACGTCGCCTCTCTCGCTGGCGGGTTCCGCGACTGGGTGGCGCTCGGCGGAGAGGTCGCTGGTTGAGCGTTTGCTGAATCGACGGGCTGGCCGATGACGACGATCGACGCTCTGCTCGAGCTTCCCGATGTCCGGCGCCTGCAGGCCGCGCTCGCCGCGCGCCCGGGCATCGCCATCGATGCGAGCGATGGGCTCCGTCGGCTCGCGGCAATCGCGCTCGTGCTGCGGCCCGGCACGGGGCCGGCCGAGTCCGCGGATCCTGAGCTGCTGATGATCAAGCGGGCCGAGGCGGAAGGTGATCCGTGGAGTGGTCACATCGCCTGCCCGGGTGGGCGAATGGAGCCGGGCGACCACGATCTCGAGCAGACGGCGGTCCGCGAGACGTGGGAGGAGACGGGAGTCGACCTCGCGCGCGATGGCAAGGTGCTCGGCGCGCTGGACGACATCAGCCCGCGCACGCCGACGTTGCCGCCCATCATCGTTAGGCCCTACGTCGCCGTCGTGAAGCCCGAGCTCGAGATCGTGCAGAGCTCCGAGGTGGCGGAGGCGTTCTGGGTGCCGCTCGCGGCGCTCCGGGAGCGAGCGGCATGGGGCACGGCGATGGTGCCGGTCCGCGGCTCAGGAGAGCGGCAGGTCGAGGCGTTTCGCCACGGCGCGTACACCGTATGGGGACTGACGGAGCGCGTGCTCCGTCAGTTCCTCTTATACCTGGACGGCTGAGCGCGCGCGCTGCTCGCGCGCGCTCCCGCTCCTCTCGCCGTTTAGGGCTTCGCGACCTCGGCCATGATCGCGAAGACGTTGTCGTCCGGATCGTGGAAGAACGCCATCCAGAGATCGTGGTCCGTCATGCGCGCGACGATGTGCGGCTCATCGATGAAATCGACGTTGCGGCTCTTCAAAGTCTGGTGCGCCGCGTTGATGTCCGGAACGCGGAAATACAACACCGAGCTCGGGTGATCGAACTCCTTCGTCTCCGGCTTGCTCAGCATGAGGCGAACGCCGTCGCAGTCGAAAAAGGCGAGGCCCGGGAAGGCAAAGAGAAAGCGCATCCCGAGCGTGTCGCGATAGAATGCCGTCGACCGCTCGACGTCCTTCACCGTGATTGCTATCTGGCCGATGTGGGAAAGCGAGAGCGTAGGTGTCTGCATGGCGGGCGGGGCGACTGGAGAGGCGCTCATACGATTCTCCGGTGTTGAAATCGAGGAGCCATCCAAATTACTTAGCAGAGCTAATTATTCCTTTTTCTGAACTCGGGCGCAAGAGGCACCTTGCGTTAAGTGAGCCTCAAGAAAATATTAGGCAAGACTAAATCTTATGGCTCATCCCGAACGTCTCCCTACCGCTAATACTCCCACGCCCGATCACGGGTGGCGACGCGCACGCGTCGCACCGAGCCTGGCCGAGGTCTATCGAAGCGTTCCGGTCAGCGACGGACGCTGGTGGAGGAAGATTCTCGCCTTCGCTGGCCCTGGGTATCTCGTCGCGGTCGGCTACATGGATCCGGGCAACTGGGCGACCGATCTCGCGGGAGGCTCCGCGTTCGGCTACACGCTGCTCAGTGTGATCCTGCTCTCCAACCTCATGGCCGTGCTGCTGCAGGGTCTGGCCTCCAAGCTCGGCATCGTGACGGGGCGCGACCTCGCTCAGGCCTGCCGTGATCACTACTCGCGCGGCACGAACGTCATGCTCTGGTTGCTCTGCGAGATTGCGATCGCGGCCTGCGACCTCGCGGAGGTGATCGGAGCAGCGATCGCGCTCAACCTCCTCTTCGGCATTCCGTTGACGTGGGGCGTCATTCTGACGGCGCTCGACGTCATGCTGGTGCTCTTTCTTCAGAATAAAGGATTCCGGCTGCTCGAGGCACTCGTCGTCGCGCTCGTGGCGACGATCGGTCTCTGCTTCCTCTTCGAGATCATTCGCGCGAAGCCTGATCTGGCGGGCGTCGCCGCCGGCTTCATCCCGCGATCCGAGATCGTTCGCAATCGCGACATGCTGTACATCGCGATCAGCATCCTCGGCGCGACGGTGATGCCGCACAACCTGTATCTGCATTCCTCGATCGTACAGACGCGCCGCTACGAAGAAAGCGCGGCGGGAAGGCGTGAAGCCGTTCGTTACGCGTTCGTCGATTCGACAATCGCACTCACCTTCGCGCTCTTCATCAACGCCGCCATTCTGATCGTTTCCGCCGCGGCGTTCCACACGCGTGGTCATACCGGCGTCGCCGAGATTCAGGACGCGTACAAGCTGTTGACGCCACTCGTTGGCACGGGGGCGAGCGCCGTCTTTGCGCTGGCGCTGCTCGCCTCGGGGCTGAACTCGACCCTGACGGGCACGCTCGCCGGCCAGATCGTGATGGAAGGCTTCCTGCACATTCGCCTGCGGCCCTGGCTCCGCCGATTGATCACCCGCGGCATCGCGATTGTCCCCGCGGTCGTGACGGCTATCTTGTACGGCGAGAGCGGGACGGCCAAACTGCTGGTGTTCAGTCAGGTGATCCTGAGTCTGCAGCTCTCGTTCGCGGTATTCCCACTGGTGCGATTCACGTCCGAGCGCGCGAAGATGGGCGCATTCGTGAATCCGGCCTGGTTGAAGTTCCTGGCGTACAGCGTGGCAGTGGTGATCGCCGCGTTGAATGCGTGGCTGCTCGTGCAGACCATGCGTGGCTTCGGGGCCTGACGAGGCAAGGAGCGCCATGTACAAGCGCATCCTGGTACCGCTCGAGCACTCGCCGTACGACGAGACGATTCTCGCGCACGTTCGGAAGCTCGCCCTTCACACCGGCGCATCCCTGGTGCTCATTCATGTCGCCGACGGATGGGCCGCGCGCAACGTGAAGCAGCTTCACCTCCGCGAATCGGAGGAGATGCGCGAGGATCGCGAGTACCTCGAGCAGATCGCCGACTCGCTCGAGAGCGAAGGTGTCGCTGCCGAGTGCCTGCTCGCCGCGGGGAATCCTGGGGCCGAGATCGCCGAAGCGGCGACACGCGAGGACTGCGATCTCATCGCGATGTCGACGCATGGGCACCGCTTCCTGCAGGATCTTCTGTACGGCAGCGTCGCCAACGAGGTGCGCCACATCTCACGCGTTCCCGTGCTGCTCGTCCGCGCGGAGCGCCGACCGTCGGGTCCGCGACCCGCGCTCACGACGGCCGACGAAGCTTCTGGCCGCCCCACGCCGTTGCGAGACGGGAACACGCCGTGATGATGGTGAAGACCGCGCCGCCGCTCACCGCGCCAGTCGAGGATTATCTCAAGACCATCTTCGAGATCGAGCGCGCCGACGCGGCGGCCAGCGGACGTCCCGAACATCCACCAGTCGCTGGCACCAACGAGATCGCGCAGGCACTCGGCATCGCGCCCGCATCTGTAACCGGCATGCTGCGCCGGCTCGCCGAGCAGGGCCTCATCAGCTACGAGCGGTATCGCGGCGTGCGTCTGTCCGACGCCGGCCGCCGGGCCGCCCTTCGCACGATTCGTCGCCACCGGGTGATCGAGGCGTATCTCACGAACGCACTCGACTACCCCTGGGATCGAGTGCACGAGGAAGCGGAGCGACTCGAGCACGCGGCTTCCGACGAGCTCATCGATCGAATGGCGGCCGCTATCGGTGAGCCGACGACTGATCCGCATGGCGCGCCGATTCCGACGCGGGAGGGCACCATGGATGCGAGGCCAGTCCTTGCCCTCGCGGACGTGGATGTTGGGCACGTCGTTCGGATCCGGATGGTCGGAGATCGCGATCCCGAACGATTGCGCTATCTCGCGGAGCTGGGCATCACGCCGGGTGCTGACGTCCGGGTGGTCGCGCGTGCTCCATTTGGGGGTCCGATTACCTTGCGCATCGTGCGCGAGGGGAATGAAGGCTCGCGCGTCGCCGGCCGCACCAGCCGCGGCGACCGGGAGAGCGCAATTGGACCGAGTCTCGCCGCGCAGGTTTTTGTCGAGACCCGTCGCAAGCGCGAGGCGTAGCCAACGGAACAAAGATTGCCCGAATCCACGCCGAATCCAGCAGCGGAGTCTGCGCGTGGCCCTCGAACGAATTCCGACCGACCCCGACGCGGGGATTCCGGACCTCATCCGGCAGCTTGGCGACGACTCGAAGCGACTCGTGGCCGACGAGGTCCGGTTGGCGAAGCTCGAGATGAAGGAGAGCGTTCAGCGCGCCGGCACTGGAGCGGTGCAGCTCGCGGTTGCCTTCGGCGTCGGCGTGGTGATGCTCGTTGCGCTGACGATCTTTCTCGCGACGTTGATCGGCCGCATCGCGGCTGGCCACATGTGGGTCGGCGCGCTCGTCACCGGAATCATCGAGCTCGGGCTCGCCGTGGTGCTGTTACGTCGCGGAATGGGAGTGCTTCGCGAGCCGTCGTACACGTTCGAGGAGACGCGCGCCGCACTGAAAGACACGGCGGTGTGGGCGCGGAGTCAGCGAAGCTGATCCCTACGGGTCGCGGGTGACCGCGGCCTTGCTCGCGTTGCCGTGGATCGCGGCGTTCGCCGTTGCGGCGCAGGGAATCGATTCGGTTGCCCCGCGTCATCCGCCGCGTACCGTGGCCATCGACGAACGGCTGGCGCAGGATGCGGCCATCCGTATCGGAGACACGCTCGTGCTCGCGTCCTCGCCCGGCGCGGCGGGCGATACGGTGGTCGTATCGGCGCTCGTCAAACGCTCGCGCGATCCGTCGGAGGTGGCCAGGGGCGCGTATCGGATCCGCCTCCACCTCGACGCTCTGCAGCAGCTCGTCGGTTATGGCGACCGCGTCGAGCGGTTTGCGGTCGCCACCCGTAGTGGGTCCGTTACGGACTCGGCACGCCGCGCCATCGACGAGGCGGCATTTGGCTTTCGCGCATACTCATCGCACGAGATCGCCGTCGAGAGCTCGACGACCTTTCTCGTCGTAAGCCGCTTCCACCGCGCCATCGGCGTAATCACGATCGTCGCCAGCGCCGTCTTTCTGCTCTGCATCATGCTGCTCAAGGTGGACGAGCGCCGGCGAGACGTCGCGGCGCTGCGCCTCATGGGAATCTCGGCGCGGACCATCGT
>DATEPP010000140.1:0-1581 GCA_035273165.1 Gemmatimonadaceae bacterium
GAAGAAGCCTTCGGTCACCGCGTGGATCTGCACGTGCGACGGCGTACCGTCCGGCGCGAGGAGAGTCACGTCGAACGACTGAAATCCCGCGGCGCGCTCGATCGACAGCTTGGGATCGTTGAGCCGGTAGATCTCGCCGCCGGAGAGAAGTCCCGTCGTCACGCGGCCGTCGGTGAGCGCCGTGCGCAGGCTGTAGAGATTCTGCGGCTCGGGGTAGGGGAGTGGCTTGAGCAGCACCGCGCTCAGCGTCGTGAAGATTGCCGTCGTCGCGCCGATGCCGAGGGCGAGGGTAGCGATGGCCGTGAGCGGGAAACCCGGCGAGCGGCGGAAGGCGCGGAGCGTGACGCGGACGTCTTGCAGGAGCGTTTCCATAGCGCGGCGCGAGAGAGTGGGGTCGAGCGTTGTCTGCGGCGAGTCTATAGTAGTGTGCGCTCGCAAGGCCGCAACGGCGTCCGAAGGTAAAGATCTCGACCGAAGAGCAGTCGATCGGGGGTGCAAGGCGTTCGAAGGTACAAATCTCGACCAAAGAGCAGTCGATCGGGGGTGCAACGGCGGCTTCATGCCAAATTTGGAATGAGGGCATCGATGCGCCTTGGCAGCATCATCGCTGGCATTCCAAATTTGGCATGGTGCCGCCTAGCACCCCCGATCGACTGCTCGTGACCGGCGCACCCTATCGTCCCAACGGTCCGATCGACGGCTCCAACGCTTGGGACGAACCGGCTGTCCAATGCGACATGCGCAACCTTCGACTCGCCTTCCGCACCCTCTTCCGCACGCCGCTCGTCACCGGCGTCGCGGTCCTCTCGCTCGCGCTCGGCATCGGCGCGAACGCGGCCATCTACTCTCTCTTTCACGAGTTGCTGCTCGCACCGTTGCCGGTGCCGCATCCCGAGCAGCTCGTGACCTTCGGCGGCAACACGCCGACGCCGGGAAGCCATCAGACGACGCTCGCCGGCGGCGACTCGAAATGGGTCTTCAGCTATGCGATGTTCCGCGACCTCGAGGCCCAGCCGGGCGGCGGCCCGTTCAGCGGAATCGCGGCGCACCAGGACTTCAACGCCAACATCGCCTTCCGCCGCAACACGGTGAACGTCAACGCCGAGTATGTGTCGGGATCGTACTTCCCGGTGCTCGGCGTCAAGCCGGCGTTAGGCAGGCTGATCGGGCCCGATGAGGACAAGGTCATCGGCGCGAACCCGTACGTGGTGCTGAGCCACGCGTACTGGGCCAACCAGCTCGGCAGCGACCCGTCGGTCCTCGGACAGAACATCACGGTCAACGGCCAGATCTTCCGAATCATCGGCGTCGCGCCCGCCGGCTTCCAGGGCACGACCCTCGGCAACAAGCCGGATCTGTTCGTGCCGATCACGATGCGCGGCGCGCTCGAGGGCTTCAATGGGTACACGGATCGTACTCGCTACTGGATCTACCTCTTCGCGCGCCTCAAACCTGGCGTCACCCTCGCGCAAGCGCAGGCGCGTGAAAATGTTCTCTACCATCGGATCATCAACGACGTCGAAGTGCCGCTGCAGAAGAACGTGAGCGAGAAGACCATCGCGCGCTTCAAGACCAAGCAGC
>DATEPP010000141.1:0-13137 GCA_035273165.1 Gemmatimonadaceae bacterium
GATCCAGCACGCGTTCCTTCGCGTCGGCGATCAGCTGATCGCGGTTCATCGTGATCCGGTCCGTCGCCTGGAGGAATCCGAGCTTGCGTGCCTCGAGCGCACTCGTGCTCGTCGTCGCCATCGCGATCAACTTGAACGCGCGCTTCACCGCCTCGAATGGGTCCGCCTCGTCGTACGGCGACAGCTCGCTCGTGAAGCGGAAGAGCAGCTCCTTCGTCCCCCCACCCGCCGGCAACAATCCGACACCGACTTCCACCAATCCCATGTACAGCTCGGCATGAGCCTGCACGCGATCCGAGTGCAGCGACCATTCGCAGCCGCCGCCTAACGTCAACCCGAAGGGCGCCGAGACCACCGGGAAGGGTGCCGCTCGGAGGCTCATCGAGCAGGACTGAAAGAGCTCGACCGCCGTCTCCAGCTCTTTCCACTTCCCCTCATGCACCATCTGCGTGACCCAGCCGAGATCGGCGCCGGCAGTGAAGGTCCGCGGATCGTCGTTGCCGATGACGAGGCCGACGAGATTGTCCCGGCGCACGCGCGCCAGCGACTCGGTCAGCATGCGCAGCACGCCCTCGCCGAGCGTGTTCATCTTGCTCGTGAACTCCAGCACCGCGACGCCGTCGCCAACGTCCACCAGGCTCGCGTCCGCCGACGCCTCGAGCAGCCGGCGCCAACGCTTCTGCGACGCGAGATGGATCGTTCCCGCCAGCTCGGGAACACGCTCGTAGCCGCCCCCGTTCGCGAGAAAGCGCTGCTCGTCCCCCGCCTTTCGATAGAAGCAGCCTTCGACCTTCGTCAGCATCGGCGGCGTCGTTAGGCCGAGCCGCTCGAAGCCGCTCGTCAGGAAATCGACGCCGAGGAGATCCATCTGCTTGAACGGGCCGATGTCCCACGCGTACCCCCACTCCATCGCACGATCGACGCTCACGAGATCGTAGGCGATCACCGGCGTCGTCATCAGCACGTAGTGCGAGAAGCGCAGCAGATACTCCCGCGCGAACTCGCCGTACCGCCCTTCGAGCTCTCGTAAGCCGGCGAATCGCTCCGTCAGCGGCAGATTCGTGAGCCGCTCGAGCTCTCCGTTCTCCGGGCGCTGCTGCGGGCCATAGTTGAGCGTTTTCCAATCGAGCGTCTCGATCGCCTTCCCCACCCGGCGGTAGAACCCCGCGCCCGTCTTTTCGCCAGAGCGCCCGGACTGTACGAGCTGCTTCACCCACGCTGGCATGGCGAACGCCTCGCCAGTCGCCTGACTCAAGCCCTCGGTGACGTGCAGCAGCACGTCGATCCCGGTCAGGTCGCCGGTGCGGAAGGTCGCCGACTTTGCGCGCGCCAGCAGCGGTCCGGTGAGCACATCGACTTCGTCGATCGTGAACCCGTAGCGCTCCATCATGTCGAGCGCGAGCACCATTCCGTAGACACCCAGCCGATTCGCCACGAACCCCGGAACGTCCTTCGCCAGGACAATCCCTTTCCCGAGCACTCGCTCGCTTACGCGCCGGGCGGCATCGATCGCCTCCTTCCGCGTATCCGGCGTCGGGATGATCTCGAGGAGGTGCAGATACCGCGGCGGATTGAAGAAGTGCATTCCGAGAAAGTTCGCGCGGAACGTCTCCGAGCGTCCCTCGGTGAGTACGCGCATCGGGATGCCCGAGGTGTTCGTCGCGACGATGACGTCGCCGCGGAGGAGCGGCTCGAGACGCGCGTACAGCTCGCGCTTCGGCCCTGGCTGCTCGATGATCGCCTCGAGGATGAGATCGCACTCGGCGAGCAGCGCGAGATCGTCGCCCGTGTTGCCAGTGCGAATGAGCGACGCACGATCCGGATCCATGAACGCCGCCGGACGCGCCTTCTTCGCGCGCTCCAAGCCCTGCCTAACGACCGCGTTCCGGTCGTTCTCCGGTCCCGGCACGTCCAGCAGCACGACCGGCATCCCCGCCGACGCTGCCAACGCCGCGATCCCGCTCCCCATCGTCCCCGCCCCAACTACGCCGAGCTTCGTGACGCGCATGAAAAACCCTCGGAGCTATCGGTCCTGCATCAAAGCTAACCGCACACTCTCGTGATCTCAGGCGCTATCAGGCGAAAAAGACCCCAGCGCAACGCTGCGGACACATAGATCCCGGATGGGACGAGGAACAGGAACACCCACGCGGCCAACCCGCCCGTACCGATCGGTCTTCTAGAACGGATCTCCCGGAGGTGCGGGCAACGCTCTCGTCAGGCTCGGCAGTTCCCGCTTCTCGATCCATCGCGCGAAATCGGCCGCGAGCGAGAGCCAATGCGCCCGATCTTCCTCGCTCCGCGTCGCCTGCTTCGACCACGACGCCGCACTCGGCCGCAGCTCCGCGATCTTGAGCTCCGCCATCGACCGCACTTCGGGAGACGCCTCGGAATCCGCTGCCAGGAGCAGGAGCCGATCCGCGACCGCGCGCTGCGACACCCGCTGCAGCGCCGCCAGCTTCGCGCTCGCCGGCGCCGGTGCCCGCCATGTCGCGTTCACCAGCGCGTCGATCACACTGCCTAACGAGATGCCGGCTCCGTGCGCGGCGAACTGAGCCAACCGTGCCGCCCGGTCGCGTTGTAGAATCCCGTCCACGATCATCTGTGACAGTGTTCGCGCCGCGCCGAGCTCGTCGAAGGTGGGACGCGTCCGGCTCCCGAAGAGCTCCACGAACGGCGTCACCGACGTCGCGCCTGGTGCCATCAGTGTCAACACCGTGTCCGGGATCGCGAGCTCCGCCGGCTTGAGCGCCTGCAAAAGGAGAGCGAGCGCCGCGCGTTGCTGTGCCGCGCTCACCGGGCGCGTCGCCTGCTGCTGATCGCCGCGAACCGCGTTCGCGTACTCCATCCCGCCGATGGTCTTCGTGAGGCTGTTCAGCGCGAAACGATGCATGAAGTACACGGGAGCGAACCGCTCCTGCAGTAAGGTGATCGGATCACCGACGCGAATATTCCGTTCCCCGAAGCGCGACATCGCCACGCGCCGCACCGCCATCTGGTTCTCGAGGAAGGTCGTCGCCGCCTCGCGATCGTCCCAGAGATTCACCCGGGGGTCGGAGCCGTACTCGGGACGCGCGTCAGCGTCGGAGAGAAAGAGGTAGCCACGCTTCAATCCATCCGCGACGATCGCGCGGAGAGAATCGGACTCGCTCGCGGCGGGAAAGATTCCGTAGCCCCAGTGGATCGCCCACACGTCATACGGTCCGGGCCCGACGCCGTACGCCTGACTGAGATCGATCTCGCCGTTGGGTCTGAGTGAGACGCGCGGCGGCGGATAATCCATCACCGATGCCCGCTCGTAGCTCGAGGCGATGTAGTTGTGCGCCAGCCCCAGCGTGTGGCCGACTTCGTGCGCGCTCACCTGCCGCACACGGGCGAGGACGAACGCCGTGTCCGCCGCTGCGGCATCCGCTCCCATCAACCCCGCGTAGAGGTTGTAATCCGTACGCGCCCGGTGTGAGTCGAGCCTTGCCATTCCCTTGAGAATCTCGCCCGTTCGCGGATCGCTGACCGCTCCGCCCACTGACCAGCCGCGCTCGTTTCTATTCTCCCACTGCACGACGTTGTATCTCGCGTCCATCGGATCGGCGCCTTCGGGAAGAAGCTCGACCTTGAAGCCGCCACGAAGTCCGGCGCGGTCGAACGCTTGCTCCCACCACCGCACCCCCTCGAGCGTCGCTGTGCGCAGCGGCTCGGGAATTCCCCGATCGACGTAATAGACGATCGGGTTCTTGATCGGCGAAGTCGGATCGGCCGGATTCACCCGCTCGAGCCGGTGTCGCGCGATCCATCGAACCTGGAGTGGAAGCTGGATCGGCTGCGCGTAGTCGTTGAACGCGATCCCGAAGTAGCCGACGCGTGGATCCCATGCCCGCGGCCGATAGTCGTCGTTAGGCAGCGGCATCAGCGTCAGGTGCTGCCGCAGCGTCAGCGCGTGGCCCTCCGGCACCACGCGCTCGACAATCGGACCCGGCGTGCCATTCGTCGTGAAGGTGAGCGCGACGTCGATCTCCGTATTCCCCGGAAACGCCTTCGTGTACGGCCGGTAGATCGACGAGCGGTCCCGCGCCAGTGCGTATGTTCCCTGCCGGCTCGACGCCAGCGTTTCCGTGACGCGATTCCAGTCGCGCATAACGAGATCGCTCGCGTCCACGAGCAGCCGGCTGCCTTCCGTCGCCAGCACCGGCAGCGCCGCCACCGTGCTTGGCGGAAATGCCTCCTGCACGGTGCGTTGATGCGCCGCATTCGACGCCGCCGAGCTCCGGTAGGCCCAGTTCTCGAACACCACGAGCACCCGGTCACCATCGCGGTCGAACCGCGCTACGCGCGACGCGCCGTCCGATCCGCGGTCGATGCCGATGGGATTGGACCCTAGTCCCGTAGCCTGGGTGATGACGAGGAGGGCACGCGTCGTGTCGCGCGGCAGCTCGAGGAGGAGCTTCCCGGTGCGCGGGTCGAGATAGATCGGCAGGAACCCGTCCATCTTCTCGAAACCGCCGGTCCGGGCGCTGATCGACGTCGCGAGGGGAGCGGGCTGTCCGGAGACGCCCTGTGCGGTAGCCTGACGCGAGCCGGCCGCGAGTGCCGCGGCGACGAACAGCGCGCTGGCGACACCGCGGGCGTGGTGAGACGATACATACATGTGCGATGGGCCTGGATCGAAAGGGTTGTCCGCGAGTATCTCCACCCGAGCGGCGCACCGCAAGCGTACGCCCATGGACCAACATCCAGTCGCGGGAGATGGTAAGATTCTCGCAGTCTTCTCGTGCGCGTCTGATCGCGTCTGATCGCGCCGATTAACCTGAACTGATCCAGCACATGCTCCAGTTTCGTCGAGTCCTCATCGCGAGCGTTGTCGCCGTCACGGCCTGCGCGAGCGGTCCCGAGATCCGTAAGCTCGGCGACTATGGGTCGGTGAATCCGCTCTTCACGACGCCGCCGAACCAGAAGACGCCGCGCGAGATCACGGTGAACCTCACCCAGCCGGCGTACGTTGCGGCACTCTTCGTCGTCCCCGGACGTGGTGCGGTCATCGTCTACCCGACCGACACGACGATGGACACCCACGTCGACGCGGGCTCGCACACGATTCCGGTCCATTTCACGGAGACGCCGTTCAATCGCGACAGCATGCTCGCCGCCATTCGCCGGGGCAGCCAGGGCACCACGCGGCGAAATCCACAACCGTCGCCGTCGATTCGCCCCGATACCCTCTTCCGTGATACGACACGCACCCGCGGCGACTCGACCCGACTCGGCGGGCTACGCGGCGAGCCCGGTCCCGGCGCGAGTCCGATCGGCTACCTCCTGCTCGTCGCGTCGCCAACCCAGATGCCTCTCGCGACCCTGCAACGCCGCATCAACGGCATCACCATCCCGATCGACGACGACGAGGCGCTGAGCACCGTTATGAAGTTGGTAAAGTCCGCTCTCCCGGACGGTACCAATCTGGCTGGCTACGCGCGCGAATTGGATCGGACGTAATCCAAAATCTTTTCTTACCGCAGAGGACGCAGAGGACGGAGAGGACTGCAAAGCAAGAGAGGATTTTGCCCTTGCAGTCCTCTGCATCCTCCGCGTCCTCTGCGGTAAATTACAGTCTCAATCGCGCCGCCAAGCTTCTATCGGCGGGATCACCCTTTCGTGCCGCGTAATATCCCATTCCGAATACGCACTGCCTTCGCCGACGCCTTGGGATCGGCGCCCACCAGATAGTCACCAGGCGCGAACCGGAGCTTGCCGGTGAGCGTCGTCGTCGCGCCGGCGCGCCGCACCTGCACCGAGATCGGCGACCCCTCCGCCGCACTGCCGAACTTCGCGCGAAAATGCTCGCCGAACTGCTCGTCCGTCACGGGAATCTCGCCGACCGCGAGCAGGTAGTCGCCTTCCCTCACTCCGGCCGCCGCGGCGGAGCTGTTCTCCTCGACGCGTGTCACCAGCACGCCGGCCGAGTCGCCGATCGTGTAGACGCCCAAGCGCGGCGTGTTCGGACGAGTCGCGCGCATCCCCGCGAGCGCCAGCACCTGCTCGAACGGATAGGAGTCTCGGCCCTCCACGTATTTGGCCGCGAAGTCCGCGAACGAGCGACCGCCAGCTGCCTTGCTCACCGCCGGCCACCACTCGTTCCCGGTGAAGCCACGACCGGCCTTATACGTGGTCGTATAGAGCTCTCTCATCACGTCGTCGAGCGAGCTGCGATTGTCGCTCCCATCGCGGATCAGGACGTCCAGCAGGAGCCCGGCGAGTGAGCCCTTCGGATAGTACGTGTACTGTGTCCCGTCCACGGGATGGATCCACGTGTCGATCGACGCATCGTCCAGCGACACCGGTCTCGTGTCGCTGACCTCGCGCATCTTCGCCGCCGTCGCCGCGTAGAAGCCGTTCTCGTCGATCACGCCGCCGCGCACTTCCGCCAGGTCCGCATAGTAATCCGTGATCCCCTCGCTCACCCAGAGCCAGGGCGTCGGCTGCGCGCGGTCATACGCGTATGGCCACATGTCGGCCGGCCGCAGGCGCTTCACGTTCCACGAGTGGAAGATCTCGTGCGCGTAGAGTGAGGGCTGGAACGTGCTCCCGATCGCCATCGGTGTCACGACATCGACATGCGAGCTCTGATGCTCCAACCCGCTCGCCCCCTGATACGACGAATCCGCGATCTGCATCACCGTGTAGTTCTCCCACGGCGCCTCGCCGAACACCGCCACCTCCGCTGGAATCACGCGCTTGAGCTGATCCCACGCCGTCTGTCGGGCCGAGCCGCTCACGCTTCCTTGCGGGTACGTCGCATACCGCACCCATTTACCGGCGATCTGCGCGCTGTCCACGTCGAGCCGCCCGACGAAGAACGGCATGTCCACGAGGTCGTGATAGTTGCTTGCGCGATAGCTGTTCGCGGCCTCCGCGTGCATCCCCGTGACGACGCGCCATCCGGGATCGGTGTGTACCGTCACTGTCGCTGGATAGAGCAGTGAGCGCCCTTCCGGATACAGGAACACGTTCGTGCCGTTGAAGAGCACGAAATCGCGCCGCGACCACGCCATGGCGTTGTCGAGCGTGTCGGCGACGTAGCTGAAGGTCACAGTGATGCTCTTCGCGCCGGCCGGCTCGATGCGCCAGCTGTCAAAGTCATGCTTGCTCCACGCCAGACTCTTGCCGTCGCCGGTGGCCGCGAAATCGATCA
Source organism: Gemmatimonadaceae bacterium (assembly GCA_035273165.1). Lineage (GTDB taxonomy): Bacteria > Gemmatimonadota > Gemmatimonadetes > Gemmatimonadales > Gemmatimonadaceae > AG2. Next base: position 7,181 of record DATEPP010000141.1, read on the forward strand.
CCCAGCGTGCAAAGTTGCTGATCTCGTACGCGCCTGGCGTCCACTCCGGCAGCGACAACACCACCGGTCCGGCCCCCGCCACGGTGAAGGTCGTCGCGACCTTCACGATGCGCTGCGGTGCGGTCGTGTGATCGTAGGTCACATCGTATCGCATGTCCCGCAGCTCGGCGGACGTCGTCCGTGGTGACTCCTGGAGGGGTGTCTGTGCCCGCAGTTGTGAACCCGCTCCCCCGAGGGCGACGGCGGCAAGCAAGACCCGAATGATCCGATGACGCGGCATGAAGCTCCCGAACGCGGTTCGCTGAAAGCTAAGGAGAGGCCAAAAAAGCATGTGCAAGTTCCGTCACCGTCGACGTCTCCCTCCCGGGCCGGGCCTCGCAAGGACTTCGAGCGACCCGACGATCAGGCTCGGCTCCGTCGGCTCGCTCCGCTCACTGAGGAATCGATGTCAGCCAGCGCGCGCGCACCCATCCTTCGCACCATGGTAGCAACCCTCGTCGTCACCGCTGCCGCCTGCGACAGCTCTCGTCCACTGTCCTCAGCCGCAAGCAAGGCAAGCGATCAGCTCAGCGCGTCGAGCCCTGCCATGGCCCTTGACACCGCGACTGCTGCCGCCGTCGCGATGGATGCCCGCAGGTCTGCCGTCGCGCCCGGGAGGCGCGCGGCCGGCGCCATTGCCGGACGGGCCGTCCTCAAGCTCAGTCAGGGGGAGGGAAACGCCGCCGGGGCAGAAGGAGCCGAAGCGGCCGAAGAACCGGAGCAGCAACCCGAGGTCGCACCCGGCTCCATGCTCGTCCGCACGGGAGAGGCATCGCTGCAAGTCGACTCCCTGGAGATTGGCATCGCACGCATCCGGGACGTTGCTCGCCGCACCGGCGCGGTGATCGCCAACACCTCCATGGAGGGCGGCAAGCAGCAAACCCGCGCCGCCTCGCTCGAGCTCCGCATCCCGTCAGAGAAATTCGACGAGGCGATCAACGGGCTGGCCCCGATTGGCAAAGTCGAGTCAGTGAGCGTCACCGTCCAGGATGTCGGCGAGGAATACGTCGACGTGCAGGCCCGCGTCGCCAATGCGCGCCGTCTCGAGCAGCGCCTCGTCGAGCTCCTCGCCACTCGCACTGGCAAGCTCGCCGACGTGTTGACCGTCGAGCGTGAGCTCGCACGGGTCCGCGAGCAGATCGAGCGCTACGAGGGACGCATGCGCTACCTGCGCACCCGCGCTTCCATCAGCACTCTCAGCATCGGCATCCACGAACCCTACCCGATTGTCGCCGACCATCCAGGCCAGCGGCCGATCCGGGACGCGTTCGTCCAGGCGTGGCGCAATCTGGTCGGCTTCACGGCCGGTCTCATCGCCGCCCTCGGCGTGGTCATCCCGTTAGGCATCCTCGTCATCGTGCTCGTCGTCGCCGCCCGGCGCTGGTTCCCGACTCGCGCGCTGGCGCGTGTAGGGAACAGAGAGTAGAGCGGGCGTGCACTCCGCTCCTCACACCGACAAGATCCTGGCGGCGCAGATCTTCAGGGGCCCCTGACGACACTGACAAGCCCTGAAACCGCTGACAAAAAGCGGCAACGACCTTTTGAAAAGAGCCGTCGCCGCTATTTGTCGTATCCGTGGAATCTGTAACATCAGTGGAATCCGTGATCCCTTCACTCTCTCATCAGGGACGCTTCCAGGCCAAACGCGAACCGAAAAGCAGATCCCTCGTCATTCCGCACTCCTTCGGTTCGTCCCAAAACCCTCGCCCGCACCGGACTGAACGCATACCATTCTCGTTGGGTTCATAACTACTGGGCCGTCCGCGCCGAGCGACTGGCGGTCCCTACCGGATGCGCGCCTCACGATAGATCCGCGCGCACGGCGTTTGCCCCTACGGGAAGTGGCGTTGCCTCGCTCGTAAGGCACGCCAGTGGAGAGTTCTATGTACACATCGTCCCCACGGACGGCGGCGTTGCTCTCATGCGTCCGGCGTTTTCTTCCTGTGCTGCTGCTCAGTGCGGCCGCATGGTCGGCGTCCGCGCAGTCCGTGGGTTCGATCTCCGGCACCATCAAGGATTCGGCGGGAATGCCGATTCCGGGCGTCGAGGTCGTGCTCCTCCAGACGAAGGGCGCCGTCTACTCGGACAGCACTGGCGTCTTCCGCTTCGCGAATATCTCAGCCGGCAAACGCCAGCTTCACTTTCGTCGGCTCGGCTTTGCCCCCAAGTCCGTCGATGCCCAGATCGGCGATGGCCAGACGGTAGCACTCGCGGTCGTCCTCGAGGCGTCCGCCACCGAGATCGAGGGGATGACCGTCGAAGAGATCACACGTCGCCGCCAGATGCTGAGCGACTTCTACGATCGCAAGGCGAGCGGCTTCGGCCATTTCGTCACGCGCGAGCAGATCGAGAAGCGCAACCCAATGAACCTCAGCGACATGATGCGCATGGTCCCCGGTGCGCGGCTCACTCCGATTCGTGGCGGGGGGCAGGCCACCCTCCGCTTCAGTCGCGCTCAGGGGACGCACGATTGCCCGCCGCAGTATTGGGTCGATGGCGTCAAGACGTGGAATCTCAACATCGATGACATCGTCCCGCAGGACGTAGAGGGGATCGAGATTTACTCTGGTGCCTCCACGGTGCCGCCGCAGTTCAATACGAAAGAAGGCACTACCATCTGCGGCGTAATTCTCATCTGGACGAGGGTCCCCGGTACGTAGGCGAGGCGCTGCCCCGACCATATATTGCGGTGTCCGGCGCGGGCGGTCGACCTCACGGACGCCACACATACGCGGTCAGGGGAATTCATGGTCCCACCCATTGCCGGTCTCGATGCCTCGAACGGAATAACGGACCGGTACGATTGGCTCACGCCAGAGCGGCTCGCCCACATGCGCGGGGTTCTGCTCGGGTTGACGCTTTTCTTCGGCCTGGTCGTGTGGATCTTCCACACCCTCGGCCCCGCGACGGTGCGCGCTCCCAACTTCATCTTCAAGCTGCGCGGCGTCGGGGTCCTCACCTGGCTTTACGCGCTGGCGCAGATGGTGGACATGCGCTTCTACAACAGCCGCTTCGCCCAGCGCCGCCGCGCGCAGCTGCGCATTCCCGAAAGCCTCAGCGGTTGGCTTCTCGGCCAGATGCTCGCGTGGTTCGGCATCCTGTACTACGGCCTCACCGAAGACCTTCGGTGGTACGTAGCGGGCGTGTTCATCTTCGCCGTCAGCTTCTGGGCGTTCCCCGTGCGGGAAGAGAAAGGCAGTCCTCACACCGTGTAAGGCGGAAAGCCAGGACGAGGGACTGAGAACCGCCGCCCAGCCGACGGCCGCGGCCGCCATCGCCGTTGCAAACCCTCGCCTTTCCGGTTTGAGTTTCCGATGGCCCATGCGTCTCGTCCTCTCACGAAGCCGGTCGAAGCCGACTGACCGCAGGCCTCACACCTTGTAGAACGCGCATGTTGAATCCGTCCTCGATCACGTTCCTGAAGCGGCTGCTGGACACCCCCGGTCCATCGGGTTACGAGGCGGCAGCGGGCCGCATCTGGCGAGAAGAGGCGGCGCGATTCACGAAGCACGTGAGCACGGACGTGGCGGGCAACTGCATGGCCGAGGTGAACCCGCAGGGCTCACCGACGATCATGCTCGACGGCCACCTCGACGAGATCGGTCTCATCGTTCAGTACGTCGACGACGAGGGCTTCATCTACATCTCCCCGATCGGCGGGTGGGATCCCCAAGTCCTCGTCGGACAGCGCATCCGCTTCCTTGGCCGGGGCGGCGACGTCGTTGGTGTCGTCGGCAAGAAGCCGATCCACCTGATGAAGAACAGCGATCGCGAGCACGCGTCGAAGATGACCGATCTCTGGGTCGACGTCGGCGCCGCGAACCGCGCCGAGGTCGAGGAGCGGCTCTCCATCGGCGACGCGGGAGTAATCGACTCCAGGAGCGTGGATTTTCCCAACAACCGGCTCGTCTCCCGATCGATCGACAACCGCATCGGCGCCTTCGTGGTGCTGGAGGCGCTCCGTCGTTATGCGGAGAATCCGGGAGCCGCGCGCGTCGTCGCCGCCGCGACGGTGCAGGAGGAGATCGCATGGCACGGCGGCGGCGCGCTCGTCTGCGCGCACTGCATCAATCCGCAGATGGCGATCGTCGTCGACGTGACCTTCGCGACCGATCACCCGAATCTCGAGAAGAAAGAGCTCGGCGAGCACAAGATGGGTGGAGGCCCGGTCATCAGCCGTGGCTCGCTCATCTCACCCGTCGTCTTCAATCTCCTCCGCGAGACGGCGTCGGCGAAGAAGATTCCGTACTCGGTGCACGCGGTTGGCCGCGACACGTCGACGAACGCCGACGCGATCCACATCGCCCGCGAAGGCGTCGCGACCGCGCTCGTCTCCGTGCCGAACCGCTACATGCACTCGCCTAACGAGATGATCAGCCTCGAGGACGTCGACAAGGTCGCGACGCTGATAGCGGAGGCCTGCAAAGCCGTTAGCGCGAAGACCGACTTCACCGCTCGCTAGTTCGTTCTCGAGGCGTGCTGGTAGGCGCGAGCGGCCGCTTCACGCACCTCGCGCTCCTTGTCCTCGCGCAGCACCGCGATCGCCGCTACCGCCGCCGGCGTCTTCGCTTCCGCCAGCGCCTGGATCGCCGCAATGCGGAACGCGGTCGGCTTGCGCTCGAGCAACCGCCGCTTCGGCTCGGCCGCTCTGATCAGCTGCTCCACCGCCGCCGGTGTCGCGATCTTGCCTAACGCACCAAGCAGCGCGAGCTGAACCTCGGTGTCGGGCTCGTCCTCCAGCACCGTCCGGAGCTGTGCCGTGCTCCGCTCGTCCCGGCGCGACGCGAGGGCCATCGCCGCGTGCACACGGGTCTTCGGCGATTCTGCCTGAAGCATCTCGCAGACGGCGCGGAATCCGGCCGTTGTGCCGAGATTGATCAAGGCATTCGCGGCGGACTTGCGCACGCGGTCGTCCGCGTGCTCGAGCAATGGCAGCAGCGCGGATTCCGCCGACTGCACCTTCATCTCGCCTAACAAGTCCGCGGCGTTGCGCACCACGAACCAGCGCGTGTCGCCGAGCATGTGCACGAGCGTTGGCACGCCCGTCTGGAGACGCGGCAGGATGTCGAGATACACGTGGCGATCCGACGCCGACCCTTCCTCGGTCAATAGCTCGATCACCGAATCGGCGCCTTCGGCGCCCGCACGGGCGAGCACCGCCTCGAGTTCGGCGGCGATGTCCCTCTTTCGCGGTAGCAGCTGCGCGATACCTCGGAGCAGCGCTGGGCGCAGGAGCCGCCGAAGCATCATCGTGCACGCTTGCCGTCGGCTGTCGCTGCTGCCATTGGTCTCGCGCTTCACCAGACCGATGCAGATCGCCGCCAGGACATGGGTTCGCCCGTCGCGCGACGCGTGCTCAGCGAGTGTCCCGAGCTCGTCCAGCACCTGGCTTTCCTCGTTTGGCAGCTGCGCGCGGTCGAGCTGGGCGAACAGGGCGGCGGTGTCTTCCCCGCTCATCTGGACCGCCTTGAACTGGTGCCACATCTCGCGATTTTCGACGAACGCCATCCCCTGTCGCGGGGTCGGAACGCCCAGCGCCGGCGTCGGCCGAAGCATCGCCCGGCTGGGCAAGGGTGTCGGCTCGGCGAGCTTGTCGTCGAGCTTCGGCCCCAGAGACGGGTCCTCGAACGCGAATTTCACCGAAGCCGTCTTCAGCGCATCGAGCTGCTCCTTTGCCCTATGCCCCTTGTCACCGCGCGTCGCTGGCGTCGAGAAGATGCGAGCGGTGCCGAGAAGATCCGCCGGAGGCGAGGACGCCGCGATCTCGATCACCATGACACCGTGTGCCATCATCTGAGCGCCGAGCTCCGGACCGGCCGCCAGGGTGTCGGGAAGCGCCTTGCCGTTCGCGAAGACTCGACTGCCACGACGCGCGATTGTGACAGCACCCTGTCCGATCACCGCCATGGCCGCGCGCA